>CAYUDZ010000138.1:0-7203 GCA_964443575.1 uncultured Chthoniobacteraceae bacterium | reverse complement strand
AACAAGCGCCTCACGCTTGTCGCAGTAGATGGCTTGTGATTTTTCCGGGCTAGGCAGAAAAGGAGTCAGCCTCGACTCCTATAAAAACGGGACTAAAGCAATCACGAAGCTACGGCGACCTGGCTGACTTTGCCCTCGAGGGTCTGGCTGAAAATCCAATCAGCTTATTGCAGTCGCTCCCGATCTTTCTTCGGCATGCTAGCCGCCACGCTGTCGAAAGAATGCCCGATCAATTCAAGCACAAAATCATCCTGCAGCGAACCATCGAGGATCAGCGTGTTCCAATGCTTTTTGTTCATGTGGTAGCCGGGCAGAATCGCATCATGCTCATCGCGTAGCGCGACCGCCCGCTGTGGTTCACACTTCAGGTTCATCTGCGGCGGGACTTCCTCCGGCGTCAATGTCGCCACCATTTTGCCGGCCACCTTGTACACCAGCACTCCAGGGCCGAACGGTTCACCGACCTCACTTTCGGGAAAGCTGAGCAATCTTTCATGGATTCGCTCGATATCGTTCATGCTGCTAGATTTTAACTATTCAATCTCGATCATGTCTTAACCACATATCAGCATCACCTCTGCTAAGAGGCCTTAAAATATCAAACTTGGCGCAGCTCAGTCATTCGATTAATTCTGTTGTGACAAGTATGCTAGTGGATAAACGATTGAATTACTCAATGAATGTCCTAGCTGTCATCTGTGGAAATGATACAATTGGATTGGCAGTAAGTTTATGATCACCCAGGTATCAACAGAATATTTTAAGCGATTTGGCCATCAGGAGTTTGCCCTGACCCCGTTATCGTTGCTTGCAGGGCCGAATAATAGCGGAAAGTCCACCTTGCTACAGGTGGTCATGGTCTGGAGCCTGGCAATGCAGAAATGGTGGGACAAGAAAGGTCCAGCCAGTGGATCCAAGTCGAAGGATCGTACCGGCGCGCCGGTGACCCGGCAGGAATTTACCGCGCTACCACTTCCTTCCATGGACCAACTCTGGACAGACACGCATACATCACTGAGGAAAGATGAAGGGAAGCAGGGGGCCCCACGTCCAATGGTGGTTACCCTGCATGGAGAATCGGACGAGAGGGAGGTGTGGAAATTCGGCTTTGAATTCCGCTATAGTGGTCCCGAACAGGTCCACGTCAAACCGGTCATTGATGATCTACCATACTTGGAAATGGCACGCGAGCGAGTTTCCGTAGTTTATGTTCCGCCATTTTCAGGAATTGGGGTGAACGAAACCCGACACGACCGCCCCTACCAGGATATGTTGGTGGGACAGGGCAAGGGAGGTGATATTCTCCGCAATCTTCTACTGGAAGTTGCCGAGATGAAAGATGGTCAAGCTTGGCAGAAGTTGGAATCGATTATCGAGGATATTTTCGGTTACCGGCTGCTTAAGCCGACCTATGACGGCACTCCATACATAACTTGCCAATACCTAAAGGGGATTCCGAAAGGTCGAGGATATGGTGGGCTGGCCCCTCTAGATGTCTCGACTGCCGGCAGTGGCTTTCATCAGGTCCTGCTAATCCTCGCTTTTATGTTCGCCCGTCCCTCCAGTCTAATTTTGCTTGATGAGCCGGACGCGCACCTGCATGTGTTGCTACAGAAAGAACTCTACGACACCCTGCGTCGTCTCTGCCACTATTCACAGGGCCAGTTAATAATCGCCACTCATGCGGAGGTCCTGATCGACAGCACTAGCCCCCGCCAGATCTTGTCATTCTATCGGGAACCGCACCGATTGGCCTCAGAAGCGGATCGCGATCAAGTCAGAGAGGCTCTAAAAAGAGTATCATCGCTGGAATTACTACAAGCCGAGGAAGCGACCGGGATCCTCTATGTCGAAGGAAATACTGATTTCGACCTGCTAAAGGCCTGGGCCGAAGTGCTGGAACACCCCCTCCATGCTTGGTTTTCCGGATTGCCCTTCTGGCATAATAACCAAGGGAGAAACCCGAAGGAAGCAAGGGCGCATTTCTTTGCCCTTAAGGCAGTAAAGCCTGCCCTAAAGGGTATTCTTCTGCTTGATGGCGACAATCGAAATCTGCCGGACCGTGAGCTGGCCGGTGAGGGCATTGCTATCCTGCGATGGGATCGTTACGAGGCAGAAAGCTACCTCCTGCACCCAGCCTGCCTCGAGCGTTTCATCACCTCAGAAAAAGGAGAATTATTCGCCCAACCAGCACTGGATTATCTCAGGGAGCAACTACCTCCAGCATTCTTCAAAAATCCGCTGGAGGCGAGCAACTACCTGCGTTCCGAACCCGCAAGCAAAACCCTTTTACCGGAATTTTTGCAAAGAGCAGAACTTTCACTGCCAAAAAGTGATTTTTTTCTTCTTGCTCAAAAAATGAAAAAGGAAGAGATCCCACACGAAGTAACCCAAAAACTTACAGCTATCCAGGCGAGCGTTATGTGACGCTAATTGTTAAATACTGTGTACGTATCTTACACATTTTTGCCAAATTTCAGTCATCAAGGCATCCTTGACAACTGATGCAGATTGAATCACTCACGGAGCGAAGCCGGAGATTGGATTAATCCAGCAGGTACTTGAAGTCATCGATGGTCAGCGCGGAACCGGCGGATGCTTCGCCGAGGACTGATTCGGCTAGTTGGCTTTTCTCCTGCTGGAGCCGACGGATTTTTTCTTCGATGCTGTCGCGGGCGATGATGCGATATGCGATCACGGTGCGGGTCTGGCCGATGTGGTGGGTTCGGTCGATTGCCTGGTTTTCGACGGCAGGGTTCCACCAGGGGTCAAGCATGATCACGTACGCGGCCTCGGTCAGGTTGAGTCCGGTGCCTCCGGCTTTAAGTGAGATCAGAAAGGCGGCATGCCCTGCGGCTTGGCGGAAGCTTTCGACCAACTCTTGGCGTTTATTAGTTTTGCCGGTTAGCCTCCAGGTCGGGCTGCCCAGTTTCTCGATGAATGGCGCTTTTTTAAGCTCAGCGTCATAGTGTTTTTTTTGTGTGCCTTCGAACTGGCCCTCATCCAGGATAACTGCACCCCATTGCCGCGAATGTATTTTTTCGCGATACTCATCAGGCGACGCAGTGCATCGCGAGCATTGAAGTAGGAATCATGCAATTCGATCTCACCGCGGTTCGCTATGAAATTGCCCAGCGCATCCATGATGCTTTGACCAAACGGGGTGATACTTCCACTGCCATCGAGTTGCGTCCATTGATTTGCAGTAATGCGTGTCGGCTTGCTGTCACCGGGCATTTGCACATAGACAAAGACCTGCCCCTTGCCAATCCTTACGTGAATCTCAGCAGGGAGATCGGGAACTTCAGGTTCCCGTGCAAACTCTTCCAGCCAATGCTGTATGGTGTCTCGCTCTTCTTCCTGGTAGAGCCGCTGCAGCGCGTCCCGACTGTCTTCCGTACGACTGATTTTTTCCCAATGCTGCGGCTTGGCCAGCACAAAGTTTTCTCGCTCGGCTCCAACCAGTAAAGCATGCCAGAATTGAACCACACTCAACGGTGGATCGATCTGCTTCGGCAACGGGATATTGGCAAAGTAAGCTCCAGACCTTGCTGGACGTAATATTTTTCTAATAATTTCTAATGGTGCTACCCTTAACTGAGGGCTTTCCTGCCACAGGACATAAAGATCTGCCAGGCTTATCAGATCCTGCGTTTGGAAACCCGTGGGTGATTTGCCATTCTTCTCACGCCAAAATCCAACCAATTCGTCCAGCACTTCCTGATCCAACGGCTGCCACTGCGTTTTCCCATCTGCCATTGCATCCTCTGCTGAGTCCGGTCTCTGCTGGTGATGAAGAAGGTACAGGGCCACAGCGGCACAATGTTTGCAATCGTTGCTCATCGGACAAGAACAAGTGCCTGACCACTTTTGAGACTTTTTCCGAAATCTCAGTTTTACCTCATAGTCCTGAGTTCCCTGCACTCAGGCTTCCCAGGCACCACCATCCCAGTCACATGACTCTACCCTGCCCTCTTTAAAGTAGCTCTTCCCGCGCGACAAGGTGCGCGATCCCATCTTGTTCAAATAGCTCCACAAAAACCGCAAATTATCGCCACCAATCTCCATCAGCCAGCAAGCTTAAGTAAACTTAAAACCTCTGCAATAGAGGAATGAGAGAAAAATTGTTAAAGCTTCTACCAATGAGTATTAATGCAGGAAACATTGGTATATGGAAACAACAGGGCAGATTCTGAAACCAACTTCCAATTAGACTTCAGCCAGAATTAGCCACAAAATCGATTAACACGACTCCTTTGTGCTACTCGTGGCTAATTTCCTATCACTTAAGTTACTCATCCCGATAACAATATCGTTATGAATGGCTTAGCACTATACTTTGGCAGACATTTAATGCTGATACCTCCGCAACGAAGCCTGAAAATATCAAACTTGGCGCAGCTCAGTCATTCGATTAATTATGTTGCATGCCAACCACCAAATACTCGGTCAACCAACACAGCGTTCAAATCCTACTTTCGTGGATTGAGTCAAGTGAGATAGCGATTCCGGAGATCCAAAGACCATTTGTGTGGGAAGCCACAAAAGTGCGAGATTTGACAGCTTGGAGATGGAGTCTTGACGGCTGATTCTCAGTACACAGAGTTAGCGGGTAGCCGCGATCAGGCTCCAATGACAATATTCTCTCAATTTGCAACTGTTGCAAAAAGTAATTTAATTAGCAAAATTTGGTCGTGGGTCCGAATCCAGGGTAGCCCTGACTTTTTCTTTGACAAACAAGCCAACAGTATCAATATTGTCTACAGTATACCTCCCGCGCCTCTTCACGAATGCGTAATTCGGGAGGTTTTTTGCCTTAATACTGGAGTTTCACATTCAGGAGGGCAGTTGGAGTATCTAAAACAACCGCTAACTCTAGAAGAGCAGGCTGACAAGCTCATCGCCCGCGGTTTATTGGCTGAACGCGATGAATTAGTAATGCGACTGTCAGTCGTCAGTTACTACCGCCTGAGCACCTATTTGTACCCTTTTAGGCAACCGTAATGAGATCAATTTGTTGAGGGTACTACTTTGGATGAGGTTTGGCAGCGATACTGTTTTGACCGCAGGCTACGAGTTCTACTACTGGACGCTATTGAAAGAGTAGAGGTAGCCGTACGGACGAAGCTAGTTTACTTCTTCTCACGTTCCTACGGGGCATTTGGACATTGCAATGAAGAGAATCTGCCCAAGATGAGCGTTGCAAAATATATCAAGTGGAGAGAAGGCCTGCTGGAGGAAACCAGCCGCAGTAAAGAGGAATTTACTAAACACTTTTTTAGAAAATATACAGCACACCAAAATCTCCCAATATGGATGGTAAGTGAGCTGATGAGCATGGGCAGTTTGCTGTCCTTTTATCGTGGAGTAGCTGCTAATATAGCTGAGCAACTGGCAACAGACTTTGGCTTGCGGCATGAAGTGCTGGAAAGATAGGGTCGAAGCACTTTTCATGGAATATCCAAACGTACCTAGAAATAAAATGGGACTCCCCGATAATTGGCAGGAACATCCTTTGTGGAAACAATAAGTACACTCTATGGTTTCGTATACATCAGAGGATAAAGCAGTTGAGCGACCGTTGCTGCAATATGCCAGCGAAGTCGGTTGGAAGCTGCTGACGCCCGAGCATGCATTGACCCTGCGCAAAGGAGAAGGCGGCCTGTTTCTCTATCCGGTACTGCGAGAAGCGTTGATCCGACTGAACGATGGATTGATCACCAATGAGAACGTCGATGAGGTCATCCAGAAGATTGAATCGGTCAGGAATTCGATTGAGGGCAATCGGGAGATCCTGGGCTGGTTGCGCGGCCAGCGTACAGTCTATGACGCCAGGGAAAAGCGCAACCTTACTGTCCGATTGATCGATTTTGGCGACGATGCCATTGATGTGTCAGGCGTCATCGAAGATATCGATGTGTTATTCAAGGCATTCTTTGAAAAGATGATGCAGGCAAAGTCTGCTTATCTGCCGTCTCTTGGCAGCAGCGGTGATGATAAAGCAATTGAGGCTGTTGACGCATTCATGAACAAGGAGAACAGGGAGGAATTTTTCAAGTTCTACAAACAAACGGAGAGCCTCTACGAGATTCTTTCCCCTGCAGCTGAGCTGCGGGATTCTGTCGATGACTTCCGCAAGTGGGCATCGTGCTCAACAAAAGGAACTGTGACATTCAGCAAGTCGTTATTGACACAGCCTCAAGGTTTTCAAACTTATGTCATCGTCCATGAATTACTGCACCTAAAGGTTCCCAATCACGGAAAGCTATTCAAGTCCTTGCTGAGCGCCCACGTTCCAAATTGGGCAAGATACAAAAAAGGCAGGCACTGATAGTACCTGCCTCCTTTGTTTTCAGTAAAATGATTGTAAAGAAAATGATCAGCCGAACGAGTTTTCGATGATGACTTCACTCAGCGGTAGCTGACCCGGCTTCGGCCACGCCTCTTTGGTCCCTTTACCGATTGCAACCATCGGCCCCATCACGTGATCATCGGGCAGCTTGATTAGCTCCGCCAGTTTTTCGATTTCGAAGCCGATCATCGGGCACGACTGGTAACCCATTTCGGTAGCCGCCAACATCATCGACTGCATCGCGATGCCGATCGAGCGCTGGGCTTCATCGCGCTGTAACCACTCACGACCCTCGTGGAACGGCCCCATCCAGCCAACCAGCAAGTCAGCTACTTCCTGCGGCGCATTGGCCCAGTAGCGCTCCGGACTCTTCTGCCAAGCCTTCATGTCGGCAGTAAACAGAACGAGTAGCGAGGCATCGGTCATCTGCGCCTGATCGTTGCCCAATTCCTTGCGGATTTTAGCACGCAACTCAGGGTCACGCAGGATGACGAACCGCCAGTGCTGGATGTTGAAGCTGGTCGGTGACTGGATCACCGCCTCGAATAGCTTCCTCTCTTCGTCTTCAGTCAACTTGTGCTCAGGATCGTATGCCTTGATGGCCCGACGGGTATAGAGTGCTTCAATTGTATTCATCGCAAGGTACTGGTAGCTGTGATTCCGCGACTGTCAAATAAGTTGCAGCGGTCATCAGCGGTTGCTAATGGTTGCCGGATTCATGGAAGCAACAAGCACGCAACAGACCACGAATCTGGCACCAGGTGTTTATTGAAGTCTACCAGCTTGACCGGATGCTTGTTATAACATATGTTATTACTCTATGGCTTATAAAACCAAACTCAGAAAAATCG
>CAYUDZ010000137.1:0-7230 GCA_964443575.1 uncultured Chthoniobacteraceae bacterium | reverse complement strand
GATGTCACCGCTGCCCAGCAGCGAGTTGGTATTGCGCAGCAAAAAGCTCATCGCCTGTCCACCACGGTAGATTTTTACCGTCCGCTGGCGCTGCGATACGTAAAAGCGGAACCCTGAATCAAGCATTGCGTAGCGGGCCATGCGGGCCTGATCGAGCGCCGTCGAATATGGCAGGGTGTCTTCACTGTCGAGACCGTGCGGGTTGAGGTACAGTGTTCTTTCCATGGCAAGCGAGCGTGCCAATGCATTCATCTGGGCAACAAAGATGCCGACCGGGCCGAGGTCGTGTACCTTACGCGGGGTGACCGCGCGCAATGCCTGGCCGGTGTGGTAAGCCAGGGTGTATGCGGCGATATTATCGGACTGCAGTAGTGCGGCATAGATCAGGTCACGCAGTGAAAGTGAGTCTCCGGGCTGCAGGTTCATCGGGTTGATGCTACCCTGGCGCATGGCAGACGGTGGTACCACCGCGCGTTGGCTGAGGTTCTGGCCACTGTTTTCCGCCCAGTCGAGGACGACCATTGCCGTTGCCACCTTGGTCAGGCTGGCAATCTGGCGTTTGTCGTTGACCTCCTTGCCGGCCAGGATGCGGCCGGTTTGGTTATCAATGGTGACGTAACTCTCGGCAGCATCGGCAGCCGGCAACATTAGGGCAACAATAGCCAGAAATGCCAGTACCTGCGGCCTCAATAACTTATCTGTGAAAAATTTCATTTTATCTGCTGGTTGTGCACACAAATTGCGCACACTTTATGACTTCTGCTCCGAATGGCAATACCGAATCAACGCGACAACCGTTATAAGTAATGGAATAAATCAATTCCCGTATTTAGGATAGATTAGAGACAATGGCAATAGATCAGGATATTTACACAAAATTAGTGGCGGCTTATGGCAGTCCGCTATGGATAATCGATGCTGGTGAACTGCGTGGCAGGATTCGCAGCGTGCTGGCCATGACCGACTCGACGGGAGTGCAACCACGCTTTGCGATGAAGAGCTGCTCGGCAACCCGCGTGCTGCAAGAAATGCGCAAGCATGGCATCTGGCTGGACACAGTTTCGGGCAACGAAGTGCTGCGCGGACTGCATGCAGGGTACCAGGGTGGCCAATCACCGCCGGAGATTTTCCTGACCTGTGATGTCTTTCGCGATAACTCACTGGATGTAGTGCTCGAGCATGGCATCCTGCCTAACCTGGGATCGCCCGGGATGTTGGATGATCTGGCTGCGGCCGGTTATGCCGGCCCGATTGCCATCAGGGTCAACCCGGGGTTTGGGCACGGGCATGTCAATGCCTGCGATACCGGCGGCCCCAGTTCAAAGCATGGCGTATGGATTGATGAGGTGTCTGAACTTGGTCGCCGGGCGGCGGCGCTTGATTTGCCGGTCGTGATGTTGCATGCCCATATTGGAAGTGGGCCACAGTTCACGGAATTGGTGGATAATTTAAGCCAACTGGCAGGCGACTTTGCCCGCCTCGCACCTGACTTTCCTGAGCTCGAAGCGATCAGTCTCGGCGGCGGAATTCCGCACGACTACAAAGGCAGTGAACCGGCAATCGACGAGTCCAAGCTATGCCAGTTATTCGCCGAGGCTCGCACCGAACTGCGCAACGTGGTCGGGCGGGAGCTGCGGTTGGAAATCGAACCCGGTCGCTATTTCACGGCGCCGGCAACAACCCTGGTGACCAAAGTTCACGATATCAAATCAACCCGCGACAATGCGAAAGGGGCGGGGGTTTGCTTTGCCATGGTCGACGCCGGGTTTACCGATTTGGTCAGGCCAGCGATGTATGGCGCCTACCACCGGATCAGTGTGGTCGGCAAGGATGGGGGAAGCACCCGTCCGTACGTGGTAGCCGGACCGCTGTGCGAATCCGGTGATGTTTTTACTCAGGATGCCAACGAAATGCTGCAACCCAGGGACTTGCAGCAACTGGTCAAAGGTGACTTGCTCTGCCTGCACGATGCAGGAGCCTATGGCTACAGTATGAGTTCCAACTACAACTCGCTGGGGCGTGCGCCGCAGGTCTGGTTGGAGGAAGATGGTACCAGCGAACTAATTAGCCGCCGGGAAACGATTGATGACATCCTGCGGCTGGAAACCTGGACATGACATCTGCAACCACCATCATCGATCTCGATTCCGATGATTACTTCATGGGGGAGGCGCTACGGCAGGCTGCCATCGCCTATGAGCGGGAAGAAGTTCCGGTCGGTGCCGTGGTCGTCAAAGATGGAGCGATCATTGCGCGTGCCTACAACCAGGTCGAATTGCTGAAAGACGCGACTGCTCATGCCGAGATGCTGGCGATTACCCAGGCCGAAGAAGCAGTCGGCGACTGGCGATTGATCGATTGCACGCTTTATGTGACCAAGGAGCCCTGCCCGATGTGCGCCGGGGCGATCGTCCATGCGCGCTTGCGCCGGGTGGTCTTCGGGGCGCCTGACCCGAAGTCCGGTGGCTGCGGCGGGCTACTCAATATCGCCCAACACCCGGAACTCAACCATCGCTGCGAGCTGACCCCGGGAGTGCAAATGGAAGCGTGCAAGCAACTGCTACAGGCATTCTTCCTCGAGCGGCGGAGCATGAAAGCCAACGTTAGTAAATCGACCACTGAGGGACACTGAAAACCACTGATGGGTTTCTATTTTATTGAACCACTGATGGGCACTGATAACCACTGATTGTTATTTATTGTATTTAACCACTGATGGACACTGATTCACACTGATAGAATTATATAATAACTCGTTTCCAATCTAATTTCGGGTGTTTGAAATTGATGATATAACCCAAGCGGTATCCGGTTATTTTTAAATAGTTCATCATCTGACCAATTTCTCGGTCAGTAATGTTTTCCACTACTTTGGTATCAACTATTACCTTATCACACACAATTAGGTCGGGAATATACTCTCCAACGCGCTGACCTTTATACAGTACCTCAAACCTTAGTTGTTGCTGGCAAGCTAAGCCACGTAACCCCAATTCATGTATTAAAGCATTCTCATATGGTTTTTCATGAAGGCCATGCCCAACTTCATTCAGCACTTCCATAGCACTACCAATGATTTGCCGTGATTCTACCTTGTATAGAGGCTCTTCAGCCTTAGCTTTCACAATTTAATTCTATCAGTGTTTATCAGCGTCCATCAGTGGTAAAGATCTTATCAGTCCATCAGTGGTTTTACTTAGGAGCAGTGTCCATCAGTGGTTGGACTGTTATCAGTATCCATCAGTGGCCTATTTTTTCTTGCGCTTGATTTCGAGGTAGAGTTCGCGCAGTTGCTTGAAGTCGACTTCGGCGGGTGACTGCGTCATCAGATCCTGGCCGCGGTTGTTCTTCGGGAAGGCGATGACATCGCGGATCGATTCGGCACCGGCCATCATCATGACGATGCGGTCGAGGCCGAAGGCGATGCCGCCATGCGGTGGGGCGCCGAATGAGAGCGCCTTGAGGATATGGCCGAATTGCTGCTGCTGTTCCTCCTCGTCAATGCCGAGGGTTTTAAGCATGGTAGCTTGCAGGGCAGGTTCATGGATTCGGATGCTGCCGCCGCCAAGCTCCACGCCATTGAGCACGATATCGTAGGCCTGGGCGCGGGCTTCGGCGAAGTCACCTGCTTCCAGCTTGGCGATATCCGCATCAACCGGTCGGGTGAACGGGTGGTGGACAGCGTACCACTTTTCGTCTTCCTCGACATACATCAGCAATGGAAACTCGGTGACCCAGAGGAAGTTCCAGTCGTTGTTATCTTTGGTCAGCTCTTGGATCTCGGCGACCTCGAGGCGGATGCGACCGAGCACTTCGCAGGCGGCCTGCCATTGATCGGCGCCGAACAGGATCAGGTCGCCTTCTTCGATGGCCAATTCTTTCTCCAGGGCAGCTTTCTCATCATCAGAGAAAAATTTCACGATCGGCGACTTCCACTCACCGTTTTCCACTTTAATGAATGCCAGCCCCTTGGCGCCGTAGGATTTGGCCAGTTCGGTTAACTTTTCGATCTGGCCGGATGTGATACAGGCAAACCCTTTGGCATTGATCGCCTTGACCACGCCGCCGTTGTCCAGTGCAGATTTAAAGACCTTGAATTCCGACTTGGCAAAGATATCGCCGACATCATGGATCTCGATGCCGAACCGGGTGTCCGGTTTATCAGAGCCATATTTGTCCATCGCCTGCTGGAAAGTCAGACGCGGGAATGGCGTCGGCACCTCGATTTCCAGCGCAGTCTTGAAAATTTGCGCCAGCATGCGTTCGGTCATATCGATGATGGAGTCGACTGAAACAAATGACGCCTCGACATCGATTTGGGTGAATTCCGGTTGGCGGTCGGCGCGCAGGTCTTCGTCGCGGAAGCATTTGGCGATCTGGAAATATTTCTCCACACCACCTACCATCAGCAACTGCTTGTATTGCTGGGGGGCCTGTGGCAGTGCATAAAATGCGCCCGGGCTGAACCTGCTGGGCACGAGGAAATCACGGGCGCCTTCCGGGGTGCTCTTGGAGAGGATCGGCGTCTCTATTTCGAGGAATCCCTCCTGGTCAAAAAAGTCGCGTGTGGCCTTGGTCGTGCGATGACGCAGCTTCAGGTTGCGGGCGATCCCGGGGCGGCGGATATCCAGGTAGCGGTGGCTGAGCCGCAAGTCTTCGTTGCCGCTATCCTCATCCATCGGGAATGGCGGAACTTCGGAGCGGTTGAGGACTGTCAAAGAATCCGCCACCAACTCGATCTCCCCGGTAGCCAGTTTGATATTCGCAGTCCCCTCGAGGCGTTCGGCTACGCGCCCTGAAACCGTAATGACATCTTCGTTGCGCAGCGCGTGCGAGGCGGTTGCGGTTTCCTTGCTTTCCTCTGGGCGGAAGACAACCTGCGTCAGGCCCTCGCGGTCACGTAAGTCAATAAAGATGACTCCTCCGTGGTCGCGGCAGGAGGCAACCCAGCCGGAGAGGGTAGCGCGGTTGCCAATGTCAGAGTTGGTCAGGGAATTGCAATCGTGGGTTCGGTAATCGGTCATGGAATCGTCCGTTGTATTCAGGAATTGTCGCGTGACAACTTGATTTTCCAGTTACTGATAAATTTTACCGCTTCTGCGGCCTTGCATTGTTGCTCATCGCGACTGCCCAGGTGTTTGATCGAGACGAGCGGCCACTCGGAGCCAACCACAATGGCAAAGCCGGCATTGGCCTGCTCGGCAGACTGAAATTGCTTTCCGACTTTGGCCTGTGTTAGCGGCACTACCACATCGAGCCCTGCGGAGCGCAGCTCACGTGCCAGCACCTGGGCATTTGCTGTGTGCAATTCATCGGCGACCACCAGGTAGGCATCGGGGGCGAGTTTTGCTGCGGTGGCTGCCGCCATCAACTGTGCCGTGTGGGGAGTTTCCTCGAGTAAATTACCCAGCACGACATCGCCCATGCCGAAGCCGAGTGCCGGCAGGTCGACCCCACAGAGCGAATCAAGCAGGGTATCGTAGCGTCCGCCCGCTGCGATTGCACGGTTTTCACCGCTACGGTCAAAGACTTCAAAAACTATCCCGGTATAATAGGCCAGGCCACGGACAATCGACAGGTCACCCTTGGCTACTCCGCCCAGGCCGCGTGCTTCCAAATTAGCCAGCAGCTCGCTTACCGGCTGCCACTCGGCGTCACCGTCGAGCACGGCAAAAACATCATCGGCCAGTGGCCCTAGCTTGTCGGCCGTCTTATCGCGGGGTTCACGCTCGGATTTATCGATTGCCTGCATCACGGCGTATCGCTGATCTTCGGCGACCTGGTGGCGATCCATGAAGTCGGACCAGAACCTGCGATCACTCACCCGGACGACAATGTCATCAGCAGTAAAACCAAAGCTGAATAGGTTGTCGACGAGTAGGGCAACCAGTTCCGCGTCGGCAGACGAAGCCGCTTCACCAATGATATCACAATTGAACTGGTAATGCTCGCGCAGGCGACCCTTCTGTGGCCGCTCATAACGGAATACCTGCGGGATGGAAAACCAGCGCATGGGCTTGCGGTAATCTCGCTGCCTGGCTGCAGCCATGCGCGCCAGCGTCGGCGTCATCTCCGGGCGCAAGGCAACTTCACGCTCCCCTTTATCGACGAAATTATACAGCTGGCCGACGATTTCCTCTCCTGATTTACGCGTAAACAGCTCGAGCTCTTCGAGTGGTGGTCCGTCATATTCCTGAAAACCATAGGAGCGCGCGGTGCGACGCCATACACTTTCGATGTACGCGCGACGGGCAAAGTCTTCAGGGTAAAAATTGCGGAATCCGGTGAGGGTTTTCATCGCTTAGAGATAGCTTTACGCGTAAGCGTTTGGCAAGTAACGATGCTAGTTTGCTGCATCTTCGATCCTCAGTTTATAGAGGGTGCCTGCCGTATCGTTGCCGCCGATGACCGTGGCATCCGTGGCCCATGGCTTGGGTCGGGATCCGAAGAGCTTTTGTTCGCGTGGCCCCCACAAGATGTGGGTGGCGCGCAGTGTCGTTGCATGCTCCTGCCAGTTTGAGCTGCCGCGCATCAGCGCATTCAACGCCTTGCGCTGGGTTGCGTAATCATAGCCATGGCTCCACAAGTGGCCGTCGTAGCCGAGTGCGAGCTTGTAACCGAGCATGACTGCCGGGTGGTTCCACTCGGGGGCGGTTGCGATGCGGGCATCCCTTGGCACCTCCTTGAGCAACGATGCCGTCAGATCCAGCTCTTTGGTGGAAATAATCGAGTTGGGTCGTTCGAGCGGGCGCAATCCGACGGTCAATGTCACCGCGCCACTGGCAAACAACAGGATATATATTACCACCTGTGCCGGTCTGCGCAGGGGTGCCAGCACACTGGACTGAATAATCATCGAGGCAGTGAGAAACGACCATACCATCAACTTGGTATTATCCCAGTCCCATGGTGCGTACCTGATCAACATGCAGCTGATAAATACCAGCAGCGAGACTGAGGCCAGTGCCAGGTTGCTGCGCACAGTCGGATCGTTGCCGTAGTAGTATAGCCGGTGGATGAGCATGATTGGGGCGAGCACCAGCATTGGTAACCACAGCCCGAAATTCCACAGCCAGAAAAACAACGGGTTGTCCTCTCCCTGCATCCAGCCGGGGTGCCAGCCGATCGAATCAGGCTGGTGAACCAAGTCAACAATCTGGAAGACCAGCAGCGATGCCGGTATGATTGCGGCGGCGGTAACGATCAGGAAGTGGATCCGTGCGCGGCGGG
>CAYUDZ010000136.1:0-7365 GCA_964443575.1 uncultured Chthoniobacteraceae bacterium | reverse complement strand
CTACGCCGGACAAGTCCAGCCTGGCATTGATCGGGCTGGGACTCGGCGGACTGGTCGGCACCGTGACCTTCCGCTTCCCGGCTCGAGTGCAAATTGAGTTGACTGGGAGATGATCTTCCTACTGCATCAGGGCACTTCTTCCGCCATCGACGCACAATGTAGCGCCAGAGATAAAGCCGGCCATTGGTGAAGCAAGGAAAGCGCATAACTGCCCCACCTCCGCGACCGTACCAATCCGACCGACCGGGTGACTGTGTTCGGTCCGTGCCCGTTCGGCGTGCGGGTCGTCGAACGAATCAAACCAGGTCTGGTTGCCGGCGGTGTCGATGAACCCGGGCGCGATTCCCACTGTGCGGATCTGTGGTCCCCATTCGATCGCCAGCGACTGCACCAACCCCAGCAATCCGGCTTTGGCCACATTGTATGGAAAGCAACCGGGGATCGTGCTCCAGGCATGGTTGGAACCAATCACGATGATGACACCCCCACTCTTTTTCAAATCGGGACGGGTCGCCCGGGCCAGCCGCCAGTGGGCGGCCAGATCGAGGTTCATGCACTCTTCCCAGGCCTCCTCGGAGCAATCCGCCACGCCCTCGAAGACATTGCGGCCGGCATTGGAAACCAGAATATCCAGCCCGCCCAGAACGTCCACTGCTTGAGCGACTAACTGTGCCGGAGCTTCAGGCTGAGAGATATCCGCAGACAAATAATAAGCCCGGCGACCCTCCTCCTCGACCGACCGAACGAAACCGGTTGCCCCGGCGGCAGCAGCGTCGCGACGCCCGCAGCCGGCAATATCACAGCCCGCCTGTGCCAGACACCTGGCGATCCCGGCACCAATCCCGGATGTGACACCGGTCACCAATGCCCGCTTGCCTGCTAAATCGATGGTTAAACTCATCTAAACGTAAAAGTTGTCCTTCTCTTTCAGTCCGCGAATCCCCGGATGCTTCTCCAATTCCTCGATGTTCAAATCGACCCCCAACCCGGGCCGCCCTGAAAGATGCAGGTAGCCGTCGCGCACATCCAATGGGTGGGATAGAACTTCATCCCGCCAGGCTACGTCATTGACCATGAATTCGCAGCGGAAAAAATTGGGCACGGTTGCACAGACGTGGGCACTGGCCAGTGTACTCAATGGCCCGTTGGGATTGTGCGGTGCCAGCAGCACCCCGTACGCTTCCGCCATCGTGGCGATGCGTTTCATCTCACTTGGCCCGCCACAACGGGTGATATCAGGCATAATGACATCGCAGATGTGTTTTTCCAAAACCGGCCGGAATGCATGCCGCGTGTAATGGCGTTCGCCGACACAGATGGGAACGTTGGCAGGGAGGCGGTCGCGGAAGGCTTTCAGGGTATCCGCACTCTCAGGCCCGGCCGGCTCTTCATACCAGGTGATCCCCAGCGGCGCCAGCCGCTCGGCCATTTTTACCGCCACTTCAAAATTCAACATCGCATGGGTCTCGATCATCAGATCCAATTCCGGCCCGACCGCACCACGGACCGCTCTGGTCACCTCATAGGCAACATTCTGCTGATCCGGGGTCAGGCCAAGATCAGTATTCAAGTCTTCGCCATACAGGTAGTTGGTATGGGCAAATGGATCAAATTTGAGACCGGTGAATCCCATCTCCTTCACCCGCCTTGCCTGCCGGGCATAAGATTCGGGGTCGTGTCCGCCACCGGTAAACCAGTAGTTGGCGTACAACTTGATCCGGTCGCGAAACCGACCCCCCAGCAACTCATAGCAGGGCACACCAAGTACTTTGCCCTTGAGATCCAGCAATGCCATGTCCAAGCCGCTGATGGCACACAGCGAGGCCCCGTACGGCCCGATCCAGTTCAAATCGCGATACAACTTCTGCCAGATGAAATCCGTGCGCATCGGGTCAAGGCCAACCACCCGCTCACCGACATGCCTTGCCGCCGCTTCAATGATCGGGCTGCCCGGCCAATTGGTTGCCTCCCCAACCCCGGTATGCCCATCATCGGTGACCACCTGCATGACCGTCCAGTTGTACTTTACCCCCTCGACTAGCCAGACTTTGATTTCAGATATTTTCATTTCAGATTTCAGATTTTACTTTTTGAGGATTTCAGGGTGCTTGCGAATATGGCTGTGAGTTCAGCGGCTTCGGCCTGAAGTTCTTTGAGCCTTTCTGCTTTTACCCGGCCAGATTCAACCAGTAACTCCAGCCAATACTCACACTCGTCCGCTTCCTCTAAAACGATTCCAATTTTGGCAATAAACTCGGCTTTCGAACGCGCGCGACAGGCTGCTCTGTAGTTCGCTCCCACAGAGGTGCCCGCCCTTAGCAGTTGCCTGCCGAGAATACCAGAGACAGATTCCTTTCCCAAAGAGTCGACTAAACGGATGACACGAAGCGCAAATTGTTTCGTCCTTAGCTTTAATTCACTTTGATCCATGATCTTCAATCTGAAATCTGAAATCTGAATTCACATAATCCCATAGGTGTCCCAGGCCTCCTGCGCTTTCATGCCGCCCTTGATGGCCTCAAACACAGTTTTCTCCCCATGGGCTTTCTCCCACGCGCCCTGCAATGCTTCCTCCTCAATTTCCTGTGGAATCACGACCACCCCGTCCAAATCCCCAAAAATAATATCCCCGGGCCGGATACTCACCGCCCCCATTTTGATCGTGCACCGGAAGTCGACAACTTTTCCCCGCGGCCGCTGGTCCTGAGCATAGCGGCCATGGGAGAAGGTGGGAAAGTTCAGCTTGAGAATTCCCCGGGTGTCGCGCGAATATCCATCGACCACCGCACCCACAGCACCGCGGTTACCCGCAGCCGTACTCATCAATTCGCCCCACAGCGCATAGGTCGGGGAGGCGCCGATACAAACATACACTTCGTTTTCCTGCAAATCATCCAATGCCTTTAGCATTAGCCCAAATGGCTGGTTCAGCACATCAAGGCTGCGCCCGGGACCTTCACCACCACTATCGTCCATTTCCAGCACCGGCATAGCACGGCCCGCTACTACCATATCATCACGCAGCGGCTGGATCTGCGGCGGCAGAAACTGGTGGTTGCGACCCAGAATATCCAGCACGTCTCCTACCACCGCCGTAAACAGTTCGTCACGCATCGCGGCAAACAGTTCCCTGTCATTCGACCATTTAATCATGATTTGAGTTGACCCAATACAGATCAGAATGTCAAATAAAAGGACTAATATGTTTACTATACGGACTTAATGGCTGCCACGTCCCTCATCAAAGCGCTCGACCTCATCTCTTACCTGACTTCCTGTCAGGAAGGCGAGCGACTGCAGACGATCGTCGCAGCAATGAATCTACCCCGTCCGAGTGTGGTTCGCATGGTTCAGACACTTGAGGGATACGGACTGGTGGAAAAACAACTGTCCAAGTACCGCTTGACCAGCCGCTTTTACGAGTGGTCTTCGCGCGACCGGCATTCGCTATTGAAAAAGCGCTATCGGGCGGTGCTCGAGGAAGTCGCACAAAAGACCGGGGAACTGGTATTACTCGGTATCCAACAGGGTAATGCGATCGTCCACATCGACTTTATCGAATCCGATCAGGCGGTACGGGTCGCTCCGGCCCCGGTGACCCGTCATGACTTAAAAACCAGCGCCCTCGGCAAACTGACACTGAGTCGCTCGCCTCATCTGCGGAAAGCAATACGCGCAACAAAGCTGCGGCAGGAACTGTCCAAAATTGATCAAGGTGAACCGGCATGGAACCGTGAAGAGTCGCACCTTGGTGTCATCGCGATGGCCACCTGGGGGTTTTCCAGAGCGGCCTCAGAACCGATGATCGCGGTGGCTTGGCCGACCATGAGGTTTTCACCAGCAAAAGGCATACAAGCCCTGACAATCATTAACAAAGCGATGGCAAGGCAAGCAACCCACTGATCGATGGCGACAATAAACAACGGGATCAAAATGAAGCACAACAGATACCTGCGGAGCAGAATATTAACTGCAAAAGCGCTGCTATTGGCGGTGTTGACCCTCATGCCGCTACTGTTCAATGCGTACGCAGAATCGCCGCAAAGTCCCGGGATTACACAAGCAGGTGATCTCGTTACCTTGCAGAATGGAGAGGTCAGTTTGACATTTGACCTTGCAGCCGGGGTCTACCGCATCGCTAAAAAACCCGACGGGCAAGCGGTCATCTCCAATGCGAAAATGCGGATCAATACCTGGAGTTCTGATGACCCCGGTTTCGAACGCACCTGGCAACAGCGGGTGATAAGCGATACCAGCCCGCCGGGGTTAGCGCTCGACTTAAGCTTCAGATCCGCGGGAAAACCAGAATTGCTGTTTTCGATCGCATTGCATGAAGGACAGGATTTTTTCCGTATCACAGCGGGGATTGTTAACACGCTGGATGAAAACCTGCAGGTTCGTGACATTTATGTCTTGGAGAACGGATTAGTTTACGGTGGTTGCAATCTGACCCAGGACTTTGCCATGATCGATGGCTTCAGTGGCGGCGAACCCCTGGAGTATGGCGAACGTTCTTATTCCCCGCTCACCCGTACCAACGCCCTAAAGTCGAGGAATAATATCTACTTAACTTTCAGGGAGGGTGCGCAGCGCCACCAGTTGGTGATGGGTGGATTGAGCTACCACGACTTCGAGAAATTCGCCTGCATCGAACAGGCACGACGAACCGAGTTGGCGCAAGGTACGGATGGTAAAAGCAGCCTGCTTTGCTACCTCGACCTGCCCAACGAGCGCAGCGACGAAGGCCCCGGAGGCGAAAAGCTCCACCTGAATAAAGGTGAAAAAAAACGCATCTGGGAAAACCACGAGTTCCGCTGCTCAGAACTGGCAAGTTCGGTCAAAGAGCCCTGCCATATCATCATTCACGCGCAAGGCTTGGACAGAAACCAGCCGTACCTGATCGGCTTTTCCTGGTGGCAGGGCCACCGCCATGGGGAACATAAGGAACTCACACAATCCGTGTTCGTGGAGTATGAAAAAGCAGGCCAGACGGCACGGATCCCACTGATAAAAGATGCTGTGTTACCCCGATTTGATGGTAAGAGCAAAGATGATGTCGAACAGGTTGAGCTAGCCATCCCTGAGGAAGCAATTGCCGCTGGCAAGTTTTACCTTGTCGTCGAAAAGGGCGCCAATTCAGCCGATCAAGACGACCATGCCTACCTGAATGAGGTCTGGCTTCGGGATGGCAACTATGCCCCGCTATTACCTGCTACCCTGACCGCCGTAGCAGACAGTCCCCGGCCACGACGTCAGTTCACCGCCCAGTTGTACGCTGCCGACCCGGTTGGTAAGCGGGTCGATCGCGGGCAACGATATCTCCCCGAAGATGAATTTTACATCGACGTGACAGGCAGCGATCCATTTGTCGCGCTTGAAAATTACGCGCAGCAGGTCCGGCTGGCGCAGGGTATCGATCTCAGTATGTACGACTTTCCCACGGTCTGCCTCTGGTATGCGGCAGACAGACGCTACGGAGACGGTGGCGCAGACAACACATCGCTCGGTGCGGTTCAAGAAATGGAGAAGATCGCGGACAGCGGTTTCCTCCGCTACAGCCGGGTTGCAGTGCGGCTGGTCCCGGACTCCTACATGCCAAACAACCAGCAGGGTTGGTGGGACGATAAGCATTGGCAGCGCGAAGACACCGACCGGGATACGACCCAGAACGGTCGCTACGTCGAGCCCTACGAAACTTCCGAAAAGTGGGGTAAAGCCGTCACTGCTCTCGGCGGTATCCCGCTAACTTACGTTCAGACCGCGTACCGCTCGGAAGATTACGCCAAGGCATTTCCCGGCCACATGCTGTTCAACAAACGCTATGCCTGGAAAGGTGAGCCGGTCGATACCGAGGGCGAAATCTTCACCACCTGGAAAAAAACCTGGAACCGCAACGGCCGCGTGGTCTGGGGGTATGACTTCACCGATCCGGAATTTTTAGACCACTTGCATAATGTGTATACTAATATGAAAAATGCGGGCATCAGGGGCCTGATGTTTGACTACCCGGCGTCCGGTTGGGCAAGCGCCGGTGGCATGGAAGATGAATACGCGACCACCGCAGCCGCCTATCGTACAATTTTCCGGCTGGCACATGAGGGACTGGGACCCGGGGCTTACGTCCATGAGCGAAATATGGAGCGCGGCAGCGACGTCACCCTCGGAGTGGTGGCATCCATGCGCACCGAAAATGACACCGACGACATGGACGGCACCACCGTGACCCGCTGCGGGCTGCGCTGGTACAAAAACCGGATGCTGGTCAACCTCGACACCGACTCCAAGAACCTGCTGCATTTGCAGGATAACCGTGACCATGTCAGGACGGTGTTAACGATGTTATATGTGACCAGTGGCCGTCTCCTCCTCGCCAATAGCTTCTCCCAATTCTCACCGCAGACCCTGCACGACCTGACCCGGACCTTCCCCTACCACACCACACCAAAAAGCGCCCGGCCAGTAGATGCCTTCGTCGCCGATTCTCCTTCGGTATACGACTTCGAGGTCACTCCCCAATGGCATCAGGTGACATTCTACAATGCGGACATGGATCAACCCAAGCGCGTCGGTATCGATATCTCCGGGCCGCAGGTCGACGGAACCCTGGGACTGAAACCGGACCAGAACTACTACCTTTACGATTTTTGGAATGATAAATTTCTCGGCCAATGGCAGGGCTCAGCACGCATTGAACAAAAGCTTCGACCGGGCGAGGCCCGCATGATTTCTGTGCGTGAATGCCGCGACCACCCGCAAGTCCTGTCGACCGATCGTCACCTGATGCAGGGCTACCTCGACTTGTCCAATGTGGTATGGAACAGCGAGCAGCTCATCTTGAGTGGTACCAGCAAGCTGATTGCGAACGATCCATATCGCGTCTCACTGGCCCTCAACGGTTACCGGCAGCAAGAGCTGACTTGCAATCAAGACGATGTTGAGGCAAAACTTCATGAACGCAATGATGGACTGGTCGACTTCACCCTGCTCTCTCCGGAGAATGCCACTGTAGAATGGAACGTGCGCTTCGAGATCCCACAATGAATCCAGATGAACTCCACTGGCCCGGCACCCGTATTTCCTGCTACCCCGGGTCACTTGACCGCCTACCCAATCAAGCCGGGGTTTGCCAACCTGCTGCCATCTCTGGTAAAATTGATTCACAAAACCAATCCCCCAACCTCTAAAAAAGGAAATCCCCATGCAACTCAGCGAATACAATACCGACCGCACCTACAAGGCCGAGGTCATCAGATCAGAGCGCATTACCGACGAATCCGCTGCTGAGGTGCGGCACATCGTCCTGCAAATTTATGATCCATCGTTCGTCTATGTCGAAGGACAGAGCATCGCCGTGATCGTGCCCGG
>CAYUDZ010000135.1:0-7391 GCA_964443575.1 uncultured Chthoniobacteraceae bacterium | reverse complement strand
TCTGCGCCACAGCGGGAGATCCAGCCATTTGATTTAGCCAAGAGCCTGCGCACTGAGGCATTCCTTCGCCACGCATTTGCTGGAAGATGGGGCCGATTTGAGAACGATTATGAGTATGAGTATGAAAAGGATACTTACTTAAACCTCTTCGGAAACGGTCTCACGCCCTCGGCAGGGTAATGACCTGGCCTTGGCCCTGGTATTTGCCCTGACGTCTGACATACGAGGTGGCGCATGGGTCGCCCTGTAAGAAGAGCATTTGGACGATCCCTTCGCCGGCATAGATCCGGCAGTCGGCGGCGCTCGAGTTGGAAAATTCCAGTGTCAGGTGGCCGCGCCAGCCGGCCTCTGCCGGGGTGACATTCGCGATGATCCCGCAGCGCGCATAGGTGCTCTTGCCGACACAGATCGCTGAAATATCCTCCGGCATATCGAGCTGCTCGACCGCCACGCCCAGCCCGTAGCTGCGTGCCGGCAGGATGAAATATTTGCCTTGCTCATCGCGCTGCAGCTTCTCGCTTTCGAGGTTGGCCGGGTTAAATGCCTTGGGGTCGACGATCGTGCCCGGGACATGCCGGAAAATTTTGAATTCTTTGGCCGAGAGGCGCAGGTCATAACCGTAGCTGGACAACCCGTAGGACAAGACCGGTACGTCCTTAACTTTGGAGACATGCCGCGGGGTGAACGGGCGGATCATCCCTTGGCGCGCCAGGCGCGTGATTTCGCGGTCGTTAAGAATCATAATGGTCACCCAGAATTTGCCTGATCTCTGCGGCACAGATTGCTGACCAGCTTTCCAACCGATCGCTGGCAGCAGCCAGATCCGCAGCGGCCACCCACTCGATGGCGGCGATATCATCTTCCGCCGCCATCACCCCTTCGGTGCCATCCAGGGAAATCCGGTGCACCACACCTAGATGCACCTGGCCGACCGGGTTGCTGTCATCGTTCAATAGGGCGACTATCGAATTGCCGAAGCTCTCCGGCAAGACCAACTCCTCGCGCAGCTCGCGTGCGACCGCCGTCTCATAAGTGGATCCGTCAGCCGCGTGATCCTGGTCGTTGATGTGCCCGCCAACCCCGATCGACTGCTTGGCATGCAAGCGGTCTTCACCACCACCTGTGCCGCGGGTGTAGCGCAGCACCCGGGAACCGCTATGGATGATACAATACGGGATCAGCTGCTTCAGTGATGGGTCATTTTCCGCATCCCCGCGACGGATAAATTTCTGGTTGGCCGGGTCGAGTAACTTTTCAAGGTACCCGTCGACTTCAAACTTCATTCCCTGGAAGGCGCCAAGCTCATCGAATAGCGCACGCTCAACGACCAGGATCATTTCATCATCTTTGCCCATGCGAAGATCAAGCCAGAGCAGGCATGCGGTGGCAACCCCAAAGCAACAACCCGACCGATGATTGATTGCAATTTATCGCCAAGCCATCAATCCTGCTGCGAACAACTGATGCAGCAACCAATTAACAAAGCATTTGTCCTCGGCGCCGGACTCGGTACCCGCCTGCGACCGCTGACCGAACAGTGCCCGAAACCACTGGTCCCGATATGCAATAAACCTCTAATTACCTATGCCCTGGATCATTTGATTGCGGCCGGCATCAAAGAATTTATCATCAATACCCATCATCGGCCCGAGCGTTACCGCGTGTACTTCAGCAGCGGCGACTACCGCGGTTGCCCAATAACCCTGCGACATGAAGAGACACTTCTGGATACTGGTGGTGGCATCCGGAATATTGCCGACTTCGCCGACGACGAGCCATTGCTTGTTTACAATGGCGATATCCTGACCGACCTGCCTGTTGAAAATCTGATTTCCAGCCATCTGGCATCCGGCAATGCAGCCACCCTCGCTTTGCGCAGTAGTGGCGGCCCATTACAGGTAGCCCTTGACCCCGCCACCGGAACGGTCACAGATATTCGTGATCACTTCGGCAGCCAGGGTTTCCCAAAATTCCTCTTTAGCGGTGTTTATGTGATCAATCCACAACTCATCGAAGCCATTCCCCCCGGTGTGGTCTCGATTGTCGACGTCTGGCTCAACTTGATTGCGGCTGGCCAACAGACGCTCGGCGGCGTGGTGCTTGATGACGGCCAATGGTGGGACGTGGGCAACCTCGAGCAGTACCTTGCAGTCCACCGCTTTCTTTTTAACCATCGCTATAAATTTCGCTATCCGCTCCATGCGGCACCCGGTCAGGTGGCCGACGAAGCATCGGTCGCTACCGATGTCACGCTCGAGGGCGGAACTTATATCGGCACTCGCGCCACTGTCCAGCCGGGCAGCAAGCTCTCGGACTGCATCGTGTGGGAAAATGCCAAAGTGGCCGCTCAAAGTAAGCTGCATAATGTAGTCATCCTCGATGGCGCTATCGCCAGCGGTGAGGTACGCGGTGGCATCTTTACCAAATCTGCCTTTCTTCCTGACGCTTCGTTGCCCGATTTTATCAGCGACCGCGCCAAGCTGCGATTCCCGCAGTGGCAGGATAAGGCACTGGATACCGTACAACTCGATAAAGGTGGCTCCGATCGCAGCTTTTTCGTTGTGCGCAGCAACACGGGAGATCCTGTAGTTGCCTTGCATTATGTCGGCAGCCAGGCAGAGGAAAACTTGCGCTATGTAGCAATCGCAAATCTGCTCAAAGAAATTGGCGTCCGCGTTCCTGACATCCTTGGACACGATATCGAGCAAGGGCTGGTGTGGATGCAATTCCTCGGCAACGAGGACTTATGGAGCAGGCACCACGCTGACCGCCAGGCAATTATGGCGCTGTACCGCGAGGTACTGGAGCAGGCTGCACTGTTACACGCCCGCGGCCACGGCTCGCTGGACTTGCTCGCAGGGGTGCCATTACACCAGGAGTTCGATGCCAGCCTCTACCTGTGGGAACAAGGGTACTTCATGGACTGGTGCCTGAGGAAAATTTTTCAGCTTGATCGGGATGCTGTGGACACATTACGCAACGACCCCGGTATGCAGTCGATCGCGGACGAATTGGCAGCTTTACCGCGCGCACTCGTCCACCGCGATTTTCAGTCGCAGAATATCATGATCCATGACGGGCAGCCGTACTTTATCGATTTTCAGGGGGCGCGCCTCGGAGTGCCACTGTACGATCTGGCATCGCTGGTCTATGATCCGTATGTTCACCTCACTGCTGATGATCGGCAGGCATTGGTCGATCACTACTTGCAGGCGGCTGCCGCTCAGAATGTCCCGCTGCCTGATGATCTGCCACGGGCGCTCAACCTGGCTGCCGCCCAGCGCTTAATGCAAGCCCTCGGTGCCTACGGCCAACTGGGCCACAATAAGGGCCGCCGCTCGTTCCTGCGCTATGTGTCGCCGGCCATGGCATCGCTGAAACCCGTGGTCGCCAAAATTCCCGAGCTGCAGGCACTCGACAAAACGCTAGCCAGTCTGGTTGAATAAATTTTACCCATGAAAAAGAACTACGCCACGGTCGTTATCGAGAACCTCGAGCCCAGCGTGAACTGCGGTCAGCATGCCATCAAACGGGTTGTCGGCGAAAGCCTGGTTGTCGCCGCCGATATCTTTAAGGATGGCCACGATACGGTGGCCGCCGTCCTCAAATGGCGAATCGCCGGTCAGGAGGATTGGCACGAAACCCCGATGGAGCACCTCGTCAACGACCGCTGGCAAGCCGCTTGCACACTCTATGAAAATGCCGAGTACGAGTACACCGTCGAGGCCTGGGCCGATCACTTCTCGGGCTGGGTCGAGGAGTTCGATAAAAAGTTCACAGCCGGCTTGACAGATCTCAGCAGTGAAATCCTTGAGGGCGCTGCCCTGATCGAAGCCGCCGGACAACGTGCAGGCATCGCCAAAGACAGCAAACGGCTGCAGGAAATTGCTGCCCGCATCAGGGAAGCTACCGCTGCAGAGGCCCATGAGATCAGCCAGTGGAGCGAACTCGATGGTTTGATGCAGGCCTGGCCGGATCGCAGCCTGGCGACAGAGTTTACACCGTACCACCGCGTTTGGGTCGACCGCAACCGCGCCGCGTTCGCCGCTTGGTATGAGTTCTTTCCGCGCTCGGCAGAAGGCAAGGCGGATCGCGGGTCAACTTTCCGCCAATGCCTCGGCCGCATCGACGATGCCAAGGCGATGGGGTTCGATGTGATTTATTTTCCGCCAATCCACCCGATCGGCGACAGCAAACGCAAGGGGCGCAACAATTCCGTCACCTGCCAACCCGGCGACCCAGGCGTGCCCTACGCCATCGGCAACCGCCACCAGGACTGCCCGAACGGTGGCGGCCACATGGATGTCGCCCCCGAACTGGGAACCCTCGAGGACTTCGACTGGCTGGTCGCGGAAATCTATCAGCGCGATATGGAAGTGGCGCTCGATTTTGCCATTAATTGTTCGCCCGACCATCCGTACGTGGCCGATCACCCCGACTGGTTCTACAAACGCCCGGATGGCACGATCAAGTACGCCGAGAACCCACCCAAAAAATATGAAGATGTCTATCCGCTGAACTTCCATTGCGACGACTGGCGGGCGCTGTGGGATGAAATGATCACGATCATCAAGTTTTGGGTCGAGCGCAAGGTGCGCATCTTTCGGGTCGATAACCCGCACACCAAACCGGTCGCATTCTGGGAACAATTGATTTCACAAATCCACGCTGAACACCCGGATGTGATCTTCCTCAGCGAAGCCTTTACCCGGCCTAAAATGATGAAGGCACTGGCCAAGGTCGGCTTCACCCAGAGCTATACCTACTTTACCTGGCGCAATACCAAGGCCGAACTGACCGAGTACCTGACAGAGCTTAGCCAGACTGAAATGGTCGATTACTTCAGGCCGAATTTCTTCACCAATACCCCGGATATCCTGCCATTTTTCCTCCAGCACGGTGGTCGCCCGGCATTTCTTATTCGCGCCGTACTGGCCGCTACTCTCACCCCGCTCTACGGCATCTACAGCGGTTTCGAGCTATGCGAAAACGAACCGGTCCACGGCAAAGAGGAGTACTGGGAGTCCGAAAAATACCAGTTCAAGGAACGTGATTGGGATGCCCCCGGCAATATCAAGTCGACGCTGACCGCACTCAACCGCATCCGTAGCGAAAATCGCGCGCTCCACGACTTGCGCAACCTGGAATTTCATCTGGCCGAGAACGAGCAGGTCATTTGCTACAGCAAGCAGACCACGGGACGCGATAACCGGCTGCTCATAGTTGTCTCGCTGGATCCTTTCCACCAGCACGGCAGCTACATTCACGTCCCGCTTGATCGATTCGGTTTGGAGGAACACGAAACTTACCAGGTGCATGACCTGTTAAACGATAGCCGCTACCTCTGGCAGGGAAGCCGCAACTACATCGAGCTTGATCCGCACACTTGTCCGGCACATATCTTCCGCGTCAGGCGCTGGGTCAGCCGCGAGCAAAATTTCGACTATTACCTGTAAACCGGCAGCAGATTTATTCGCCAGAGGTCATGAGCAAAGCTTGGAAGTCCATTCGTAACTCGGTCGGAATTTATCTTGAGATCGATGGCGACTTGCGTGCCGCCTCGTTTGCCTTCTATGCCTTCTTCTCACTGTTTCCGATCATGCTGCTGACCGTTTCTGTCGGCTCACGCTTCCTCGACCCCGAGTCAGTTACCCATACCATCATCGAGTACCTCAACTCGGTGATCCCGCTCGAGGGCCAAAACGCCGTCGAGGTCATGAATATCATCGAGGGCGTGATGAGCGCCCGCACCAGCCTGGACGTGCTCGCGATCATCGGCGTGCTGTGGTCATCAAACCATTTCTTCCGTGCGCTGGTCCGCGGCGTCAACCGCGCCTGGCATGTCAATGAACTCGACTGGTGGAAGGTGCCGCTGAAAAACTTTGCCATGCTCGGGATTTTTGCCAGTGCCCTGCTGGTTGGCGTGATTGCCCCGGTCATCATCTCGACAATCGATCGCTTCACTCCGTTCGACTTTAATCAGTTGCCGGGGTTTTCGATTTTTATCCGTTACGGGGCGCCTTCGCTGGTCCTGTTTTACGGGCTGGTGATGCTCTACAAGCTGTCTCCAAGGCGGCGGATCCAGTTTCGCGAGGTTTGGTTCGGCGCCCTGCTGGTAACCATTTCACTTAAATTACTGCAGCAATTACTGCTCTTCTACACCAATAATATCTGGCAGGTGAATGCCCTCTACGGCGCGATGGGAGTGCTGATCGTCCTGCTGCTATGGGTCTACCTGTGCGGGGTCATTATTATCTACGGTGGCTGCCTGACCGCCGCCATGCACGGCATCGTCCCCTACGACCGCGAAAACGAGCCGGTCTGAGCAGTAGCTGCCCTCGCCCGAAGGGTGTGTAAAACCATCTCTAAACAGTTTTGCGCAAATGAGGATTCGTAATCATAATCGTTATCGTTATCGAAACGATGGACTGCTTTTTTGGCATATCATTGGCGATTATCTTGTGACCACGTTGTCATCTGCAACGGGACTCACGTGGTGATTACCCGCGGGGGCGTACAAATCACACCGCGTGATTAGTTCAGGGCAAAAAATAATTTACCGCCACATTGAATAGGTTTCCGCGCGGCATCGTCCATGACTATGCAAACATAACTGAAAGGAAACTAATGAACAAAATTGTTATTAAAATTATGGCCGTTGCCCTGGTAGCAGGTGGTTTTTCAGTACTGGCGCCTGCTTCTGCCGAAGCAGGATGGTGCGCAAAAAAAGCCCGTCATTACTATCAGCCGTACTACCACCGGCCACATCCGGTAGCCAGATACCATGCCCGGCAGCGGATCCATTGCGAACGTACCCGGCAGGCCAGGATCAGGCACCAGCAGCGGATCGCCTATGAGCACTACCTGCGCAGCCTGCACCGGCGTCCGGTCCACCAAGCACGGCGCTGCTGGTAACCACCTGGAAAATTGCTGCCCCGATAAGTTCAAAACCAGCGGGGCAGCAATTTCCTCAGTTTGGCTGGTGAGCAACTTGCAAATTACCAAATATAGAAGATAATAGTATTTATAAGGAGCACCTGAAATGAATCTGCTACACAAAATCACACTAGGAACCGTGCTGGCTGCAGCTGGATTATTTTTAGCCCCGGAACGTGCCGAGGCCGGCTGGGGCGGAAGCATCACCATCAGCACCGGCGGTGGCTACTGTGGGCCATCCTACTCTGTCTCGCGCTATAGTGGCTATCATCCACGCCGGGCCTATGTAAATACCGGCTATTATGCCCCACGCCGCACCTATTACCGGCCACGTGCGACCTACTGCGCCCCACGCCCGGTATATTACCACGCCCCACGCCCGGTTTATGTTTCACCACCAAGAATCATCTACCGCGCACGCGCCTGCTACTAATAGCATCGTTAGATTATCTCTC
>CAYUDZ010000134.1:0-7399 GCA_964443575.1 uncultured Chthoniobacteraceae bacterium | reverse complement strand
TAAGAGACGGTCGTGACAACGGTAAAGGGTATCGATGGCGGCGAGTCGGAAGTCGGGTTAACAGTTACTTATGCGAGTCAGAAGGGTTGTAGGTGTGACTCGCTCGGCACTCTCCAGTTGGGTAAGTAATTTTTCTGGCCGCAACAGCTGTTTAGCGTTTATCACGGATGGCGAAGATTTTAGGGAGCCGGGTACCCTGATCCAAAATAAACCCTAAATACCTGCTGGAGGGGTCAAACCACCAGGATTTTTTGGCAGTTTGCAGCGGTTGATCTGAATGCTGTGGAAGATAGTGGAACTGAGCCTGATAATAACCGCCCTGCTGAAGTGGTGGCGCACTGATTACTCTTTCCAGCGGCGGGATGGCGAGGCTTTTCGCTCCCAGTTGGGCATTGATGGTATGTTCGAAGAAACTAAGCCACAGTGTTTCACCGGGCTCAAATTCTGCAGTGATTGGGATTACTTCCAATTTGACCGGCAGGGTATCATTGTCGGGGTTGGCGGTTACAAGGAGATAGAAGTCCACGACACCTGCGGTCACTTGAGCGGCAGGAGCTGCAGTCGGCAAATCGTCCTGTGCCTGAATTTGGTTAGGAGTCATGACTAAGGAAATGTCTCCGGCAGGTACCTCTATAACTGCTGAAAAATTTTTGGTGGACAAGCGTACTTCATGAGAGGAGGTGCCATCGAACAAATAAGCTTCTCGCGGAGCCTCAGGAGCTGGTTCTAATAAATAGAGACGGCAAGTGCGCTTTTGATCTGCGGCTGCCTGGCCGAGCTGGTAGCAGGTCAAAACCAATAAAGTGATCGCAGTTATGTATTTCATGAGGAGGCACTCCCTACCTGCTGGATGATTGATTCATACTTACAGCACTTCTCCGGTCACGAATACTAAATATTTTAGGAAGCTTTGCCTGAGTGCCTATGATGAAGCCCAGGTTCCTGCTGGTATCATCGAACCACCACGATTTATGCATGATGGGAAGGTACTTGCCGTTGCTGTTGCGCTGGTAACGAAAATCGGCGGAGTAGTAGCCACTGTTGCTTAGTGGTGGCGGGCCGAGCGTTTGTTTTTGCGGGGGGATTTCGAAGGTCCGGTTGCCCAGCTTGGCGGCTATTCTGTGCGGGGTAAGGTTGATCCAAAGCGTTTCGCCGGGCTGCAGCTTATCGGAAATACTGATGGGCACTAGCCGGATGGGCATGACCTGGTTGTCGGGATCACTGGTGACCAGCAGATATATGTCGGTATGGGTTGCCGGGATAGTGACAGTCGGGGCGCCTTCAGGAAATTCCTCCGGTACCGTTATCGCTTGAGGCGTCATGCCAATAGTTAATTTGCCCAGCGGTAATTGAATGACCGGAGAAAAGTTCAGGCTGGGCAGAGATACTTTCTGTGACTTTTCGCCATCAAACATGTAAGCTTCGCTGGGCGCGTCAACAGGGCGCTCCATGTACAGGATGCGGCAAGTACGGACTTTTTTTGCTGGCTCTTCCGCAAACAGCGGAAAAATTCCCAGCATACACAGAATGCAGGTTAGCACAAAACGCATCATAAAATAGTATCCTGAAGTTTCAACAACTTAAACCCTAGACTTCTTCGGCATTTAGCCAGCGGAATGATTTGATGATATATTTGCGACCAAAATCCTGGTTGACCCCGCTGGTAGGAGTGTCAGCGGAATCTGATTCGTCCGCCGGATCCACGTAATCACGGCTGCGCTGGACGACGGCTTCGCACCAGGCACGGGCTACGACATTGCCATTGCTATCACGGCTATCACCGTAAGCGCGAATGGTGAAGGTGTCGTCCCGTGCGGATAGGATGGGAGCGATCGGACGTAGGATATCGGCCTGCCGGATCCAACCGGGAAAGCCGTGCGTGTTCAATCCAGCAGCAGCTTCCTCAAAGGAATAGCCAACCCCATCGAGCCGCGTACTGAGAGCAGGGTTCGTCGGGTCCATGGTGTCGCTGGAGAGCAGATTGTTTGTATCTTTCAGAACAGCCAAGGGATCAACAGTCAGGTTATTGAGGGCAGCTTGCAGTGCCCCGGCAATAGCCAGGTCCCCATCCAGTGAGAGCTGGCGGTTGATGAATTCCGCTAACGAAAGGAAAGGGCCGCGTTCACGTATTTGATCGACGATCTTTTCGCTGAGATCATCGAGTTGGCTGTCGGTCAATGCGCGGAACCCGGTGTACTCTGAACCCGATGGAAAGGCAGCACCTATGCCTTCTGCCGTACCAGCCTGTACGTCAAAGGCTACTGTGCTACGGGAAACTGCGTGATCATAGGGGCCCTGATCAAGCACCATGCCAGCTGTCGTATGGTGAGCTATAGCCTTATCCCGCGCGTGACCCAGCAGGGCGCGCCAGGCTGCCACTGAGGTCGAATTAACATTGAACATGCCTTCCACCTCTAATCGTGAGGCCACTTTGAGCCAACCATCACCGTCCGGGCTATTAACAATTTCAGTCGCCCGTGCTCCAGCCTGGGCTGGCGATAAGTCGCGATCTTCGACGATCGGCTGATAGGCACGGTTGATCAATTGCTCATCTCCCGTCAGGAAATCCTGGTAGACGGTTTCAATATTTCTGTCAATGTTGCTGCCAAAAGTGGCGGGCTGGTCAGCGATCGAGGAAACAAACCAGTCATCGAAGAGGAGGTGGTTCGCGCAATAGGCGTCATCGTGCTGCAGGTTGGTGGCAGGATCGGTTGTTATCGGTGTCCCCGCCAGGACGGAATCCTGCTCAATCATGGGTGTTGCATCGCTATTGCCGATGAGGTTGTATTGATGAGGTGGGAAGGGGTTGTTGCCGCGCAGGTTCCAGCTTTGCAACTCAACCAGCGAGGCCATCGGTCGCAGAGGAATTTCCGCCATGATCAAGTTGGATAGCCCATCACCTGACTGGAAACCCGTGGCGATAAATCCGGCAGTATCAATCTCAGGGGTTAAAGCATCATTGATTGTCATCGAGTGGTAAAAAATATCATAAGCGCCATTTGCAGGATGGCTTTCCGCAGATTGAAGAGGAGCAGAAAATGCGTTATAGGCAAACGGGTTGGACTGGAGAAGCCCTTTCGTAGGCCTGCTCTGGGCATCACCGGCAGCGCTGCCGATTGAGACGCGAGGACCAAAAGACATGGAAATGATATTCGTCCAAGGGGGATTTCCACCGCCGGGAGTCAGTTCCGATACGCTGTATTCTACGATATCCAGGTCATCTGAACTCCAATAATTCTGAGCCCAGGTTTGATCCAGAAAAATCGTTTGCGCTGCACGGAGTCGGTCGACCGCACGATTGGTTTCCCCGTTCATATATCTGGTTCTTCCTTCACCCAATCTAAAAGTTCCTATAGTAATCGCACCTCCGGCACCGAAATTAGTACCGCTAAATAGTTGCGTCAGGCGATCAGCTTTAACAGCAAATCTGACCGTGTCACCTGAATGTAATTCATTATTAGTGCGACCGGGCACTTTGATGAATCGATTTACAATAGCATTCGGGGTCGGGCTACTTGCAATTGCGCTTGGATCTGCCAGGGGTATACCAAAATCTGGTGCCCCGGCGTAGCCTTGTTTAAGCAGCAGGTTAAATTGAAAGTCTATCCCATCAGGGCTGAAACCATCCGTTTGAGGGGCAAAAATCTTTACTTCGCCCGGCTTCAAGGAAAATGTGTACGGCAACCACGTGACAAAGTCCGCAGGGTAGTAAGCATCACTGGGATTGCCGGAAATCTGGTGGTCAGCTTGGCCTACCTTACCATCACCATCAAAGGATTGGTCTCTTGTGGCACCACTGTTCAGGAGCTTGTAATGAGCATCTAATCCACCTGCTGGAGGCTCAGTGCCATTAATAATGGAAAGTGAAAGAGGAACGGTACGCAGAACGTTAATACCAAACTCTGGATCACTACTGGTTTTCACAATCTCCACATTGTAGGGATTCCATAGTGTAAAATAAGGAACAACCCGCAGGTTGATGAGGTGATTCAGAGCGGGATCAACAATCGTCCCGTCAGGGTTGGGGTGAGGCAGGGCGTTTGCTTGAATAATAAATTGAGTGCGTGCCAGGACTGGATTAAGATTAAAGTCATGGTAGTACCTCTCGTAGTCCGAATTTGAAATTTGCACCCCATTGCCTACCCCGTTTGTTGGGTTTCTGCCTATATCAGAGATTATCGGTCCCCAGCCAATTGGTGCATTGGCCGTCTGTGTGCCAGTATCAAAATTCAATGTTTTGTAAGCGGTAGCAAAGCTAACCAGGGACCTCCAGGATGCAGAGGCCGCATTCAGCGTCATCGGCGTTAAGTTTGAGCTGAAACTGTATGGTGTGTATTCACTCCAAGGGTAGAAATTGGACTGGGCGGGGCCGTAGTTGGCAGTGGTGGTTTTTGGAACCTGCGAGGTGTCAGCCGGATCGGGTGAATAGCGAAAGAGAGGGAGAAGACTGTCACTGTCTGCATCATAAATATCATCCCATTTTTCGGTCAGGATGGAGAGGTCCTTGCGCCAGCCGCCGGTGGCAGTATTGGTCAGGAGGCCGACTGCGGTGGTCGAAAAATCATGAAAATTCTTATCCGGCTCGACTGGATTGGTATTACCAGGATCAAGGCTTGCTTTGAGAATGGCGGTGCTGGAAAGGTTAGTGACTTTTCTGCCGACTTTAGGATTGCCGGGTTGCGGGTCGAAATTTTCGGGATCAGCCAGGAGGTCGTCCAATCCGAAAGCCTCAGGATCCGCAATGGCATGGGACTTGGCCAGGTCTGACCACCCTGCAATATCATCGGACCTGGGTTCATGCGGTTGCGACAAGCGGGCTTTCTGGTTCTCAGGGCTGACCCACCAGGCATATTTTCCTTCGGGTTGACTGTCACCATCGAGATTCACATCCAGCAGGGGCACATGGATTTCTCTGCCTGAACTATTGCCCAGAGAGCCTTGTGCGAGCAGCGGTACGGTATCCACCCCTGAAGGGGCATCGTCTGGATCGCTGAAGAGGAGCATGGCGGGGTCCGAAATGTTCTGCCCGTTGACAGCTCCTGAAACCAGCCAAGTGATAAAACGGCCTCCGGCGCTGACCGGATCAAGTTTGGAATCGTAGTCGGGAGCGATAGGCCGGCCGGGGGCAACCTCGTCGGATTGCCGATGGTCGGTGCCTTCCCAACTTTTCCAAGCCCCGACTAAAGCAGGGGCACCCGGGTTAAGAAGGTCAGCCGGAGCCGTAACCCGCGTATCGGCACCAGTGTGTAATTGTATTTCGCCAATGGCAATCTGCAGGGCAGACAACGCACTATGGCGAGCTTCTGCTGTCAGCTGTGAGGATTGCGCCGCGCGCGATTCCAGCCTGACCACACTCATCAAAACAACAACCAGTATTAGTAACAGGCTGAGAATAAGTAGCGATGCGACGAGGGCAAAGCCGCCAAGCGAACGATTTTCTGATAATTCTAAATTTTTCATAAGATAATCTCACTGACACTAAATTCAGTTATTTGCTTTACAATCAAAGATGCGGGGATCAAAAATGTATGTACATTGTATCTACAGTATGCGGCCTGATCAAGAGGTTGCAAGTATTTTTTTAAATTCGCAAACGCAAGACCTCTGTTACATGGTCGCTCAGAAGTAATACTGATTGTGGGGAGGGCGCAACTTAAGCTGTGTTTTGTCATGACAATGTAAATATATAACGAAATTGATTATGAAAAAGGGAAATGACACTGCACAACTAGTCTAGTTTCGGACAGGTATAGCTGAGTGACTGAAGCATATTAGAGAGCGGTGGTTGTGTTGCTGACGCTTGATAGGTTATCCGCTACAGCTAGTCTGGATCAATCACAAGCCATCTATCGTAGTGAGGCGCAGACCCCGATGTAGTCGGGACTGCGACCAGCGAGAGGTGCTTGTCTACAGCGTTGGGCTTGGATTTCGCTATTTACAGTAGGTACTCATACAGCCCACAGCTCAGTCCTGCGCCCGCCATGTATCCAAGCACCTCACGCTGCGTCTCGCTACGCAGTTTGTGATTGATCCGGGATAGCGGCGCCCGCCCGCTACCGTCAGCGGGTGATTATCTTGTAGACCAGGGCGTGGGGGGTGGGGGCTGCCTGCGGAATGGAGAGTTTTAATCCTGCAGTCGTCTGCTCCCACTTGACATCCTGTTTAGCTCCGATGAGTTCGACGGCAGTGATAGTCATATCTTTTTGCTTAAATGCCTGGAGCAGGATTTCGGGATCTGCCCGCTCGGTGCAGATCGCATAGATTGTGTTGTTTTTGGTGGTGTAATAGATACCCGGATCCTGATGGGTCGCTTGCCATGCGGAAGTACCGTAAATGGCTTCTCCGTTGAGCTGCAGCCATTTGCCGACTTCTGCAAAGCGGTCGATGCAAGGCTGGGGGATTAGACCCTCAGCAGTAGGGCCGACATTGAGCAGGTAATTGCCGCCCTTGCTGACAATGTCGGCCAGGCGGCGGATAATCTCGCCAGTCTCGACCCAATTATGGTCGTGCTGGTTGTAGCCGTAGCTGGTATTCATCGAGCCAGGGTTCTCCCAATCAAAGTCGATCGAGTTTTCCAGGATTTTGTTATCGCCGGAGGAAATATAGTCGCAGTAGGGGGGTGGAATTTTTTCCGGCAAGCGTGGGCTCCAGATCCGGCTGTTGATGATGGTATCCGGGCTGAGTTCGCGAATGGCATTGTAAGTACGCTCGATCTGGTCCGGCGATTTCATCTCGATGGCATCGAACCAGAGCAGATCAATGTCATAGCGGGTGATCAATTCCTTGACCTGCGGCAAGGCGATTTCCTCGAAGTACTTATCGAAGTCCTCCGGGGTGGAATCGGGGAAGTCCCAGGTGTTAGTCTGGTTGTAGCGGTTGCCTGGGCCGGTTGGCCGGTACCAGTCGCGGTCGACCGAGTAATAGACCCCAAAATGGACACCGGCGCGATGGCAGGCCTGCTCCAGTTCCTTGATGATATCGCGCTTAAACGGAGTGGCATCGAGCATGTCATAATCGGTAACTTTAGAATCGAAAATGCTGAACCCGTCGTGATGCTTGGCGGTGATCACGACGTACCGCATGCCGGCACTTTTGGCAATCTCGACCCAGGCAGCAGGATCAAACTGGGCGGGGTTGAACTCTCCAGCCAGCCGCGCGTATTCTTCGCGCGGGATTTTCTCGCTGAACATGACCCACTCGGAGTAACCGCGTTTACGGATGCTGTCTTTCCAGGTGCCGGCCGGAATCGCGTAGAGTCCCCAGTGGATAAACATCCCGAAGCGCGCCTCACGCCACCATTGCAGGCGTTCGACGCGGGCCTGTTCCAGTGCTTCGTCAGCATCTAAAGCTGCCGCAGGAGAGCGGTAGGCGGGAAATAGAATGATCAGGGTCAGCGCGA
>CAYUDZ010000133.1:0-7400 GCA_964443575.1 uncultured Chthoniobacteraceae bacterium | reverse complement strand
ACAAGCGCCTCACGCTTGTCGCAGTAGATGGCTTGTGATTTTTCCGGGCTAGGCTTAAGCCTACAGTTTATTTAGGCATACCTTTTCAGAGATGGTATTACTGGAACCTCTACAGGCTTAGGCTTACCTCGTTAGCAAATCCTCGGTAATTGCTCGCCGGAGAGCATATCGACGACGCGGGAACCGCCGATGCTGGTCGTCATGGTTACCATCCCGGGGTGGTCGGTTACTACTGCGCCAATATCGACAGCTGCAGTTCCATGCGGGTGAGCTTGCATCGCCGCAAGAACCGCATCTGCCACCTCGGCAGCAACGATGGCCACGAGTACGCCTTCATTGGCCACATAAAGTGGATCCAAGCCGAGGATTTCACAGGCGCCCCGCACCGCTTCAGCGATCGGGATCGCACGTTCATTCAAGTGGATGCCATGACCTGCCGCCCCTGCAATTTCATTGAGTGCGCTGGCGAGGCCGCCACGAGTCGGGTCCCGCAACACGTGGATCCCCTCTCCTGCCGCATCCAGCAATTGCGCGACCAGTCCATTAAGCGCTGCAGTGTCACTGACTATTGGCGACTCGAAATCAAGTCCTTCACGAACTGACATAATCGCGATACCATGCGCTGCAATCGATCCGCTCAGCAGCACGTGATCGCCGGGCCGGGCTCGCGTCGGCCTGATATCGATCCCATCTGCTATTACCCCAATGCCGGAGGTACTGACAAAAATTTTATCGGCCTTGCCGCGTTCGACCACTTTGGTATCGCCAGTGACAATTTTTACACCCGCCCCATCGGCAGCCTCACGCATTGACTGCAGGACTTGCCACAGCTGTTCCATCGGCAGCCCCTCCTCCATGATCAAGCCGGCAGAGAGATGCAGAGGTCGCGCCCCGCACATGGCCAGATCGTTGACCGTGCCATGCACCGCCAGCTTGCCAATGTCCCCACCCGGAAAAAAGATCGGGCTGACCACATGCGAGTCGGTGCTAAACGCCATTCGTGAGCCAACCTGGTTAATGATCGCGCCATCGTGCAGCGGAGTCAGCAGGTCGTTCGTAAATGCCGGTAAGATCAGCTGCTCGAGCAGACGTTGACTAAGCTTGCCGCCGCTGCCATGGCCAAGCACGATCTCCCGGTGGTCCGTAATCGGCATTGGGCAGGCCGCTGCAAAATTCTTAACCGCATCAGTCGTTACCTCTTCCATCGGTTCAAACATTGGATTCGGCCGCCAGATGACGACCGTACGCATAATATGCCGCGCAAGCACCCTCGGCTGACACCATGGTAGCCCCCAGTGGCTGCTCTGGTGTGCATCGCTTACCGAAGGCCGGACAATCATGCGGCTTTTTGATACCCTTAAGGATCTCACCACTGATGCATTCCGGCGGCTCAGTACGCTCGATCTCACCAACCTCGAACAGGCGCTCAGCATCGTAGTCGTAAAATTCCGGGCGCAGCCGGTAGCCGCTCTGCGCGATCTCACCAACACCGCGCCATTTGCGGTCACAGGTTTCAAAGACCTCATTCACTACGCGCAGGGCAACCCGGTTACCTTCCCGCTGAACCACGCGTGCGTACTGGTTCTCGACTTCTGCACGCCCCTCTTCAAGCTGACGAACCGCCATCAATACACCCTGTAAAATATCCAAGGGTTCAAAGCCGGTGACAACTATGGGAACACCATAGCGCACACTGACCGGTTCATACTCATGGGTTCCCATTACCGTGCACACATGCCCGGGACCAAGAAACCCCTGCACCCGGTTGCCTGGCGATTCCATGATCGCCGCCAGCGCAGGCGGAACCAGCACCTGAGATACCAGAATGGAAAAATTTTTGATTTTCATTCTTTTAGCCTGCACCACCGCCATCGCATTAGCCGGTGCCGTAGTCTCAAAACCAATCGCAAAGAACACGACTTGCTTATCGGGGTTGGACTTGGCAACCTTCAGGCAATCGATCGGTGAATAAACAATCCGCACATCCGCACCACGCGACTTCAGGATCCACAGATCCGCAACGGATCCGGGGACGCGCAGCATATCACCGAAAGAACAAAAGATAACATCCTCGCGCTGCGCAATCTCATGCGCCTTATCGATCATCTCCAACGAGGTAACACACACCGGACAACCCGGACCGTGCACCAGTTCGACCTTATCGGGCAACAGCCGGTCGATCCCGTATTTGACGATAGCATGGGTTTGGCCGCCGCAAACTTCCATTAGCACCCACCGCCGGGATGCTACCCCGCGAATTTCGTCGACAAGTCTGCCGGCGAGCTCCTGATCGCGATACTCGTCAAGGAATTTCACGTGCTATTGTTCTCAGGTTGGTGCGCTTCATCCGCTGATTCCAGCTCACCCAATTGTTCTAACTCCTTCAACAGCTCGAAGGTCCTCGCGGCTTCATCAGGATCAACTACATTCAGCGCAAAGCCGACATGCACCAGCACATAATCACCGGCCTTGGCCTCCGGTGTGTACTCGAGGCAGACCTCCTTGAGTACACCGCCAAAATCAACCTTACCCATCTTGGCCCCCTCAGCATCATCATCGACCAACTTCAACAGCCCGGGAATAGCTAAGCACATATCTTATTTTAATAACAGATTACCAGGTGAGTAAACTCCTATCCAAAAACAGTCAGGCGCAGGTTTGTTGGAGAGGCAGGACTGCCAGCAGGTCAGTTCGCAAAAAACCCGACAATCTCATCAGCATGAGCCTTGGCGAGATAACCCGACCCGCCAAAGGCGGTGACATTATAACTGTATGCTTTTGATTCGGCCAAAGTACTTCCATCGCCAGGCCGCATCACCCGGACGCGGGACTCCACACCATCTTTCCCTGCCATAGCACCATACATGATCTGGTTGAACGAACCACGCATCCGGTAATAGTAAACCTCGATAGAAACCCGGTAGGCACCCGGTGAAGAAGATGGAGCGAGTAGTCCACGACCCTGCAAGCCTGCGCGTACATAGTCTTCAACCTCTTGCAGGAATTCGGCTGGGGGTAAGTCTTCCTGGTATCGATAGCCAGTCTGGTCGGATACATCAGTAATAACAAACTTTCCCTGCTTACCGGTTTGGGCAGAAAACGGTTTTTGAACTTCAGTCGTGTGACCACAACCTGACAGACCCACCAACATTGCCATCATGCTCAAGCAAATCACGAGCTTGCCGCCAATTTGAATGAGCATCTCGGACACTCGGCTGATCAGAGGATAATCTTTGGAGCTGCTTGGCACAAACTTAAGGCTGGTTTGGTATACTGCCCCTACAGAGCAGATGGGCTTTTCATTCAATACCCAGGGGCTATGGTATGTCGCCCCGTTGGGGCTCAATACCGTTTCCGAAGAGGTTTGATTCAGTATCCTTTTCATAATCATGATCATAATCGTAATCGTGACTTTATCTGGATCAACGGCTTGCTGTTGGTGAGTATGATTACGATCAGGATTACGATTACGAAACCTTATTTGCGCAAAACTTTTTAGAGAGGGCTTAAGTTAGCACCATTCCGGTGAGTCATATCATGAAAAATGCACTTGTGCATAGCGGCAATGTCAAGCATACAGCATGTCAGCTAGAGTCGGGCGGATCGACTCTTCACGCGCTGCCTCCTCCGCCACTGCCTGTCGGTAGCGTGCCAGTGCCATTAGCGGAAAGTACCGGCTAAAGAAACTATAATTCATGTAGCATAGGTCTTTGATAGCAACGGCAGTAAAATACTGATCTTCCCAACTGCCATCCGCTTTCTGGATATCGATCAGGTAGGATACCCCGCGCTCGACTGCTTCAGAATGTGCTTCACCTGCAGCAATCAGCCCCATAACACCCCAGGCCGTCTGCGAAGCTGTTGGCTTACCCTTGCCCATCATCGAGCGACCCTGATAACTGGCACAGCTTTCCCCCCAGCCTCCCTGGCTATGCTGGCAATGCTTTAACCACCGGACGGCCTGCTGTATACTGTGGTTGTGTGGATGAATACCAATAGCCCGGAGACCAATCAGCGTCTGCCAAGTACCGTAGATATAATTCACACCCCATCTGCCATACCAGCAGCCTTCCTCCTGCTGGTTCGAAGTGAGCCAACGCAGGGGCTTTGCTATGGCCGGATCAGCTTGGGTAACTCCCAAGCAACCAAACATCCACAGCACACGCGAAGTGATGTCTATTTCACTGGGATCAAGCATCAGTTGGTACTCTGCAAACGGCATGCCATTGAGAAACTTGCTGTCCAGCGCTCGATCAAAACTGGCCCAACCCCCGTCAGCTGCCTGCAACTCACGGAGTACATTGGCTCCTCTCAACATTGCCTGCTGGCACCTTTGCTGGGTAACCAGACCTGAATGCGATAAGGCCACAACCGCCATCGCAGTGTCATCCAAATCAGGATAATGAGTATCTTTATAACCAAATGCCCAACCTCCCGGCTCCAGTGCAGGCGTCGCATAGCACCAATCACCCGGCTTCCTGATTTCACGTTCCAACAGCCATTCAGCAGCCTTCCTGATCGGTGGGCTATCTGCCGGGACCCCTGCATCCACCAAGGCGATCGTCGTCCATGCAGTATCCCAAACCGGTGAAAAACAAGGCTGCAACCCATACTTGCCCTGTCGGTTCTCGGCCAGGCTATCGTGCATCCTGGCCAACCGTTTCATGATTGGTGAGTCCTCTGGGTATCCGAGACACCAAAAGGCAATCATCGCCAATGCTACCATCGGCTGATAACACAACAGTCCTTCATCTTCCTGTACACGTTCAAGTAACCACGCTTCACAGGCTCTAATCGCAGGCTGCCGGATTAGTGATGGATTACCACTCTCATATGCCTTGATCAACGGATCCAGCATGGCAAAGGGGTTAGTAAGAGCATGCACGCTCCAGCCATCAGAGCCTACATACTGCGAATCAGGAAAAAGTTCCTGCACCCCAAGGCGTGGCTCCAGCCTGACGCGCGGCTTGATAGCATTAATCACAGCCAGTGCCACCAGCGGCAGGCGTGATAGCGCACTCACTTTGTAGATATGCAAGGGCGACCAGCGCGGAAGCAATAAAAGTTCAGGCGGCACAGACGGGCACTGCGAATATGGAAGCTGTCCAAGTATGGCCATCATATACTTGGCAAGGCTAAGCGCTTTGCCTGCACCTCCCTGCTGCATAATGCTGGCTCGGGCGCGTAGCATTGGCTCGGCATCCTGATCTACACCGCAGAGCTTTAAGGCAAAGTAGGCATCAACCGAAACCTTGATGTTGCTATGACCACCGAGGTACGGACTCCAGCCGCCATCTTCCGCTTGCTGGGAGAGAATGTACTCGCGGCAGTCCGCGATTTTAGTGTCATCCAGTTGCCCCAGGACTGCCTTCAGCATGACGTACCAACTGTCATAAAGCACACCGGCTTGAAATTTGCCACACCAGTGGCCGTCGTTATGTTGCAGGGAAATGACTTCCTCGCTTGCGCTTGCTATAGCATTATCCAATCTTGCTCTTTCCATATCGCACAAGCTGTTTACGCAGCTCTGATTTTGAGCAAATTGTGCCGGATCGTCAACGGTGTTTTACGACGTAAATGTCAGTGGTTAAGGATATTGCAAGCAGGGTAATCCGATCGCATTGCAGCAATAATCTGACCTAATGCAATGCCACCGTCGTTGGGCGGCACCCGCTGGTGCCAATAGGGTCGAAACCCCGCATGGCGCAACTTTTCAACAGCAAGCTCTGTCAGCATGCAATTTTGGAAGCAGCCACCACTAAGAGCCACCTTTTCGACCCCGCATCGTCGGGCAACAGCAACAATCGCTTCCGCCAGAGCATGGTGAAATTTCGCTGCTTTAGCTCCAATAGTCGCCTGGTCAGCCAGCACGGCCTCGATCAGTGGCCGCCAATCGATGACATCACCAATTTCCACCGGGTAGTCGCCCTGCTCGTTGGGGTCAGCAGCGAACTCCACCTCCATGGCAGCTTGTCCTTCAAAACTACTGCGCTGGCGAATGTCCAGCAGCGAAGCCACGGCGTCAAACAACCTGCCAACGCTGGTTGTCCATGGCGAGTTAATGCCCTTGCTGAGCATTTGCCTGAGTGCTGGCGGTTCATCATGCTGGAACGCTTCGTCACCCAGCATCTCATAGAGCATACCGAGAGCACAGCGGCGCGGCTCTTTAATTGCAGCTTCGCCCCCCGGCAATCGAAACGGTCGTAAATGCGCAACCCGCTCAACGGAATTGTTGCCGACCACAAAAAATTCCCCACCCCAGATCATGCCATCTGTGCCGTAGCCGGTCCCATCCCAAGCCACCCCCAACACCGGTGGCTCTAGTTCGTTATCTGCCATACAGGAGAACACGTGGGCGTGGTGGTGTTGGACTTGCAGCAACGGTTTGCCTGCCTGGTGCGCCCAATTCGCCGATAGGTAATCCGGGTGCTGGTCACAGACGATCACCTCAGGTTGTATTTCGTAAAGCTGCGGCATGTCGGTAACTGACTTGTGGAATGCCTGCAGAGCTGCCGGTGTCTCAAGATCACCGATATGCTGGCTAAGGAAAACATGCTTGCCATTAGCGACGGCAGTCGTGTTTTTCAGTTGGGCGCCAACCGCTAATGCGGCTGGCAATTCATTCTTGAAGGTCACCGGAAGCGGGGCATAGCCCCGGGCACGACGCAAAATTAGCTCCCGACCGAGCAGGATCCGCGCAACCGAATCATCGATATGGCGCACAATCGGACGATCATGCGTCAGGTAGCAATCAGCAAGTCCCGCCAGGCGCTCGAGCGCCTCATGGTTATCAATACAAATTGGTTCATCGGTCTGGTTGCCACTGGTCGCAACAACCGCAAAGCCCAGTTCATCAAGCAATAAATGGTGCAGCGGCGTATATGGTAACATGACACCCAATGTCGGATTTCCCGGTGCGACCGCCGGGGGCAGCGAGTTGCCATGCCGCCTGAGAATTACGATCGGTGATTCGGGCGAGATCATCAGCCTCGCCTCGAGCTCCGATATAATGCACTCTGACTTGGCGGCATCAAGTGTAGGGAACATTACTGCCAGCGGTTTTTCTTCCCGGTGTTTGCGTTGTCGCAGCCTTCCCACGACCTGTTCATTGCGTGCATCGACCAGCAGCTGGTACCCACCCAAGCCTTTCAGCGCCAGTATCCCGCCCTCTCGAATTAATGCTGCAGCCTGTAGCAATGCTGCGTGCTGCCTGGCACAGCAATTGCCTTGCCCGTCAAGGAAGCTCAGTTGCGGACCGCATTGCGGGCAGGCGTTCGGCTGGGCATGAAACCTGCGATTACCCGGATCCCCGTACTCGCTGCAGCATGCAGGACACATCGTGAACGCACTCATCGAAGTATTGCAACGATCGTAAGGCAGGGATTCGACAATGCTAAAGC
>CAYUDZ010000132.1:0-7405 GCA_964443575.1 uncultured Chthoniobacteraceae bacterium | reverse complement strand
ATGACAGCCAGGCAACCTATTCCGGTAAACTGAACCGTGAAAGCGGCAGAATCGACTGGTCCGGTGACTGCTGCAGCATCGATCGCTTAATCCGTGGCATGTATTCATGGCCGGGAGCATTCACCGGGATTGAGATACACCCCGGCCAGAGCAGGAAAATGAAAATCCTGTCTGCTTTGCCAATGCACCGCGCAAGCGGTAATCCCGGTGAGATCCTGCAATTAGGTCAGCGTGGAATCCTGGTTGCGTGCGGTCAGGGAGCCGTGCTGTTGCGCAGGATCCAGCTCGAGGGGAAACGCGAAATGGCCGCGCACAGCCTTGCCGCAGGGTACCCGGTGCAAGCCGGGATGCGCCTGGGCTAGGGCCGCCCCGTTGGGGCTCTAAATATGGTGTACCATCGACCCGGGGTTGCACCCCAGGCTGGCATAGAGTTACCCCTTCGGGGTATATGAAGTCCATAATATGGAATAAAGCGAATTCCTAACAGTTTTGAAAACTTTACAAAAATGATAGGATGCAACGAAAAGCGGATGAAGATTCGCGGTACTGGCAGGCAGAAAATTAAAAATTTCCTGTTATTAGTGTTGCTTACTTTATTGAAATCCTGAAGATTGCACTGCACTAACTATGAAACCCGTCATATTCAATAATACTGTACTACGAGACGGCCATCAGTCATTGGCTGCTACGCGGATGCGCACGGCACAAATGTTGCCGGCTTGTGAGGCCCTTGACAGCCTTGGCTTTGGCGCATTGGAAACCTGGGGCGGAGCCACGATTGATTCGGGCTTACGTTTTCTGGGTGAGTTTCCATTTGATCGCCTGGATGCCATCAAAGCCAAGACACCCAATACCAAACACATGATGTTGTTGCGCGGCCAGAACATCGTACAGTACGCGCATTTTCCCGATGATGTGGTCGAGGCATTTATCAAGACCAGCGCCAAGCATGGCATGGACATCTTCCGGATATTTGACGCGCTTAACGACCCGCGCAATATGAAGTGTGCAATCGATGCGGCCAAGGCTGCCGGTAAGGAAGCCCATGGTACCATTTGCTACACCAGCAGCCCGGTGCACACGATCGAGACTTTTATCGAAATGGGTGCGACCCTGGCTGAGATGGGGGCCGACACCATTGTCATCAAGGACATGGCGGGGTTGATCCCGCCGTATGTCGCTTATGAGATTGTTAAGGGGATCAAGAAGAACGTCAAGATTCCGGTGTGGCTGCATACCCATGATACGGCCGGGCTCGGGGCATCGACCTATCTTGCCGCAATCGATGCCGGGGTGGATGCTGTCGATGTCTCGATCGTTCCATTCGCCAATGGCACCGCACAGCCTGACTGCATCCGCATGCTGGCTTTGCTTGAGAACCATCCACGGCGCCCGGATTTCGGGCCTGAGAAAATCGATGAACTGACCAGGTTGCGTGAGCATTTCGAGCATGTCTATGACGAGCTGTCAGCATTCACCGGGCACAAAAACGAAGTGGTCGACAGTGACGCGCTGCTCTACCAGGTGCCTGGTGGCATGCTCAGTAACTTCCGCAACCAGCTCAAAGAGCAAAAGATGGAGGATAAGTTTGAGGACGTATTTGCAGAAATTCCGCGGGTGCGTGAGGCGCTCGGGTGGATCCCGTTAGTTACGCCGACCTCCCAGATCGTTGGGGTGCAGGCCATGCTTAATGTGAAATTCGGGCCGTGGGAAAATTTTTCACCACAAGCCATTGATATTGCACTTGGTTATTATGGCAGTACGCCGGCACCGGTGAATAAAGAGGTCAGCGAATTAGCAGCCAAGAAGTCAGGTAAGGAGCCGATCACCTGTCGTCCGGCGGACCTCAAGGAGCCGGGTATGGAGCGGCTAAAGAAGGATCTGCGGGATAAGGGGTTCCCTGACAGCGATGAGCACGCGGTGATTTACGCGATGTTCCCGATGGAGTTGGAAAAAGTGCTTAAGGGAGAATTTGAGGAACCTGACGCCAATGCCGGTACTAAAGGTGAAGTGGTCAAGTCGCGTAAGATGACGCTTACAATCGACGGCCAGAGCCGCAATGTATTGGTTGAAGAACTTGCCGGGTCTTAAACTTAGCTCGCCCGTACAGATTATTTTTTCCCAAATCTTTTTGCTTTAGGGCGTGGTTTGTCCTGATGCTGAGCCTGTTTTTTGGTCTGTGTGATTCTGGGGGTGACTTGCAATTTATTCCCCTGTTGGATTCGATCGCGGTGGGGATTATAGCGAATTTGAGTATTGTGGATGTATCTGGCTGATTTACGCAGCTGGCTGAATAACACGACCAGTGTTAGCAGTAGGACCGCGATCGCTCCATATATCCCAAGCTCCTGCATATCCATTTGTTGCTAAAAGTAGCTTTAGAGCTTTATATTTTCAATAATAAATTAAAACTATCAAAGCTTGCTGTACGCGATCGAAAAGGTATCGCCGGCATTAGGGTCACCTGATCGCAAGCCTTTTACAAACCAACGTATGCGCTGTTTGGATGTACCGTGGGTAAAAGCATCGGGAACGATACGACCACTGGTTTTAGCCTGAATATTATCATCGCCAACGGTGCTGGCGGCATTGATTGCCTCCTCGATATCGCCCTCTTCGAGGATGTTCCAACGATTCTGGGCATGGTGTGCCCACACCCCAGCGAGGTAATCGGCCTGCAATTCCAGCCGTACTGACAGTTCATTATATTGTCTTTCGGGAATGCGACCTTTTTGCCGATGCACCTGGTCGGTGATCCCAAGCAGGTGCTGGACATGATGTCCGACCTCATGGGCGATCACATAGGCCACGGCAAAATCGCCCTGCATGCCAAATCGCCTTTGCATTTGCTCGAAGAATGCAAAGTCGAGATAGACGGTCTGATTGACCGGCAGATAAAATGGCCCGGATGCCGTAGTGGCGACCCCACCGGGCATCTGCGTGGAACCGGAAAAAAGCACCAACCGTGGCGGGCGATATTCAGTGCCGGCACGGCGGAACAGGTCGGCCCAGACATCTTCAGTGTCGGCCAGGACTGTCGAGACAAACTGCCGGATTTCATCATTGCCGGGAGCCTGCTGTTGATATTGGGCAGGACTTGGCTGCTGTTGCGGGATCGAACTGATAAACTGCAGCGGGTCACCGCCCAGCAGTGCGACGATTAGTATAAGAAGAAGCAAGCCGCATCCGCCGCCGGCCATGGTACGCTTGCCCGGGCGCATTCCGCGACGGTCTTCCACATTGGCACTTTGTCTGCGACCTTGCCAGCGCATGCGGGATATTTCTCAGTAATCGTTGTAAAAAGCAATTAAAATGCCGCACGCGGGTGAATTATGTACGCCCCGGAGTCGGTACTTTGACTACTGTCATCCCGGCTGTAGTGGCAGCTTCGATGCCAACTTTGCCATCCTCGAATGCCAGGCATTGCTCTGGTGGCACACCAATCCGTTGTGCTGCCAACAGGAATGGTTCCGGGTCCGGCTTGCCGTGTTGGACATCTTCAGCCGTGACTATGGCCTGAAAGTAATCCAACAACCCGAGGTACTCGAGGGTTCGCGTCACCAGGCTGCGGATGCCACCTGAAGCGACGGCCATTGGTGCCTTGCCGTGGTACTGCTTGACCAGCTCGACGACCGGCTCGATTGGTGCGATGCGGTCGATACGCTTCACAAACTCAGCTTCTTTATGGTCTACCGCAGCCTGCACCGGCACATCAACATCATGCCGTTCCGCCAGCATCTCGATGATGCGTGGTGATTTGGTGCCACCGAGGTCATAAAACATGGCCTCCGGAAACGGGATGCCATAAGGATCCAGCGCCGCTTTCCAGGCCTCATAGTGGATCGGCATGGTGTCCGCTATGGTTCCATCACAATCAAAAACATAGCCGTTGAATTCTCCTTCCGGAATGTCGAGTTTCATCGCCAGTTTGTATAATCAAGCAGGTAGCGATGCACCAGAGAAAAAGTGTAGCGCACCAAACCGCAGCCACTAAAACTATATTGGTCTTTTCGGATTAGCTGTCGTCAGCCTGGTCACGTTTGCCACCCAGCAGTGACAGTACCCCATCGGCCGTCAGCCGCGCGGTCACTGCAGCAAGAAATGGCAGCACGATCGCGGTGATAACCGATACCATAACGCTCCTGAATAACAGCCCAAAGCGCAGCGCTAGAATTGCCAGCAGGACACAGAATATCCAGAAGGCGATGGTGAAAACCTTGCGGTGCACCGCTTCGCGGGCGCTACCGGGTGGTGCTGACGGGTGGCGCGGGTGCCAGGCTGATTTTTGGTTGCTGTTTTTGCTGTGGAGGTCGAGTTGCTGGTAGGCGTCGTTGATTCGTTGCAACTCGCGGGTGGCGCGCTCCTGCAGCTCCGGATCCTCATGGCGAAAACGGTCAGGGTGCCAGACTTTTGCCAACTGGTGGTAGGCGGCACGGATTTCCTGACGTGAGGCATTGCGTGGCACGCCGAGGATTTGCCATGGATCATCGTAAGCCATCAGATTACTCGACGATAAACCAGGGGTTTAGCATCGATTCCTTGTTGTATGTCAGCGGCTGGCGTTCCGGTAAGGCGAGCACAGCGCAGCCAGCATTCACCGCGATAGCGTGTGCGGCCGCGGTATCCCACTCCATTGTTAGTCCAAGTCGCGGATATACGTCAGCCGCACCCTCCGCAACCCGGCACAGTTTTAGTGAGCTGCCGGCAGGCTGGAATTCTACCTGCTTACCTGCTGATTCAAGTTTAGCCACGAAGTCATCGATTTCTGGTGAGCGGTGGGAGCGGCTGCCAATTACCCGTACGGTATCAAGCTCCTGGTAATGGGTTCCTTTACTGATGGATACTGGCTCGTCATTGGCGGATTGCCGCCAGGAAGTACCATCGCCGGATGTCCAATAAATTACATCATTGACCGGTAAGTAGACCACGCCGGCCAACGGTTGCCCGTCGCGTACCAGCGCAATGTTGACTGTGAATTCGCCGTTGCGTTTGATGAATTCCTTGGTGCCGTCAAGAGGATCCACCAACCAGAAATCTGACCATTGGCGTCGCTCGGCATATTCGATGTTCGCCTGTTCCTCCGACAGGATTGGGATTGATGGAGTAGCTTGGCCCAGGGAACGCACGATGGCTTCATGTGAACGCCGGTCCGCTTCGGTCAGCGGCGAATTATCATCCTTCAGATCGACTGCGATCTCCCCGGAATACACATCCAGGATTTCAGTCCCTGCCGCCCGTGCAATGCTTACCAGCTCCTGTAGTTCAAGCGGCAGGCTACTCATTGGCCGTACCTTGACCGCCGTTGTCGGCATCACTCGTGCTGGATTCTTCCCAGCTTTCCTGGGCTGCTTTGATTCCTTCCTGCAGGGCCTGGTTGGCTTTAGTGGCGTTTCCCTCCACGCTTTGCCCAATTTCCCCGGCTACCCGTGTGGCTTCCTCCTTGAGCGCGCGCGCTTCGGTCCGGGTCGACTCGCTCAGATTCTTAATATCTTCCTGCATCGCTTCGTTTAATTCCTTCGAGTGTTCCTTGGCGACAGCTTCAGCCTGGTCGAGAGTTGCTTTGGCTTGGCGGGCAGTCTCGCGTGCCAATTCGCTCAGCGATTTCTCTTCTTTGGCTGCCGGTTCGGAATCGACCGGGCTGCACGCAGAAATCGCTAACACCAGTCCAGACGCAAATAGTATTCCTCTGTTGATGAATATCTTCTTGTTCATGCGAGCAATATTCCAGAGCACAGGAAAATTGCCAACTGAAATCAATGATTGCTTTCTGGCTAGGACAGGATTACTTTTTAAAGGGTTGGCGGATGGTCGATCCGGGCGAAATCCCGGATAGGAAAGTCCGGACACCATAGGACAGCATGCCGCGTAGAACATGCGGGCGTCAGCCGGGAAACCGGGTGATGACGGAAAGTGTCGCAGAAAAGATACCGCCTTGAATTTGTCGGCTAATGAGGCCTGCCCTCAGATGACCCGGCATTGCCAAGGTAAGGGTGAAAAGGCGAGGTAAAAGCTCACCGCCCCGCGAGTAATTGCGGGGGCATGACAAACCCCATGCGGTGCAAGACCAAGCAGGGAGTTGGCGGTCCGCCGGCAGCCGCAAGGTTGCAACTCCCGGGTGTGTCGCATCCCGCGCCAGCGGGGCGCTGGCAACACTGTTGACAGTGAGATAAATGACCATCCAGTTATGCTGCGGCATAGCGGACAGAATCCGGCTTACAGCCAACTACGAGATGAAGGTCAGTCCGGGAAACCGGGCTGACCTTCCCCTTTTACTACCTGTTGGTGTCTTGCGCAGCATTATGTATTGGGACATAGCCGCTCTCGCGGACTACTGCCTGGCCTTCGGCGGATAGCAACCAGTCACGCACTTGGATTACCCGGGAATCATCCGACAGATCTCGACGGATGACCGCATACACTTTAGTAGTGTAGGGATACGATCCGCTTTGAATCGTGTCATACGATGGCAGTACTCCGTCCACAGCGATCAGCTCGGTATTGGGGCTGCCCGCCATGAAATGTTCGTAGTAGTAAACTGAGTAACCGAGACCTCGTTGGTCCTGCGATAGCGCGAGGTAGGGGCCGCCCATACCCTGATGAATCATTTCTCGGGCACGCGGATTGGTGAGCTCTTCGAAAGCCAAATCCTTCATGACCAGCTTGACCATTAGTTCCTGGCTTCCGGAATTACGGTTACGCCTGTAGGCGTTGATGGTCTCGTCTTTACCTCCTACTTCACTCCAACTCTTCAACCTCCCGCTGTAGATGTCCCTGATCTGCTCGGTGCTGAGGTTATTGACCGGGTTTTTATGATTTTTGAGAAACACGAACGCATCGAGTGCGATTGGTTCTACCGAGAGTTCTACGCCCTTCTCTCGCGCCAGTGCGAGCTCATCATCTGACGGTTTACGCGCGACAAGACCCAGTTCCGAGACTCCGTTGATAACGTTCTCGTACGCGCTGTGGGTGCCGGTATGAATGGTTAGCATCCGGTTGATTACCAGGCTCCTGCGCGCGCCCACCTGACCATCTGTGCCCTGGTCGTCAGCAATTGGACGATAGCCTACAAGTGAGAACTGCTCGTTATATGGTACCGGATTGAATTCGGCTGGGTGAAGAGCTGCTCTGCTACTGAGGTAAATTGAGGACAGGTCGACAAACTTAGTGGAAGCTTCCCAGCCGTACCACCTTCCCGCGTAGCGTTCCGTACCTGCCCATCGATACGGGCTACCCAGCATCTTGCAGGCAATGATTAAGCCGAGCGGCTGCGCGGATGTCGAGCCGTCCACACGAGGGTAATTCAAGACATTAAAGCCAAAAGCTCGCGCCTGCGGTGTTTGCGCGACAGCCAGTGCAGACAATTCCTGCTGGCGTTGCGCGTGTAACTCACGGCCCCGCCGATCGA
>CAYUDZ010000131.1:0-7443 GCA_964443575.1 uncultured Chthoniobacteraceae bacterium | reverse complement strand
GGTCAGACGGGCCTGCGGCGCCAGGGTCGCGCTGCCGTCGATGGACTCGCGGTAGTCGGTGCGGATATTGGCATTGACCCCCATGCGCTCGGTCGGCTGCCAATTGAAATTCAGCCTGAAGTACGGGTTCAAGTTTAGGTCACCTTCGGTGCCCTGCTGGCGGTCACCGAACCGCCGCAGGTCGACACCCGCTTCGAGTGAGGTGCTCCATTTGGCCAGCGTGTCATAATCGAGTGACATGAATCCCTGGAGGACCCGCTCATCGTTGATATTATTTCCCCGGTTGCCGCCAAACAGGTCGGATGAGGTGCGCAGGCCCAGACCGATCCGGGTTTTTTCCGAGAGCCGATACTTGGCGAATAAATTAAGACGGATCTCGCGCTCGGAATCGCGGTTGTTGTTATTACGATCCGGTTGCAGGATGTTGAAGCTAAGCCCGCCACCAAACTCCGTCTTCTGACTGTACTCGTAATTGAACGAGAAATTCTGCGACAGGCGCAGCTCCTGGCCGCGGGTATTGGTATCAAAATTATCGCGCAAGTCATAGCTGAACCTGGTATTTGAGCGCAAGCTGAGTTTGGCACCGCTATAGCTGATGCCCAATGAGCCGCTCTGGTCGAAGCCGTTGCTGTCGTTGCGGGAATTGGTTCCTTCCTCACCGAGGATCCGGTAGCGGTAACCGAGCGAATAGCTAAAATTGAAATTCAGCTTCGATTCGTCACCGCCATAACTCATCGCAAGCCGCGGTCCGGTGCTGATGAATGCTTCCGGCTGATTTTCACCGCCACGGGCAAAGCCCCTGGAGCCGCCACCACGTGTGCCCAGGTTGGAATTGTCGGTATAAGAGAAAGAAGCAAAATAGCTTAGCGACCAGTCGAACAGGCTGCCGATCAGCGCGCGCTCGTCAAACTCTTCGAGCGGGAACAGCTCTTCTTCCGTGGGTATGCTTTGCGGATCGGTCGGATCTTGTGGCGGGGCCTCTGCCAGGTCTGGAGGCACTGCGACCACCCCCTGTTCATCCATCTGTGCCTGCTCGACTTCGATCATCGCATCCAGCGTAGCCTCCAGCTCGGCTTGGTCCATCTCCTCGATCCGCTGGTCGAACCCGGGATCGTAAAACCAGGCCGGGCGCAAACCGCTGTCGCGAGCGGTCTGGGCCGATGCAGACAGCGTAGCTGTTAACCATACCAGCAGGTACAGGATGACGCCTGGCCGGTTGGCAGGGCATGCCAGCTTTCCCGAATTGTTAGCATGCCGGGAGTAAGTCGCGTTGGTAGCTTTGGCAGAGCATTCAAGCATATAATTAACCTGACTAGCAAATGTGCGGCTGCTAACCAAGAACGTTTTTACTGAAAAAGTTATGGAACGCTCACCGAAGTGACAAAAATGTAACAAATTTGTTAAAAGATTTATTGACGTAGCGGGTGAATTTTGAATAACTTTCATTGATAGATTACTTATTCCACCTACAAACCCACCTACAAACCACACACAATTTCCTATTGAATGTAATGAAAACTATTACACGAATGTTTTTTTTGTTTGCGGCAGCAGGCATTATTTGCTGCTGGACTGATACTGCAGAAGCGCGGACTCCGCGAGGCAGTCTGGTATTTTTACCGCCGCCACCGCCGCAGGAAGAACCCAATGTCAGTGCTCCCTGAAAAAATTAAGTTTGACTGGAACGGAGTAATGATGGAACAGCCCCTTATAAATTCAAAGCTACCGGCTATCGTAGCCGCTTGTCTGCTATTGCCGTTACTGTCTGAAGTCCATGGCTTCAGTGACACCTTTTCTGACACTAACTTTACAGGTGGATTAGATCCTTTAAGTGGTCAGCAGGGATGGAGCACGAACGATCCTTTCAAGTCCGGAACTACCCCGCCAACCACGGAATCCGGTGAAACATCATTTATCGAATTTATCACTGGCTGGAGTGTAGGTGGCAGCGGGGGTGGCGACCAAAGCGCTATGTTTGGAGGTGTTTTTAAAGGCGATGATTTCCATCCGGGGGTGGAAGTTCCCAATCTGAGCAAGTCTTTCACCCCTTTTGCTACCGGACCTACTTCTTTTACTCTGGATTTCGGGATGATTGATCCGTTGGCTGGTTCAGGAACGCAGGATATTTTCGGTTTCACTCTTACTGATGGAACGCAGGAACTTCTGACAATCGAATTTGATCCAAGCGCTGCGACCGTTACAGATATCCGGGTGCAGTGGTACGACAATGGCGTGTTGCAGACAACATCAAACCCGGCTGTTATTCAGAATCGCGAATTTAGCTATGGTTCCAAGCACCGGCTGCTAATTGAGATGAACGGTAGTACCTTTGATGCATACATTTCTGATTTGGCAGCAACTACCAATATCGAAACAAACATCGAACAATTTGTCGATGATGGCAGCATCTCCAATTCACTGACCGCCAACGATTTTTCGGAAGTTGAAATCTTCTGGGAACTTACTGACATTACAGTTACCAACGAGCGCTACGAGGACGCCGGCGAGAATTATATGATTATCGATGCGGTCAGTGCGGTACCGGAACCTGGTTCCGCTTTATTGCTGATAGCAGGCGGTTTTGCATTACTCATGACACGCCGGCGAAATCGTTAAGCGCATACCCTCTGTCAATTACAAAAACACAAAATTGCTTTAAAATCATTATGTTACGCGCGCACACCCTCCTGATACTACTGGCGACTGCATCATCAACCCTGGCACTGGGTTTTAATGATACGTTTAACGATCCACCGTTCACTGGTAGCTTCAGCTCGTTAAATGGTCAGCAGAGCTGGACGACAAATGATCCTTTCAACGTAACAGATGATGCTGGCGATACCAGTTTTGTTGGTTTTGCTGCAGGCTTTACTTCGGGTAGCAGCGGAGCGGGTGACCAGTCGGCGTTATTTGGAGGTACTTTTGCTTCCAGCGGCTTTTTTCCGGATCAACCTGTACCCAACTTGAACAAGTCATTTACGCCATTTGGTAGCGGTGATGTGACATTGACGATACGCTTTTCGATTGTCGAGTCACTAGATGCATCTTTTCCGGAGGAAGACACCTTCAGCTTTACGTTGTTTGACGGCTCCAACAACGAGTTGCTGACGCTGCGGATGAACCCTGACAATGCAACTGTCTCGGATTTGCGCGCCGAATGGTACGACGATGGCACTTTGCAAACGACCGGCGGCAATCCGGCTGTGACGCAGAACCGCGAATTTGTTTACCGTAGCATCCACAACATACAAGTGGTGCTCAGTGGCAATACTTTTGACGCTTTCATCTCAGACTTTGCTACTGCAAATGCAGCAGAGACAAATAAGCAGCAATTTGTTGATGATGGTACAATCTCGAACGGGCTTACTGCGGCTGATTTTGCCAATATTCAAATTAACTGGGAACTAGCTGACACCACACTGACCAATAATCGCTATGAAGATGCTGGCTCAAATTACATCATCATGGATGATGTCTCAGTGGTACCGGAGCCGGGCAGTGCCGTGCTGATTCTGCTGGCGGCATTTGTCGGCTTACTGGCCCGCCGTCGTTCACAGCGAACTTTCTAAGCACGTCGTGTTAGTTACTGGCAGGCAGTGGTCGCTTGCTGCAACTTTCAGCTTGCTGGTATTGGCCTGGCCGGTCGCTATGCTGGCGGAGCAACCGGATAAGGATGCTGGCGGCACTGCCAGTACCACCGGTGGTGCATCCGGTGATGAGTCGCTGCTGACAGATAAGCCGCATGTCGTTGTCAACCTGCCGAAGAGCGCGGATCGATGGGTGTTATTTTTTGAACCTGCCGCCAGGAACAGCGGCCACTCCAAGGCGATTCCCGGAAGTAAGCAGGATATACAAATTGTTGCAGGCTTTCAGGATGATTCCGGCCTGCGGGCGTACACCAAGGAGGAATTTGCCGAACTGGGTGTTACCTGGGAAGTGTTTGTGCGGATTGCCCGCAAAAACCTGGCCAAGCTGCATGACGAGGTAGTTGTCAGGCAACTGCGCACCGGCGACGACGATTTGCTGGCCTACCATCTGAGCGGGGACTCCCCGGTGCTTGCAGGCATTTGTCTGGCACCGGATTTTTTGCTCAAATATGGAGATCAACTGGGGCCGGCGCCGCTGGTACTTATTCCCAACTCGCGGGAGGTATTTATCGTGCCGCGTTCGCAGCCATTGCTGGACCTGTTAAAAGGTAGTGTGGTTAAAAAGTACCGGGGTAGTGACTCACCGATCAGCATGGAAATCTACTTGATTCAGCCGTCCGGGATCAATGCCGTCGGGCAGTTGACGGCGGACTAAAATTATTGTCTTTATTTGCCGGTAGTAGTAAGAAGATATCCTTGCTGAAGGGATAAATATGTCAAAATCACATACCGGGCAGAGCAACAACCACCACAACCATCAAGCCAACGGCAATCAGCAGCAGGTTTTTCTGATAGCATTGCTGGCGGGGGTCTGTGCAATTTTCCTGGCCGGTGGTCCGGACCAAATCGGACTGGGGATCATCATGGCGACGGTCGGCCTGCTGATGCTCTTTTTTAAGCCCTACTATGCGACGCCCAAACCGATTGCTATTCTGGCCGGGATACTGGTCGTTTGTTTCTTTTTGACATTCCTGCCGTCAGGGCTGCCTGCCGGGGAGCCAGAGTGGCTCAGCAAGCTCAAAGAAAACGAGTTGATCCCACTGGGCCCGCAATTGAGTGTCATGCCCAAGCTGACTCTCTTCTGGGCAATCTATGCATCGTTGGTGATCGTCTTCCTGGTGTACCTGCTGAGCCGGGGTGGGGCGACGAAGCAGCTGTATGTAGTTTGCTGGGCTTTTGCGATTGCCGGGGCGTTGTACGCGGGGCTGGCCATGCTGCATCAGCGGGGGGTAATCAGCTACCCGTTTGATCAAATCACGACGTACGGATTTTTTCCTAACCGCAACCATACTGCCACGCTGTTGTTTACAACCGCTGTGACAAGCTGTGGGCTGATCCTGTACAGCTTCACTAGGACCAAGTTTGTAGCTGGAGCGGCAGCGATTGTTTGCTTCCTGCTGTCTTCCGGTGGCTTACTCTTTTTTTCCGAGTCGCGGGCCGGCATCGTTTTTCTGGCCGTCGGGATCGCCATATGGCTGGGCGGGTTGGGTCGCAAGCATCTCGATTTCCGGATCGCTTTGACCTGTGGGATCCTGGCGTTATCGGTGGCAATCGTCTTCTTTTCTTCAGATAGTACCGCCAAACAACGGATCATCGAGACCGTCGAGGTGGCTGATACCGGCGACCAGCAAAGTAACGCCGACGAGCAGCAGGCTGATGGGTACGGGCTGGATATAACTACATTCGATTACCGGACTAAAGTTTTTGCCGACACCTTAAAAATGTGGCTCGCGCGACCGTTTCAGGGGTTTGGGCTGGGTACGTTCCAATATGTTTTTCCCCAGTACCGTGACCTGTCGCTGCTGCACAGCGTCAACGTCCATCCGGAAAGTGATCTGTTATTACTACTCTCGGAAACCGGTATTTTTGCTGTAGTAAGCCTGCTTGCGATTGTGGTGCTGTTGGCGCTGAGGCTTAAGAACGGGCAGCGTAGTTCGCACTGGCCGCTACGCTGGGCGCTGGTTTCAGCTTTTGCCATTGCCCTGTTGCACGCGCTGGTAGATGTCCCGTTTCATCGGGCCGCGCTCGGTTTCACACTGGGGGTCATTGGTATGTTGCCTTTTTGCATCAACAACCGGAAAGAACCGCACCAGCCGGCGGGATTAGCCGCCAAACTGGTCTTCCGCGTCAGTGGCGGACTGGCCCTGCTGGTCGGGTTGTATATGATTGCCGGCAGCTGGTTCCTGCAGCAACCGATGGCGCCGTGGGAGTATGTCACGGCAAAGCAGGAGCTCGAGCAGTTACTGGATGACAGTGAATACGAGGAAATCATCGACTATGCCGATGCTGCCATCCAACAGATGCCGATGATCCACCAGTTGTACTACTGGAAAGCAGCGGGGCTACTACGCTTCGAGGGAACCGACGAGGAAGCCATGTCGCTGTTGCGTGCGGGCCGTGAAGTGCAGCCGAATTGGCCGACCATGGCACTGGAACAGGGATATCTATTTATTAAAATTGATCCTTTAGTCACTGCTGAGCTGTGGCGGATTGCGCTACGCAGGGCATTGAAGATTGATGCTGTACGGGCCAGTACTACCAACAGTCAGCCACTCACGTATAATATTCTGGTCAATTCCATCCGCCGCTCGGGCGGCAATTCGTCGCTTCAGTTTGCCTTGCGCAATGTCGTGAGCGAGTACCCGCAGCTGTATGTCGCATGGTTGCTGCGCTGTAGCGATCAGGTCGCCTCGGGAGAATTTAATTTGGAAAGGGAGATGATCATCGGCCTGCTGGATCAAATTCCGGACAGCCAGGCACAGGCAATCATCCGGCGCTGGCTCAAGGTTGGGGATCGTGCCGCGGCAGTCGCCTGGCTCGAACAGCAAATGGAAATCCCCTCGGCCAAGCACAAATACTGGTATTTGTTAGCATCGAGCTATGCACAGGATAAAATGTACCAGGAGGCCGTCATGCTGGCGGCAGACGCGGAGGCGATTAGTATTCCGCCAGCATGGGCATCATTGGAAACTCCTGTCTGGTCGCTGAGCCAATTCGGCAGAAAGCTCAACCAGTTAGTTCAGGATGGAAATCATGTTGCAGTAGAAAGGATCTTGAACGAAAGCCTCGAAGATAAGAAATTGGCCAAAGAGGCGCACCAAGGGCTGGCCGGCATGCTGGCACAGGAAGGAAAATGGCAGCAAGCTTGGCAGCATGTCAGGAAAGCGCGGTGACCCTGCTTCGCTCTTCCGTCTCCGTTGCACTACACCGTGACCCCGCTTCGCTAAAGCTACGAAGGGCATGCAGCGCGTTCCCCTCCACCGGCTCACGGTCACTGGTCACTGATTTCTCCACCGCTTATTGCCTGACGCATCGTCTCCAGGTCGGGCGAGCGTCCGAACCACAATTCGAATGACAAGGCTCCCTGATGTAAGAGCATTGAAATGCCATTGGCTGTTCGAGCTCCCGCCGCCCTGGCGTCTTCGAGCAACTGGCTGGTGTGTTGTGCGTAGACCGTATCGTAGACCAGGTGGTAGGCTGAGAGAGCTGACCGCGGAACCGGGCTGGGGTCGAGTTTCTGCATACCCAATGGAGTAGCATTGACGATGAGGTCGATATTGGCTACTTCGGCAGCTAGCGAATCGGCCTCCAGCGGAATAGCAGTAAGTGCATCGGTCGGGCCAGCCAGCCTGGTGTGTTGAAACTCACCCAATAGTTCGTTGGCGAGCGCCCGGGCTTTATCCGGTGAGCGATTGGCCAGCACCAGGCGCTCGCAATGCTCGCTGGCGCATTGTGCTGCGATGGCCCTACCGGCGCCACCCCCGGCCCCGAGGATCATTACCCGCAAGTCACGGAT
>CAYUDZ010000130.1:0-7620 GCA_964443575.1 uncultured Chthoniobacteraceae bacterium | reverse complement strand
AAAGGATCATGCAACCGCTGCCGGCATCGCCGCTGCAGTCGACGCCGCCGCCGCCCGCTCACGGGAGTTGGGGAAAGCGGAGTAAAATTTTGCGGGTATCACGAGCTTGTCCTTGGCAGCCCTGGTGAAGTCCGCAGGGACGCGGAGGGTGAAATGGAGTATTGAATCTCACCACTCCATCACTCCACCACTCCATCATCTCACCACTCCCCTCTGCTTTGCTCTGCGCGAAAATACTCAGAGTTGAATTGAACAGATTATCAGAAAATGCTACTATTGTAGTATGAACTCATCCCCTCCCAACCGCCTGTCCCTAATCATCCCCGCGCTGTTACTTGCAGTGGGCATTGCCCTTGCCGGCTTATTTGCCAGCAAGACCCTTTACAACGCCAAAGTCGCCATCAATACCGCCGAGGTCAAAGGACTGGCCGAGCGCCGGGTCGAAGCCGACCGCGCTTACTGGACGATCGGCCACGCCGTAGCTGCCAGCAGCCGCGAGGAAGTGCCGCAGCTATACAATCAAGCACAAGCCGAGCAAAACAAGATTATCGAACTGCTCAAACAAAACGGGGTAGAAGATTCTGAGATCACTCCGGGTGTCATTAACTACGACGTTAATGAATACCGTAACAAGGACCAGCAACTGGTGGATATCAAGTACGTCCTCAGGGGCAGTGTGACAGTAGAAACCGACAAGGTGGACATGCTGGCCAAGGTCCGTACCAACTTGAACCAGCTGGTCGCCCAGGGAATGCACATCGACAATAACACGCCGGCTTACCACTTCACTAAACTGAACGAAATCAAACCGGACATGCTGCAGGAGGCAACCCTCAATGCCCGTATTGCTGCCAACGAATTTGCTGAAAACGCCGGAGTCAAGGTCGGCGCTATCCGCCACGCCCGCCAGGGCGGGTTCACGGTCGTCGATGTCGGTGCCAATCACGGCGACACTAAAAAAATCGAAAAAGACGTCCGCGTCGTCACGACGATCACATTCTACCTCGAGAAATAAGCGATACCGACTACGTTAGACGCCTCGTAATGGTTGTTGTACGGGGGGAGTAACGATTCAGGGAATTATACCGTTTCCGAAGAGGTTTGAGTAAGTGTCCTTTTCATATTCATGATCGTAGTCGTGATCGTAAGCGTGACTTTATCTGGATCCACAGCTTGCAGTTGGTGAATATGATTACGATCAGGATTACAATTACGAATCCTCATTTGCGCAAAACTGTTTAGAGATGGTATTAGTCCAAGCGTGGTAATTAGAGGCTTCAAGGGATGCCAATCATGGCCAGATTCTCAGGCCGTGAGCCAAGCGCTTAATGATTCTTTTTGGCACAGATTCCAAGTGATTAGGCACCTTGCTATTGTCGATCACAAATTCACCATCTCCCCGGTCGTAGTGAAAATCTTCTGATTGGAAGACTTTCTCCCGCCATGATTTCTGGCTGCTGTGGCTAAATGTATGGCACCCCCGCCGTTCAGCCTCAGCCCTGGTATTGAGGCGAACTTGAGTTTGCTGCGGTGACCGATACTGGTAATGCTTCAGGCGAATCCTCTCTCTGTAGACCAAGCCCATGTGAGTTGGAAAGTTGTTGTTGATGTCCCAAGTCAGGCCGTTGCGGTAGCGAAAAAATCGCGGCTCCGAGCCATTCACCACATAATATTTTGGCAAGTCCTCAAGTACCAGCTGAGGCGGCACTCCCTGGTCTGGATTCTCATATTGATCGAGATCTTTCCCAGTAAGATAATAAGTAATCATTAGCCCCCAGACTACGTGGTTTGGTGCACGGACATTAGAGAGAAATTCCTGTGGATTGTCGTAGTACAGCTCATCACTATCAAGTCGGCACCACCAGTCACCATGGTTGCTTCGCTCGCGGTAATGGTTGAAAACGTCCGCCCTGAGGGAATCTCGGAAGTCGGTATCTTCCGATTTATACGGAATTATTTGTGGATATTCCTTCGCCAGTTCCTTGACGATCGCCCAAGTATCATCATGGCTGCCATTGTCGTAGACGTAGACATGGTCGAAATACTGCAGATTCCAGCGCAGGCTGGTTTCAATGAAATCAGCCTCATTCTTCGTCAGAACGATGCCATGTAATTTAGACATAGGATTCTCGGTCCAGTATCATCGATACCCCAACCTGCAGCAATGCTAATAGTCGGCAACTGATTCAAACTGCTTGAGATATTCAAAACAAATTACAAACATGCCATAGCGGTTTCTGATGCTACCCGTCAGCATCTTAAACTGTAAGAAAATTGTTAATTATCGAGTGAGCGCACATCCTGTAAGTTGAGCTCAAGGATCCTGGCTATCTCAGCAATCGACTCAGGCGTGTCATGGGCTCCATGACCGGCCGGGACGATTAGCTCCGACTCGGCACCATCCAGGTGCGAACTCCAATACTCCACCACTCCATCTGAGCTGTTGGGTGAGTCTCCCCGTCCCCGGTCACCTATAATCGAATGATAGTGCGCTTCGATCGGGATCAGGTCGACAATTTGGTTTTGTTTGTTTTCCGGTGACAAACTTTCGACACTGGTTAATCTACTCTTATCGACTTTGGGCAAAGGCAGCTCAATCACCGTACGCATGATTTGTCCCGGCAACTTGATCATCCGTTTGATTAAATTCAAAACATTAAAATCAGCCAGTTTACTGCCTCGATGCGGAGTAGAGATAAAGACCACCCGCTCAATGTCCGGGTTAGCTTCAAACACCAAAGCTTTGCGCGCTAGCGAATCCTTGGGCATCTGCCGGTAAACCTTATCCGCATTTTCTTCAAATGTAGCATCCCACAGTAGGCGTCCGGGTGTGGTCACCTGATACCGCGTCAGGATGCCGCCCATGCTATGGCCGATCATTACAATGTCATCGTGATCACCCAGAAGCTTTTCCAGCGCTGCCAACTCTTTACGCAACAGATGGGCCGAGTAAGGCACCGGCCAGCCAGTAGGGTAGCGGAAAAACCAGAACTGGTAGCGCTTGCGGATTTCCGGGTCAGCCCGCAATTCATTGTAGACATCCTTCCACATCAGGGCTTCAGAAATCAGGCCATGGACAAAAACGACCGGGATCCGATCCGGATCATAAGGCTCAATCAGGGTCAGGCTGGCCTCCGATTCATCGGCAACAAAGAACTTTGATAGCGAACTGAGCAGTTCCGGCGGCTGATCCTTGATCTGGTATTGCAGCGGTGCTGAAAAATCCGCTGCCAGCGGAAAGGACACCCCATTGAGCCTGACAGACTCAACAAAACTAGGATCCCAAATTTCCAGCGCAATCCTGCGGCCCCCATCGCCACCATCCCCACCGCCATAATGCAGCATGGCCGTTGCCTCTTCCAATGTGCCAATATCCGCGACGAAGCGCAGCCGCTTTTCATCTGCAGGTAATTTGGCGATCGGTATCAGCGGTTCACCCATGCCATCGCTGCTAAACCATTTCTTCAGTCCCTTACGCCGATCCGACTTGGCCGGAAAGACTTCCAGGTAGCGAGCTGGATCAATCTGGTGCTTGGCTGCCGATCGTGGCTCCAGATGATACGTATAGCCTGCGTAATTAAATGTCTGGGCACCACCATGATGCTCGACCAAATCTACTGCAGCCAGGCCACAAACAGAATTATAAATTTCCTGCGCAAGCCGTCTTTCTTCCATCGACAGCTTTTCACCAAACAGCTGCTCCCACACCAACTCACCGGCGCGCAACCGGTACACCATGGCCACTTCGCGGCTACCCTTGTAGCGTTCGGCCCGCTTGAGTAAATGCTGTGCGGCCGCCAGTCCTGTTCGGTTCAACTCAGCCCGTGCAACGTCTTCGTTGCGGGGCAAGGTACTGCACCCGCTCAGAAACAGCACCGCAATGATCAAGCCGATATTCAGCTGGTGAATAGCAGCATTCATCGACAATTAGCGGTTACTTGGATTGATCAGCACCACGACCGGGCGGTGGTCGCTCGCTTCCCACCAGTAATCCGAACGGTAAACATAGGATGATTCTTTATCAACTTCGCGAAACAATGCACGGTTCACAAAGACATAGTCAAAACGTGAATAGATATCCGCAGTCCGCCAGTATTGCGTCCAGCGGTCCCCCAGTGAGTCGGTAAGCCAAATGTCTGCCATGTAGCCGTCGCTATCACGCGGCCCCATGATCTCTTCGATCGGCGGTTCATTCCGCGTTTCATTAAAATCTCCGGTAACCAGCAAGTTGACTTCCGGATCCTGCACCAGCACCTCATCGATATGCTCACGCAACAGCCGTGCCTCATTACGCCGCATCAGCGCCTGGCCTTCAGGAACCGGGCGCTTCGATTTTAAATGCACCCCCATGACCCGCAAATCATAGCTCTTATTCACCCGCACCGTGACATCGACAATCCCCCGCTGCATGTACATCTGCTTGCCGCTAATCTGGTAAGGCAAACGGGCACGCGAATTACGCTCAATAATCGGCAGCCTGCTCAGCACCGCCAAGCGGCGGTACTCATCCGCAGCAACTACAAACTCAGCTTCAGTATAACCCAGCCCGGCAGCATCCAGCCTCCTGCGCAAGTCAGCAAAGTCGTCAGCCGTGCCAATCTCCGAAATCATCAAAACATCCGCATCGATATCCTTGATGATCTGCACCGTTGCTGCTATCTCATCCTCCGGTTTGGGCTTGTCAGAAACACGCTCGCCATCAAGCCAACGATCCATTGTCAGGTAATTGCGGATGTTATAACTGGCAACCACCACCTGACCAGGCTCACGCTCCGATATCGAGGCGGCAATAACCGGTGATTCCGGCGGTGTGAATTTCTCTGCCGCTACAGCAGCAGACTGCTTAGCCTCATCCGCAGGGGCAGCCGCCGGCACTTCTTCACGGCCATCGCAGCCGCTCAGCGCCAAAGCCAACACCCCTACCGGCAGCAACAACACGCGGATTGCACAGAGCTTCTCCATTTAGTCCAATGCCCCGGTAAGCGTCTTGCCCGACTACAGCAGTCAGCTCTTGCTCTGACTCTCGCGCTGGGTCGGTTGCTTGATGTCCATGTCCGGCTTCACTTCATCCAATTCCTCGGATGCTTTGCTCAGCTCATCATCAAATTCCGACTTGGCCTTGCGAAACTCATTCAAACTCTGCCCCAACCCTCGCGCCAACTCAGGCAGCCGCTTGGCCCCAAATAACACCAGGACCAACAACATTATTAATAAAATCTCCGGCCACCCAGGCGTGGTAAATGCCAATACTAATTCATTCATCATTACCAAACTAACCCCACATCCAACAGAAAGCAAAGAAAATACAGTAATCTCACTTGACACCACATCAGCAATATATGATATATCCTATATGAATAGTAGTGATTAGTGGCTCGGGGTGCCGATTGATTGCTTATCTGATGGTCGGTCTGGTGGTGCCGGACATCTATAATTAGGTAACAATTGGCATTGCCGCACGTAAATGATTGCGAGTACAACTACGAACACGAAATTATGGCTAGTAAAGACGTTGAAATAATCAAAGACGAGAGCAAGCAGCTGCGGGGCACGATTGAGGAAACCTTGCAAGACAGCGCGGCCTCCCACTTTTCAGATGAAGACTATCAGGTGCTGAAATTTCATGGCACCTACCAGCAAGATGACCGCGACGAGCGGATTCCGCGCAAGAAGCAGGGTTTGGACAAAGCGTGGAGCTTCATGGTTCGGACCAAACAGCCGGGCGGCAACATGTCGGCAGAGCAGTATTTGGCGATGGACAAATTGGCCGACGAGATTGCCAATGGCACCCTGCGGATCACAACCCGCCAGGGTCTGCAATTTCATGGCATTCTCAAAACCAGCCTGCGTGACTCGATGCAGCGGATCGTGGCCTCTGGCATGACTACCTGGGGAGCCTGTGGAGATGTGGTACGCAATACCATGGGTCCGGCAGCACCACTCAAGGATGCAGCTCACGATGATGCGCAGTTGCTGGCACAGCAACTCAGCGACCGCTTCCTGGCCAAAAGTACCGCCTACACCCAAATCTGGCTGAATGGCGAAAAGATGGAAGTTGATGCGGATGGCAATGGCGTTGAGCCGGTCACGGAGCCAATCTACGGCGAGCATTACCTGCCGCGCAAATTTAAGATTGGGATTGTCGTCCCCCCGCGCAATGACGTCGACGTGTATTCGCAGGATATCGGCTTCATCGCCCAAGTCGTTGACGGCAAGGTCGTGGGCTACTCGATCGTCGTCGGTGGCGGTTTTGGTATGCACCATGGCCAGCAGGCAACCTATCCGGTTCTGGCTAAGCCATTATTTTACGTTGCGCGAGAACATGCCGTCGATGCCGCAGAAGCAATCGTCACGGTCCAGCGTGATTTTGGTGACCGTACCAACCGCAAACATGCGCGCTTGAAATATACCATTGAAGACCGTGGCATCGACTGGTTCCGCGATGAGGTCTGCAAACGCCTCGATGCACCAACCGAAGAATTCCGCGAATCTCGATTTAACACCGTGGCCGACATGCTCGGCTGGCACGAACAGGGCGATGGCAAACTCTTCTGCGCCGTACACGTGGAGGTAGGACGCATCACCGATGTCGATGGCGGTCCGCAATACCGGAGCGGGTTCCGCAAGCTGGCCGAACAATTTGGACGACCGATGCGCTTCACACCAAATACCAATGCCATTTTCTTCGACATCGAGCCAAGCCATAAAGACGCTTTTGACTCAGTGCTGCAGGAATACAAAATCCCACACACCGAGGGCTTCACTGAGGCACGCAAGACCTCGCATGCCTGCGTCGCTCTGCCTACCTGCGGCTTATCACTCGCCGAAAGTGAACGGTATTTTCCCAGCCTGATGGATGAAGTAGATAAAATCCTGATCGAGTTGGGACTGGAAAAAGAGCCCATCCTGTTCCGCATGACCGGCTGCCCGAACGGTTGCGCCCGCCCGTACAATGCCGATTTTGGTTTCGTCGGACGTGGTCCCGGTCGCTACGCCTTATTCGTTGGTGGCGCGATCACCGGCGACCGCTTAGCCGGACTGGAGCAAAAGGTTGCCAAGTCCGAAGAACTTCCGGGCATCATCCGTAACTACCTGCAGGACTTCTCTGACCAACGCCGCGACGACGAAACATTTTCCCAGTATTGGGGACGCACCCGAACCAACGGCGACGCCCCTCACCCGGAGCAATTCCATGTCGAACTGGCAGCGCGGGCCGAGCGCCTCGCAGCTGAAAAGAATGGTGAGTAGATCATATCGTTTGGCTCATTCACAGTCTCACTAAGCGCACAACACTATTAGGCTGGGTCCAATCACATGACCACGTTGGCAGCGCAACGCGGCAGAAAATAGCTACTCTGCATCAGGCAGAAAACACCACAGTGCCGCTAGCCCGGAAAAATCACAAACTTCGTAGCGAGACGCAGCGTGGGGTGCTTGGGTACAAGGCGGGCGATGGATTTCGCTATGAGCTGTATGAGTACATACTGTAAATAGCGAAATTCAAGCCCAACGCTGTAAACAAGCGCCTCACGCTGGTCGCAGCAGATGGCTTGTGATTTTTCCGGGCTAGCCCGGATCAATCACAAACTTCGTAGCGAGACGCAGCGCGAGGTGCTTGGA
>CAYUDZ010000129.1:1314-7703 GCA_964443575.1 uncultured Chthoniobacteraceae bacterium | reverse complement strand
GACGCCGGTGGCCGACCCGGAGCCGGGGCTGCGTGGGCAAACCCGCTTCAACGATGGCAAGTGTGATCCGGCCGGGCGGTTCTGGGGTGGGACCATCAGTATGCGTAGGCAGCCGGAGGCGGCGCTGTACCGGCTGGATACCGATATGTCTCTTCACAAAATGCTCGACGGCATCACCAACTCGAATGGCATCTGCTGGAATGCGGCAGCCGATACCATGTACTATATCGACACGCCGACAAAGAAGGTTGTGGCCTACGAGTTCGATCTGGCAAGTGGTGCGATCGGTAATCCACGGACAGTCGTTGATACGGCGGCGCTGGGGATCGAAGGCTCGCCGGATGGCATGGTGATCGATGCCGAGGGGATGTTATGGGTGGCGATCGTCCATGCCGGGTTTGTCTACCACTTTGATCCGGCCACTGGTCAGCCGCTTGGCCGGATCGTCGTGCCGTCGATCGAGTGTACGGCGCTGGCCTTCTGCGGGCCGGATTTGGACTATCTGGTCATTACTACTGGTTTGCCGAAAGGCGAGGCCACCAATGATGCCGATGGGCATTTGTTTGCCTGCCGAACAGGGGTTCAAGGTACTACATCGTTTGCCTTTGCCGGATGAGTATTAAACAGGGCATTTCATTGCTTAATTGACAGGGCAAACCTCGATGGCCCTAATCTATCGGGACTATCGAGAGCTAACCCCGAAATCATGTAAAAACACAGTATTCCAAGGCCGTTGGGACATTGCTTTTCTCGATAGTTGTTGGTCTGGAATTTCGGCCAGACGCATCTGTGACCAATAAAAGTTGTGACAGATGGTGGTTAGCTGACGTAATAGATAACTAAATAATTCTTAACCTTGGCTAATTTATTAACATGGTTGCGACGTGTTCTGGAGTGTCTTTACCAGCTGACTCTTTCTGATCCGGCGCGCAGTAAGGCGGAGCGTGCGATCGTGTTTATTGCGGTGCTGAGCTTTATCACCCATTTAAGCGTCATCGCGGCAACGAATCTTGGTTTTTTTGGGGAGGGTCCGTTTGATACTTTGCTGACTGACCCGATTGCGGCTATCTACACGCCATTTTCGTTCATCCTGGTGTACGAGGTGTACCTCTTGATTTACTACCTGCCGGCGTCGATCACCCAGTACATCGGCAAGCAGTATGAGATCATCACGTTAATTGTGATCCGGCGAATTTTTAAGGACATCGCTAACCTCGACCTCACCGCTAATTGGTTTGAGAGCAAAGAAGACCTGCAGTTCACCTACGATATCCTGACCACGTTGGTATTATTCGGGCTGTTGCTGTTGTTTTATTACCTAAATAGCAAACGCAGGTTGCCGGAGCTAGATGGTAGTGACTATGCGCTACAGCGATTCATTGCCTTCAAAAAGAACTTGAGTGTCCTGCTGGTGCCACTCTTTTTTGGGCTGGCGGTGTTTAGTTTGGCTACGTGGTTCAATGATGCCTTTCTCGTTACTCCTGAGGTTGAGGTTCCGGCACAGGATTTGAACAACATCTTTTTTGATGATTTTTTCACCATCCTGATCATGACCGATGTGCTGCTGTTATTGTTTTCATTTATCCACACCCAGAGCTTTCCCAAGGTGATCCGCAATTCCGGGTTCATTATTTCCACGGTCTTGCTGAAACTTTCTTTCAGCACGACCGGCTTGTTGAACTCGGCGTTAATTATAAGTGCAGTCGCATTTGGCGTTTGCATCATGCTCCTATTCATCGGCTATGAGCGCTTGCAGCAGCGTTCTGAAACTCCCCGACGGGAAGAGAAGTTAGCGAGTTGATGGTGTGGCAGTTGCCTTGGTGAATGTGTTACTCCTCGATCGTAATCAGGCATTGCTGTTCGATCGAGTCAGCCACGGCTTGGACCACCCGCATGTAGCTCAAGCCCTCGGCGAAGGTGGGGGACGGGCGGGGGTTGGAAGGGTGGCGCACGGCGTGGATAAAATCCTCTTCAACGGTCCAGCTATCGATTAGCTCTGAATCGATCTCGACGGCAGCCATAGCTCCAGCCAGCGAACTGAGGAAGACCTGGTCATTCTCAAAATCATAAGCGACGGTACCTGCTGTACCATAAATTTCCATGCTGTCACCCGGGGCGTTCGCAGCGATCGCATTAAACTCGAGGGTGCCTTGCGCACCATTATCAAATTCGCAGAGGACTCCGAGCACATCCGGGATTTCTACCATATAACCCTGGCGTTCTTTATTGAAGACCTTGCCCATCGCTGAGACCCAGCGGATTGGTCCCAGCCAACGTTGCAGGACTTCCGCATAGATACCAAGTGTCATGACATTGAGACCACTAAGTTCACGCCGTTGCCGCCAGTGGGCCGGCTCATCGGGATCGATAAAGGCATCACTCAGGCTACGCAGCCGCACATAGCGTGGGGTACCGATCACATCCTCATCGAGCAACTGTTTCATGAAACGCCCGGCAGCCATGCCATGTGGTGGCGGGCAGAGCATGGTCACAAGGTGCGTGAGCTGCTGCGAAGCGGCGTACATTTGCTTGGCCTCGGTCAGGTCCATTGCCATGCGTGCCTGGCAAAAGACATGCTTCTCGGCAGCCAGCGCGGCCAAAGTCACCTGATTATGCAGGCAGGGTGTGGTACCAATCCATACGATATCAAGGTTTTTCATTGCCACCAGTTCCAGCCAGCTGGATACCACCTTGGCTTGCAGTCCGAATTCTTCGCAAAAGCGATGCCCGCTTTCCAACGACGAATTGCAGACGGCGGCGACATGGACCCCGTCGATTTTCTGCAGTGCCGGCAGGTGGCGGTCCCTGACAATCGAGCCGGCACCGACAATGCCGATGTTCAGTTCCTGCTTATCGGGCTGATAAATCATCGTGGCGTGGTCGCTGCTTAATGCCAGCTACTGCGCTTCAAGCCAATGTAAGCAATCAGGATTCCACCGATCACATGGCAGCCAAGAATCCACAGACAGGCTGCGGCAGGGGAGAGTCCGGTCTGAGTGACCAGTAGCGCCACGTCATAGTAGCGGGTATCCTTCATGCTCATCAGAACACCGGACCATGCCCAGTAGGCCGCGATAAATGGCTGGGTGATCGCGGCGGCAAGCTCAGGCAGGGCCAGCACGGCACCGGATAACGGCAATTGGAAGCCAACCAGATAAATTGAAACCAGCGAGGCCTGTTCGGCAGACTTCATCAGGCTCGAAATGCCGAGGCTTACCGCGGTGAGCGCCGCGTTCACTAACACAAGCAGCAGCAACTGCTGGCCGAAATCCCCGGGGATCCGGCACACTGCTTTGACAAACCAGGCCATCCAAAACGACTGCAAAACAACCAGAACCGAAAGGAAGGCCAGTTTGCTTAGCAGGTAACTGACTGGCCGCACACCGCCGAGCCGCTCTTTTTCAAATAGTTGTCGTTCGGCGGCAATTTCGCGCGCGCCATTATTGGCTCCCATTAAGGTGAGCAGCACGACCTGGAACATAACCAGGCCGGAAACCAGGCTGCCGATAGAAATTGCCGATCGTGAGAAGCTGGCGGCATCCTTAGCCAACTCCAGCGGGTTGGCATCGATGCTCATGATCTGGTTGGTGACCGCCGGCAAGCCATCCAGCGCAAAGATGACAACCAGGCACGGAAAACCGAGAATCAATGCAACATGCAGCCACAGTTGGCCGGGATTGCGGAAAAAGATTTTCAACCGGCGTGCCAGCAGGACCCAAAACTGGGTGGCAATTCCCGGGATCCGGTCGTGCAGCGACGCCGACTTATCCTCTTCATCATCCTCCTCTTTTTCGTCTACATCCTCAACCGGTTTCTTTTCCTCCTTGCGTTCGGGGCGGGGCAAATCGCTTTCACTGTAATCCGGGCCGTCATAATCCGGCGGCAGTACATCGGCGAACGGATCGGATGTCGGCAGATCCTCAACATCCGTATCAGGCTCGATAGGTTTACCGCTGAATAAGTCGATCCCCATGCTTTCGTAGTAATGCTCGCGGTGCTTGAGCCATGAGGAGTGCCAGCTCTCGGCAGACTTCTTGGCCAGCCGCGGGAAGACATCTTCCGGAGATTTTACATTGAAGTAATGAAGCAAGTGCTCGGGTTGACCATGGTAGGTCAGGTGGCCTTCGTACATGACCAGCACGCTGTCGAACTCGCTGAGGTGGCGCAAGCTATGGGTGACAGCCAGCACGATCCGCTCTTCCTTGCTGGCGACCTTGCGTAGAACCTTCATTACATCGGTCTCGGATTTGGGGTCGAGGCCACTGGTGACCTCGTCGCAAAGTAGCAGTTGCGGGTGGGTGACCAACTCCAGCGCCAGCGACAGGCGTCGCTTTTGGCCGCCCGAGAGTACCTTGACCCGGCGCTCGGGGATGTCATCCAAACCGGCGGCTATCAGCGAAAATTCAGTGCGGTTTTCGATTTCCTCGGAACTCAGGCCGGCGACCCGCAAGCGGGTGGTCGCCTCGATATTTTCCCATACAGTCAGCTCATCGTAAGCGATACTGAACTGCGGGACGTAGCCGATTTCCGATGGTGCCAGGTCTTCTTCTTCGATCAGGTTGCGACCTTGCCAGTGGAAGGTACCGGCGTCAGGCTCATGCATTCCGGCAATCGCTTTAATCAGCGTACTTTTTCCTGATCCGGAAGGTCCGATGATCGCCCCAAGGTGATTGTTCGGGAACTTCGCGGAAGTTTCGTAAAGTAGCGCCTTTTGCTCGCCATGCGAGGTTGCTACCAGTGTCAGCGCATCAATATCCAGCACTTGACTAAAATGACAGAGTTATTCTCAAATAAGCAAGTGAAAACGACCTGCGGCTAGCGTCGTTTGGCGACTGGTGGATTACAATTTGCCGCACTAATGATTGCTTAAATCCGAACTCGCTATAAATTAATTTATCCGCCCATGTCTAACGTCCTACCCTACAGCAAGACTGATATTGAATTAACCAACCGCGACATTCAGTTCGAATGTGAGCATTGTGCCAATATTTTGATTGTCGACAAAGATGGCGAGGGGATCGAACTGAATTGTCCGCATTGCGGTGGGGTAGTCACGGTGCCGCCATACGAAGATAGTTTAAAATACCGTTTTCAGTCTGCCGGTACCAACGCCGAGATGGCGCGGATCATGGAGGAACCGCTGCCGGAATTCGACTTTAGCGATAAGACCAAGGAATTTGTCGAGTCGCGTATGAGTGCACTTGAAAGTAAGCTCAAGGAAAACAACTCGCAGCGAATGGAAACGCAGGGACATATCAATCGCCTGACGATTGAGTTGCATCGCCATAATCTGACCATCGCCAGGCTGCAGCGTAAAAAGCTGGAATACGAGGCCGAACTCAAGGCGCTCAAAGCAGCGGAAGTTCCGGCGTAGTTTCAGCCGCGGGTTCCTGCTGGAGTTTTTTTGTTGTAGGCTGTTTTTTCGACTGGGATTTAGATTTAGCCAGGTTCGGTTTACCATCGGCTGCCAATTCGGCCTGTTCGAGGTTGGCCAGTACCTCCTTGGCACGGGCAATCAAGGTGTCTGGCAGACCGGCAAGTTTGGCGACTTGGATGCCGTAGCTTTTATCGGCGGTGCCGGTGACAATTTTGTGCAGGAAAACGATCTGGTCGTTCCACTCGCGGACGGCGACATTCAGGTTCTGGACGCCATCGCGGGTGCGGGCGAGGTCGGTCAGTTCATGGTAATGGGTAGCAAAGAGTGTACGCGCCTGGATCGTGTCGTAGAGGTGCTCGGCGACACTCCAGGCGATGGAGAGGCCATCGAATGTCGAGGTGCCGCGCCCGATCTCATCGAGGATGACCAGGCTGTTAGATGTCGCATTGTTAATGATATTGGCAGTTTCGTTCATCTCGACCATGAATGTTGACTGGCCGCGGGTGAGGTCGTCGCTGGCACCAACCCGGGTAAAGATTTGGTCGACCAACCCGATGCGGGCTGAGTCTGCGGGCACGAACGAGCCGGTCTGGGCGAGCAATACAATCAATGCCACCTGGCGGATGAAGGTGGATTTTCCTGCCATGTTGGGGCCGGTGATCAGCAGCAGGCGGGCGGAGTCGGGGTCAATGGCGGTATCATTCGGCACGAACTTCTCGCCGCTGAGGTTTTGGTCGAGCACCGGGTGGCGGCCATTATTAATTTCCAGAACCGGTTCATTAACCAGCAGTGGCTTGCAGTAATCGAACAGGCGTGCAGTTTCGGCGAAGGCACCGAGAGTATCCAGGGCGGCGAGGGCATCCGCGGTCTGTTGGAGGTGATCGAGGTCCTCGAGAATGAATTCACGCAGCTCAGTGAACAGTTGTTGCTCGAGGTTGCGGGCTCCTTCCTCGGCCCGCAGGATCTTGCCTTCCATCTCTTTAAGTTCCGGGGTGATAAAGCGTTCGGCGTT
>CAYUDZ010000129.1:0-1304 GCA_964443575.1 uncultured Chthoniobacteraceae bacterium | reverse complement strand
GTTGGCCATCGTTTGCTTGCGGACGTAATCATCCGGAACGTTTTCAAGGTTGGATTTGGTGATCTCGATGAAGTAGCCGAAAACATTATTATATTTAATTTTGAGCGATTTGACGCCGGTACGCTCGATTTCGCGGGACTGCATTTTTGCCAACCATTCGCGGCCATCGCCTGACCATTGGCGCAATTCATCCAATTCGGGATTGTAGCCTTCGCGAAAGACCCCGCCCTCTTTGAGTGTGGCAGGCGGCTCATCGACCAAAGCTGCCTGCAACTTCTCTACTATGTGTGGCAACTCGTGAATTTGCTCAAGCAACTTTGCTGCTAGCTCTGCCGGTGGTGGGGCTTCTTCCTGCAAGCTGGACTGGGCAGGTGCGGTTGTCTTGGTCAGGCGTTGCAACTCAGTCGTAATTTGTGGCAACTGTGCCAGCGAAGTTTGTAGGGCGAGTAAATCGCGCGGGCTGCCAGACCCCTGGCTGAGGCGGCCGACGGTGCGCTCGATGTCGCGGACACCCTTGAGTAGCTCACGCAGTTCGGCATGGGTCTGTGGCTGGGCAAGCAATTCTGCCACTAATTGCTGGCGGGCGAGGATCGATTCGAGATGGCGCAGCGGGTGCAGCAGCCAGTCGCGTAGTTTGCGTGCGCCCAGCGGAGTCACTGTGCGGTCGAGTGCCTTGAGTAGGGTGGCCTTTTGCTCCCCTTTGCTATCGACCAGATCGAGGTTTTCGAGGGTGGCGCGACCGAGTGCGACATGTGCTGATCCGGCGGCGACGCGCAGGCTACGGATATGGTCGGTTTTGCGGCGCAGTTGGTGGCTGATGTAATGCATGGCTGCGCCCGCGGCTGAGACGGCAAGTTCCAGGTCAGAGCAGCCGAAGCCATCAAGCGAGTGGACCCCATAATGCTCGCATAAGAGGAGTTGGGCTTGCTCATGCAGGTAGGTATACGAATCGTAGACTGTCGCCGTGGGGTGACGTTCGGCTAATTGGGAATCATCATCCGGGATCAGGAGCTCCGCCGGTGCGATGCGCGCGATTTCTGAATCCAATGTCTCGAGTGACTCGAACTCCGCGATGTGAAAGCTGCCGGTGCTTAAGTCGAGCCAGGCCAGCCCGAAGCGCTGCCCATCGCGGCAGATGCTGGCGAGGAAATTGGGTTTGGCATCGTCGAGAAGATGGATGTCACTGACCGTGCCGGGGCTGACGATCTGGGTAATTTCGCGGTCGACGATCTTGCCGGCTTGCGGGGTGCTGACTTGCTCGCAGATGGCGGCCTTGCGACCGTGCTGGATCAGCTTGGCGATAT
>CAYUDZ010000128.1:0-7707 GCA_964443575.1 uncultured Chthoniobacteraceae bacterium | reverse complement strand
CCTGATCGGTGGCGTGCTCAAGGTAGTCTGCGTCCAGCACTGCACGTTCTGCATCAACTCGCTATGCCACACCATCGGCAGCCGCCCGTACTCCAAGAAATGCAGTGCCCGCGACAGCTGGCTGATGGCGCTGTTCACCTTCGGCGAGGGCTACCACAACTACCACCATGAATTCCAGCACGACTACCGCAACGGCGTGAAACCATGGCATTGGGATCCAACCAAATGGCTTATCTGGACGCTCAGCAAGCTCGGCCTGGCCAAAAAGCTGCGTACCGTCCCCGAGGAAAAAATCCAGGCCGCCGAGCAGGCGATGAAGGCCAATTCCGAATAACGGTGCGCTCTTTGTGGGCGATCCACACTATATTGCGGATAAGATCCTCGCGAACAGCAAGGCCCTCGGCGGGCTCGAGAAAAAAAACTTTGTAATTTCATTCGCAAGTTTGCACATCTGCCGCGTCTTACTTCCTGAACGACGACAAAAATTTACACGGAATCCAATTTCCAATTGACAATGAAGCAGTACGCAAAGATTGTCTCAATTATCTCAATGAAGATCCAAGCGGCAGTCTCACAAAGTGTAAAGCGTTCCAGCTGGTATGCGCTGCCGGCCTGTGCCATCTCGCGCATATCACATACTGATGTCACCAACGACAGGAGATCGGACTTCTAAGAATAGAGTATTATCATTGATAAGAGTGTCACCCGGTCTCCGCAAAGGATGCCGGGTTTTTTATTACCCGCAGGAATTATTAGTAATGAAGTAAATGACAGGACATAGATAAAAAAAGAGAGCAGCTAGCGGTAACTAGCTACTCTCGAGGCGAACTTGGATAAGTTCAGTGCCCATGGGTGTCGGGCAGCGCAATCTATTGCGTGCTGAGTTTTGAGTCAAGTTTGCCTCTGTCGAACAGAGGCTTTCAGGCGAGCCGGCTAATCGCCCTAAAGACCGCCATGAAATACTCGCGGGCTCCAGTACCTGGTACCCAGGCTGCCGGAAGATGAGTGTGTGTTCTTTCAGCGAAAGAATTATGAGGAATGCCCACCCTCAACAATCATTCGCAACTCGCGCTGCAGCCAACCCCGTCGGCTGTAGCCTCACTATTTACCTGCCGTTACAGAACTAGTGAACTGACCTGCCTGCAAAGCAGTGGTGCCCGATGCGATCCCGGGACGGCAGACCATCGGGTACGGGGAAGATGGCTAATCCGCTCGCCCTGGACGCGAGAGATACCTGGATCGATACCAGGGTACCCGAACCAATTTTTGTCCCCGTGGTGTAAAGGATTAAGCATGCGGCGCTTCGAACGCCTTGGTGCAGGTTCGAGTCCTGCCGGGGATACTTTTTCCACCTCCGGTGTTATGGCAGCTGGCCGGTAACCAGCAGATCTCCGTGCCACTCCGGATGCAAGTTCCCTTATCGGGATAGAGGTGTAATGGTTTGCATCGCTGACCGTGAATCAGCCGGTGCAGGTTCGAATCCTGGCTATCCCCCCACTTGCCGCAATGCGGTACCAATGCCGCGCGCGAGATCAACCGATATTTTCTACCACTCACAATTCCCCCAAATTTTTTAGTTCCCTGGTGTAAGGGGTAGCACAGCGCGCTTTGACCGCGCCAGTAATGGTTCGAGTCCATTGGGAACTGCCACTAGATTTATAGTCCGTATAGCTCAGGAGATAGAGCGTCGCTCTGCGAAGGCGAAGGTCGTTGGTGCGAATCCAACTACGGACACATTTTTATAATCAGCCGGTTTGCGCTGATCGCCTGCCCTTCCTTCACGCGATCGCAGAAATTCTGCATTTTGTAGTTTTAAATCTCTAAAAGTTTACTAGGTTTGCCCATTATGCCTGAAGCGAAGGGAACCCTGAAAGAAATCCCATGTGCAGTTGTTCGGTTTGCCGGAGATTCCGGTGACGGGATGCAAATTGTCGGCGAGCAGTTTACTGATTCCAGTGCCTTAGCGGGAAATGATATTGCCACCTTACCGGATTTCCCGGCGGAAATCCGGGCGCCGGCTGGCAGTCTGCCCGGGGTTTCCGGCTTCCAGATTCAATTTGGCAGTGCCGAGATCATGACGCCGGGTGATGCACCGGATGCGCTGGTGGCGATGAACCCGGCTGCGCTGAAAACGAATTTGCCCGACCTGACCAGCGGCGGGCTGCTGGTGGTCAACGAATCAACGTTTATCGAGCAGAACCTGGCGTTGGCCGGGTATGAATCGAATCCGCTTGCCGACCCCCAGCTTGATCAGGACTACGATGTCATTCGCATCGATCTCAACCGCTTGACCCTCGATGCTTTGCAGGAGATCGAGATGTCACAAAAGGATAAGCTGCGCTGCAAAAACTTCTTTGCCCTCGGGTTTATGTTTTGGGTTTACGGACGTAGCCCGGATGTGACGATTAAATTCCTGGAAAAGAAATGGGGCAAGAAACGCCCCGAGCTGGCCGAGGCCAACATTGCCGTACTCAAGGCCGGGTATTTCTTCGGCGAGACAACTGAGACGTCGCGCAACCGCTACCAACTTGCCGAAGCCGCAGTCGAACCCGGCACCTACCGGAAAATTTCCGGCAACGAAGCGCTGGTGTTGGGTCTGGTGGCAGCCAGCCGGCAGTGTGAGCGCCCGCTACTGTACGCCGGCTACCCGATTACCCCGGCTTCATCGATTTTGGAAGGCGTGGCGCAGCATAAGCAATTCGGGGTCAAGACGGTTCAGGCGGAAGATGAAATTGCCGCAATCGGCGTTGCCCTCGGAGCCAGCTTCTGCGGGCACCTCGGGGTCACTGGTACCAGCGGGCCGGGAATTTGCCTCAAGTCAGAATTTATCGGCTTGGCGCTATCGGTGGAATTACCGCTGATCATCATCGATGTCCAGCGCGGTGGTCCCAGCACCGGGCTGCCAACCAAGACCGAGCAGGGGGATCTGCTGCAGGCGTTATATGGGCGCCATAGCTCCGATAACCCGATCCCGGTCGTGGCAGCCGCTGCGCCCAATGATTGCTTTGATGTCGCGATGGAAGCAGCCCGCATTGCCCTCACCTACAGCACGCCGGTCATGGTCTTGAGCGACCTCTACATCGCCAATGGCGCTGAACCCTGGAAGGTTCCGGATGCCGCCCGGCTACCGGACATGAAAGTCCCATTTGCGGTGGCCGATGGCGACTACCAGGTATTCGCGCGCGACGCGGAAACGCTCGCCCGTACCCAGGCAATCCCCGGCCAAGCCGGGCTCGAACACCGGATCGGGGGACTGGAAAAGGATGAATCCGGCGCAGTCAGTTACGATCCTGCCAACCACGAACACATGACCCGCCTGCGCGCCGAGAAAGTTCAGCGGATTGCAAAATCATTGACGCCATTGCAGGTAAACGGCGAGCGCCAGGGCAAGGTCCTGGTGGTCGGCTGGGGCGGCACCTACGGTGCGATCACCTCCTCGGTAAAGCATCTGCAGAGCGAAGGCGTCGCGGTAAGCAGCGTCCACCTGCGCCACCTCAACCCGCTGCCACAGGATCTCGGCGACCTGCTGCGCAGCTTTGACACCATCCTGGTTCCGGAACTCAATCTCGGGCAACTGAGCCGCCTGCTCCGCGATAACTACCTGATCGAAGTGCAGGAATTCCATAAAATGACCGGCCAGCCATTCAAGGTCGGCGAAATTACCAATCGTATCATGGAGATAGTACAATGAGCACCCCCGCAGCAACTGTAGATGAACCCCAAAGCCTGACCCGCAAAGATTTTATAACCCCGAATGATGTGCGCTGGTGCCCGGGGTGCGGCGACTACGCGATCCTCAATGCGCTGCAGAAGACGTTCCCGGAGCTGGGGATCCCGCGCGAAAAGTTTGTGGTGGTTAGCGGGATCGGTTGCTCGAGCCGCTTCCCGTACTACATGAATACTTACGGCTTTCATACCGTCCACGGTCGGGCGCCGGCCGTCGCGACCGGCGTGAAAGTTGCCGATCCGGAGCTTTCCGTCTGGATGATTACCGGCGACGGCGACGGCCTGAGTATCGGCGGCAACCACATGCTCCACTTGCTGCGCCGCAACGTGAATGTCAAAGTCCTGCTCTTCAATAACCAGATCTACGGTCTGACCAAAGGTCAGTACAGCCCGACCTCCAAGGTTGGTACCCGCACCAAAACGACCCCGATGGGTTCGATTGATGCCCCGATCAAACCGCTGCGATTTGCCCTCAGTGCCGAGGCCTCGTTTGTGGCCCGGACCATGGATAACAACATCAAACACATGATCAGTGTGTTTAAGGCAGCCGCAGAACACGACGGGGCCTGCTTTATCGAAATCCTCCAGAACTGCGTCATCTTCAACGATAAGGTATGGAGCCCGGTCTACGCCAAAGAAAACCGCGATGACAACCTGCTGACCCTCGAGGACGGTCAGCCACTCCTGTTCGGGAAGGACAAAAACAAAGGGATCCGGATGGGCGACCACCTCCAACCGGAAGTTGTCGAATTGGGCAAGGATGGGGTCACCGAAAAAGATATCCTGACCCACAAATTGGATGACCCCGCAATGCTCTATCCCTCGCTGCTGGCGCAGATGGATTACCCGGAATTCCCAATGGTGACAGGCGTACTGCGCAAAATTAACCGCCCAACCTACGAAGACCAGCTGACCGAACAGCTCGAGCAGGCACAAGCCAACGGCCCCGCCGACCTCCAGCAACTCCTCACCGGCGACAACTCGTGGACGGTGTGAGGGGTAGTAGTAGGTAGTGAGCTAGTGGACAAGTGACTAGTGAGCTAGTAAAACTAGTGATCCTCCTTCGCTCTTCGAGCTACGGAGGACAGGGCAAGTGATCAGGTAGGGACGGATCTCCGACTTGTCGGGCGTAGCCATGGCGAAGACTGAGCAGTTCGTATAAAAGGAAAGGGCCGCTCTACTACACCAAGGCTACCAAGTAAAAGCAGAGGACTGCTCTGCGCCTTTGCTACCTCGTGACTTTGCGTTAATAATCTGATCATTCTGTGACTTCTGTGCCTCTTAGTGGCTATTTTCACCTCGTCCCCGTATGATAATCCTGCAATCCTCCTCAGATTCTGCTATGCTCTGGCTATGCACGTCGAGCAACTGAAATACACGATTTGGGCCGCCGATAAAACCCGCGCAACCAAATTCTACCAGCACACCTTTGGTGCTAGCATCGTCCGCGACAACGAACATATCACCGAACTCGAAGTCGCCAACGGCCGGATCGCCATCCATGGCGGCGGCGAGGGTAAGCCAACCTGGACAGGACTCAGCTTCCAAGTCGCCGATGTCGTGGACGGCGCCGATGAAGTGGTCGCCCATGGCGGCAAATGTAACCACCCGCCACAACCCGAAAACAACGAGCCGCCCCACCTCGCCATGTGCGAAGATACCGACGGCAACCAAATCATGCTCACCCGTTGCAGATCCCGATAAGTCGGGGCAAACCTTGGTAGGGAAAGATCGGGTAGGGACGGATCTCCGACTTGTCGGGCGTAGCCATGGCGAAGACTGAGCCGTCCGTTATGTCGAGCCGAACAGGCATTAAGGACGGACAGGTCTGAAGTCCGAGCCGGACAGGTCTTAATTTTCTCACGCAGAGACGCTGAGACGCGGAGAAAACTAAATACTACCAGTACCAGAAAACCATCTGTGCTCATCTGTGCCATCTGCGGCTAAGTCACCAAACCTGCAAGTCCTTCCCGTACTCATTCTTTACCATGGAGTACATGTAGGACATGAAGGGACGAACTGAATTTTAACCTCTTATCTGTGTAAATCAGTGTCCATCAGTGGTTTCCTCCCAGTGGTTTCCTCCCCGCTATTGACACTAACCCGCCAACCAGCTCTAGATACCCCTATGAACGATCGTACCCACTGGGCCCTGTGGTCACTGCGGATCAGTACCATCATCTATTACCTCATCTTCATCGCCTGCGTGGTCGGTGCCATGTTGCTGCCCGACAATGACGACTTCCCCCCGCTGCTGCTGATCATCATGGCAGTCTTCACTCTGCCATTCGTCGTCTTCCTCGAATTTGTCATCGCCCACCTCAAGCAAAACCGGTTCTGGGCCTGGGTCGCCGGGGTCGCCGTCGGCGGCCTCTACGCCCCCTCGCTATTCCTGCCGCTCGGTGTCTTCATCCTCGTCGGTCTGCTCTCCGACGGCTCCCGGGCACGCTTCCTGGACCAAAAGTAGCCGCTCCAGGCACCTGGCGGGAAACGCGCTGCATGCCCGTCCGTAGTCCCGATTGATCGGGACGAAGGAGGGACAACTCTTCATTGCTCCCGCTGAGGCGCAGGGACGCAGAGAACTAACTCTCTAACTCCTCACATGAAGACCCAAAGTTGTAGCCACGCCTGTCTCAGGCGTGTTCATGTAAAATTCTAAATGCGTGAATGCGAGGACTGACCCCTCATAACAACTGACCCCTCATAACAAAATCAATTGAGAACCCCTCTTGGACAGCTAAACAATATGTCTATGGGGTGAGAAATGAGAAAGGAGATATTGACGGGTGGGCTGGAACTAGGCATGATCGCAACCCTGAAGATCCCCCCTCGGACTACCTAGGATTTTCTTTTGGTGAAATTATCCTATCTGTATCTGGAAAAGGTATTTCAATTGAAGTAGACATAAAAAATTGCACATGTCAAGTCTACAAAGCATCAGTCATTGAAGCTTTAAACGGAATTGGTCCACTTACTGACTCAGAGCACCAAAAATTCATGGATGCATATACACCGGTTAAATTGCCAGTCCGAGACCTTTATGCTACCCTCCAGGGTGGAAGGACAGGTTGGTTTATTCGGCGTGCGATAAAGCAGGGTCCCAAGGCTCCCCATCAAGCATATGGAGCAAAGACGATACAAGAATACATAGAGGAATTAGGCTTATGAAGTGTTTTTGTAGTTTTACAGTAATAATTGCATTGCTTGCTGTTAATAACTACTTGATGGCAGCTCCTCCTGATGAAAACTCTGATAATGAGTATTTAGTTTCTGAGGAGCAATTTAAACAGGCAATTGTGCACTTAAGGCAACTGCTTATTGATGATCAAGATGGCCAAGCGGGCGTGGATTTGTGGAACTTAGGAAATGTAATCAGGGAACATCCTCATATGAGCCGAGACTATTTCAAAATTAGTAAAGAATATCCTCCCGAATTTTTTCATGAATCATTAAATATTGCTGCAGATTATGGTCATCCTGAAGCACTTTATCTTCGTTTCAAAAATTCCCTCTATAAAGGAGTCGATTTATCTATTAGCGATCTAGATGCCGCATACAGAAATGGGAAATATGATATCGGTCCATTATTAGCTTTAACGCTAAGATTTGGGGAGGGAGAAAAAGAACGTGCGCTTGATATTGCAGATGATTTTTTTAAGCGCTTCAATAGTAATCAGGACCTCACTGGAGAATTTGGAATGATTTCAGAAAAGGGTATAAAAAAGTTTTACTATGTTCTTAAAGAGGTAGAGGAGGATTATCAGATCTCGGATGAAACATTTGATCACTCATGGCTTACTTCTGCGCTTTATACGTGGAAGTATGATTGGAGGGATGCTTTTAAAAAATCCCGATAGTAACTTTTGCGTAACAGTTTAGCCCGATAGGTTCGGCCCCGGATTGGAGCCGATAATAACGTCTTGGGCAGATAAGGGGTCAGTCCTCGCATTCACGCATAGTGGTTACTTTTTTCATGGCTTT
>CAYUDZ010000127.1:0-7849 GCA_964443575.1 uncultured Chthoniobacteraceae bacterium | reverse complement strand
AGGGAACTTTTTCCTGCGCTTCAATGTGACCAAAGCACCATTTGATGACCCGCGGGTGCGCCTGGCCATCTCGCTGGTCATCGATAAGCAACTCATCGTTGAAAAAATTACCCGCGCCGGCGAGTTGCCCGCCACCAGCCTGGTACCCCCCGGAGCCGCCGGCTACCAGCCACCGCCGGGGCTCGGCTACGATCCCGAGCGCGCACGCAAACTGCTGGCGGAGGCCGGCTTTACCGATGGCAAAAATTTCCCCCTGGCCACTTTCCTTTACAATAAGAGCGAATTGAATGAAGCAATTGCTATCGAAATCCAAAGCATGCTCGAACGTGAGCTTGGAATCAAAATCCAACTGCTAAACCAGGAGTGGAAAGTTTACCTGAATTCGCTGAGTAATCTCGATTATGATATCGCCCGCTCGAGCTGGGTTGGCGACTACAATGATCCCAATACATTCCTCGATATGTTTGTTAGCGGTGGCGGCAATAACCGCACCGGCTGGTCGAATGTCGAGTACGACAGGCTGATCGCAGAGGCGGCCGCAGAACTTGATAACGAGCGCCGGTTCGAGATTTTCCGGCAGGCCGAAACCCTGCTGGTCAGCGAGGAGGCACCAATTTGCCCGATCTATTATTATGTCGGGATCCAGCTCTATGATGCGGAAAAGCTCGGCGGCCTGGAAGCCAACCTGCTGGATGAGCATCCGCTGAGAACGATGTACTGGAAAGAGGGCAGCCGATGAAAAAATCCCTCGAACGGCTTACCTACTGGCTATACCGGATAACCTTTGCTGTCTTAACGCGACTTCCGATTGCCTTGGCATTCAGACTCGGTGGCGTCCTTGGCACATTGACCTGGTTGCTTCTACCTGCCTATCGCAAGCTGGCAGAAAACAACCTGAGCATTGCTTTCGGCGACCAGTACGATCGCCGCCAATTAAAACGACTAACCCGCCAGCACTTTGCCAATCTGGGAGCGAACCTGCTTTGCGGTCCGGCAATCTCGCGTTCCAAACCGGAAGTAGTCTCCCGCCTGGTCCAGTCTGACGAGGCAGCCAAAGTGGCTAAAGCAGGCGAGGCAGGCCGTGGTGTCATCCTGGTCATCAGCCATATCGGCAACTGGGAAATGATGGCCAAGCTGGTCGTCATGATCCCCAAGCTTAATCCGGGGACAATTTTTCAACCGCTCAATCACAAACTCATCGATTCACACGTACGCAAAAGCAGGGCAATCGAAGGGTTGAAGTTATTTGCCCGCCAGGACGGCTTTGACGCGCCGATCAAGCATGCACGGGAAGGTGGCTTAGTTGGCGTGCTAGTCGACCAGCACGCAGGCGACAAAGGGATCTGGACACCACTATTTAACCGGATTGCCTCTACTTCACCACTAGCGGCCATGCTCGCCCTGCGCACCGGCGCCAAGTTGATCCCGGCAGCAATCAATACCACCGGCCCGGCACGCTGGGAGGTCAATGTGGATGATGAGATCCCGAGCGCTGGCTGTTCGCTCGAGGAACTGACCGCACGGATCAACCGCGCTCTGGAAAAGCAGATTGAGCGCAATCCGGTTGACTGGTTTTGGGTCCACAACCGCTGGAAAACGCCGAAGCCAAAATTCCTGCTCCAAAGCTATCGGCGCGGAGTTTACCTGCCTGCAGACCACGCACCCGAGCAACTTAAGCCGTTCCGCATGGTCATCCGCTCGAGCAACTGGCTCGGCGATGCGGTCATGAGTGTACCTGCTGTCAAGGCCATCAAACAAGGTCGTCCCGATTCTCACATCACGATCCTGTGCAAAGACAAGCTCGCCGATCTGTGGCGTGTCGTTCCTGAAGTGGATGATGTAATCCCAATTCCTGCCAGCGCAGGTCTCGTCAGCGTAGCCGGGAAACTGCGGGGCCGCTTCGATGTCGGGATTACTTTCCCGAACTCGCTACGCACCGGACTCGAGCTGTGGCTGGCGGGTTTGCCACGCCGGGTCGGATATGCCGGCCACTCGCGTCGGTGGCTGCTCAACCAGATCATACCCGAAAAAAATGATGCCCTGCGCGCCGAACACCACGTCCACCGCTACCTGCGACTGGCTAAGGCGATCGGTGCAACAAGCACTCACACCGATGTGGCAATTCCACGCAAAGTTACCCATGCAGATAATTCACCGGTACGAATCGGACTGTGCCCGGGTGCAGAATACGGACCAGCCAAGCGTTGGCCGGCAGCCCAGTTTGCCCGCGTCGCCAGCGCGATCTCACAACGCCGAAATTGCCAGTGGCTAATTTTCGGGACTGCCAATGATCGCCCGCTAGCCGAAGAAATCGAGCAGGCTGTCGAAGGCGATGTCAATAACCTGGCAGGCCAAACCTCACTGTCAGAATTAATTACCGAGCTCGCAAACTGCCGCACCCTGTTGACCAACGACACCGGCACGATGCACCTGGCCAGCCTGCTGGGTGTACCGCTGGTTGCCATCTTCGGTTCGACCGAACCCAAACTAACCGGACCGCTGGGCTACGGCCACATTGTTATTCGCCACCAGGTGGAATGCAGCCCGTGCTTCCTGCGCAAGTGCCCGATTGATTTTCGCTGCATGAATTCGGTGGAAGTCGATGAAGTGGTCGAGTCGGTGCTCAGGCAACTGTCAGAATCCAACCCATCCGGCAATCCCACAAAGTAGTAACTACCGCCCAAGCAGGAATCTTCCACAGCTGTAGCAACATGAACGCAGCCAAGGCAATAGCCAAAGCTAAGCCGTCAGGAATGCCATTGAGAAACACAGGGTTGTAAAGTGCTGCCAGCAGTAGCCCCACGACCGCGGCATTAATTCCAGCAATTGCCGAACTGGCACCCCGCTTGTTACGCAGCCACTCCCACACCGGTTGGACCCCGATTAGCAATAGGATGGCAGGCAGAAAAATTGCCAGCAGGCAGAGTAAGCCGCCGGTAATTCCGTTCGGCGGGTCAACCAGTGCATACCCGAGAAAAGAAGAAAACGCAAACAGTGGGCCGGGAAGTGCCTGCGCCGCACCATAGCCGGCAAGAAAAGCATCTTCACTCACCCAACCGGGCTCCACCACCTCAGCTTGCAATAATGGCAGCACGACATGCCCACCGCCGAAGACCAGCGCCCCACTGCGGTAAAATGCATCAAAATACGCGAGGGCACGCACATCAGTGGTGGCAGCAAGGATTGGCAGCAATACCAGCAGTAAGGTGAATACCCCAAGCAGCACTAGCGACTGCCGCCACCCAAAACTACCCGTACCCACTTGCTGCCGATCAGATTCCGACCGGATCATGAAAAACCCGCAGAGACCGCCGGCAGCAATTGCCGCAATTTGTACCCACGAAAATGGTAACAGGATGAGAATGATCGCCGCGACCAACGCGATACTGGCCGTGACTCTCGTGGTGCAAAGCTTGCCTGACAACCCCCACACAGCATGCGCCACCACTGCCACGGCCCCCGCTTTCAACCCGGTAATCCAGCCGCTTTGCTGGAGATCTGCCAAGGCGCCCAACAACGCGGCAAAACACATCATCAACAATGCGGATGGTAAGGTGAAGCCAAGCCAGGCAGCAACGCCACCAGCTAACCCACCCCGGTGCCGACCGATAGCAAATCCCAACTGGCTGCTGGCAGGGCCAGGCAAAAACTGGCATAGCGCAACCAGACTGGCATATTCATTGCTCTCCAGCCAGCGCCGACGGACGACAAATTCTTCGTGAAAGTATGCCAGGTGGGCAACCGGTCCACCAAAAGATGTCAAACCCAGGCGCAGGTAGATGAGTAAGATCTCGATGAACCCCAACCTTGATTCCCCAGCCGTTATGCGATCGGAGATGTCGTCCATAACCGGTATTATGCAATAAATCGCTGGGCTACCGGCATCCGGCGCCCGCTGCCGAATGCTTTACTGGTCACCTTTAATCCGGGAGCGGCTTGCTTGCGCTTATATTCGTTGAGATCGACACTACGCCGTACCCATTTAACAATGTCTCGCTGAAAGCCATTGGCAACTATATCATCCACGCTGAGTTGCTGTTCCACATACATTTCGAGGATCGGATCAAGTAGCTCGTATGGCGGCAGGGTATCCTGGTCGGTCTGATCAGGCTTCAACTCGGCACTCGGCGGCTTGGTAATTGTCGCCTCGGGGATAATTTCACGCTCGCGGTTGATCCAGCGCGCCAGGCTGTACACCAGTGTCTTAGGAACATCCGAAATCACTGCCAGCCCACCGGCCATGTCACCGTACAGTGTACAATAGCCGACCGCCAGCTCACTCTTGTTGCCTGTAGTCAGCAACAGATGGCCAAACTTATTCGAAAAGGCCATCAGCAGGGTGGCGCGCACCCGCGGCTGAATATTCTCGTCGGCTACATCCTCCGGCATTCCTGAAAAATACGGCTGCAGAAGTTGATGGAATGTCGCCACCGGCTCCTCGATCGAAATCCGATGGAATCCAATACCCAGCAGCTGAGCCAGCAACTCTGAATCGTCGATGCTGCCGACAGACGAATAGCGGCTGGGCATCGTGATCCCGGTCACATTCGAGGCGCCCAATGCGTCAGCGGCAATGCAGGCGGTAACCGCCGAGTCAATGCCACCACTCAAGCCGAGCACCGCAGAATGGAAACCGCATTTGGAAAAATAGTCAGATAACCCGAGCTTGAGCGCCCGGTATACTTCTTCCTCATTTGCCAGGGGCTCAAATTTAGCCGCCCCCGCCGGCTGCTTGCAATCAACCACTGCCAACTGCGCCGCAAAGCCGTTACATCCACCAACATACTCGGCATCCTGATTAAATACTGCAGAGTGGCCGTCGAAAATTAGCTCATCGTTACCGCCGACCGAATTACAATAGACCAGCGCCACCCGGTAGCGCTCGGCAGTGCGCGCAAGCATTGAGTGCCGGGCGGCCGGTTTTCCCGAATAATACGGCGAGGCGCTAAGATTAAGGATCACCTCAGCTCCCCCGGCAGTCAGTTGGTCAACCGGATCGATTTTATACAATGGTCGCGGCAACTCTTCCGCCGGCCAGATATCTTCACAGATAGTAATCCCAACCTTGTGCCCGGCCAGTTCCAGCACCGGCCATTCTTCCGCAGGCTCAAAATAGCGATCTTCATCAAACACGTCATATGTTGGTAGTAACGATTTGCGGATGTATAGCGGATCCTTGCCTGCCTGCAGGATGACGGCACTGTTATGGAAGGGTCGCCCTTGCGGTGCCGTATTGCGCTCCACTACACCGACGATTAGCGGTACTTGCCCAACGGACGTGTGAAGTCCGGCAACTGCCGCCTCGACCTGCCCAATCAAACTGCGCTTGAACAGCAGATCCTGCGGCGGATAGCCGGGGATTGCCAATTCCGGTGTTAACACCAGATCCGCCCCCCGGGCACAGAGTTCCCGGTAGGCATCACTTATCAGTCGCGCATTCCCCTCAATATCCCCTACCGTGGGGTTAATTTGTGCCAGCCCGACCCTCACTGGATTGGCATTATTTGGAAATTCCGTAGCGGTTATTGTAGCCCTCGTTCAAGGCCCGATCCGCTCCGATGATAAAATGCTTATAGAACTGCACCAAGCTGGCCATCGCAAATGCGATGATCACAGAAATCAGTAATTTTTGTATAAATCCATGTTGCATCTCGTACCTCAAATCCAATTTTATATGTTGCTTGCGCAATTACCAAAAACCCCATTGGCCGGTGTACATAATATATAGTCCCAGCCCCAGATTGGTTACTGCATGTGCTAATATACACGCACCAAGGCTGCGTGTCCAAACTGCGATAGCATTATAAATCAGCCCGGTGATTACCGCGACTACAAAATCCGGACCGGCATGGGCAGTGGCAAACAGCAACGCCGTCAGCAAGAATGATTTCCAGCTAAAGGCACCAAATCGTACTTTGGTAAATTCTTCCTTGATCAACCAGCGCATCAAAAAAGCACGCCAAAATATCTCTTCGAGCAATGGTACCACAATGACCAGGCGAAAAAAACGCATTGATACCTGGAACCAATAGGCGACCGGGTCGTCCGCAAAAATCGTCGGATCAAACCCAAACAGCCGCGGGTCAGCCCTAAATAGCCATTGTGGCGAAATCCAGATCCCTAATACTACCAACCCGACCACAGTAGCCAGCAACGGCTTCAGGCCATTGAGCCGGTAGTGGCGCCAGTAAAGGATCATCAGTACCATGCAGACCACCGCCTGCAACGGGTAGATCCAGTACTGCGGCTCAGTCAGCCAGATGGGAGTTTCCGGCCCACCGAGATCCACCGCAAATTTACTGATAAAGCTGGTCAATGCTAGAAAGCCCATGAAGGCCAAAAAAGGTGCTGTGTAAGCAATCCAGTCAGCTTTGGTGGGAGCCTGTGGCTCTTCTGCTCGGTGATTCGTTGGTGGCGTGCTCTTGCTTTCCTCATCCATGCTGGGTTATGTTTAGTATAATTATTAAAAAATGTGAACGAAGAACCCGACGAGCAGAAAAAAAAAGAAGCGGAAGAGTTGTTGCGACAGCTAGACATCCAGTTGGCGATGCAGCGCAGCAAGAGCCAGTCTGCAGCCGGCAATCGTAGTCTCTACAGGTTGCTCGGAATATTGTTTCTGCTCGGGTTTACAGCAATCATGGTCTGGGGACTATTCGCTTTTTCATCTGGAGTTCGTAGTGCAGCGCCGACCGAAACCGTGCCAGAATCGACAGAATGAGAGGCCAACCCATCAAGCTGCGGGTTGATTCTGAAACCCAGGTAGTCCAAACCCTGCGAATTCAGCCGGGCGAACAGCGCAACCCGCACCATCTCAAAGAGCTGACGCTGGCTCAATTGCAGCGGCTGGTAGATGACTTCGACCTCGGGCGTATCATCCGTATGGAAGAGGCATTGACCACCCAATGCAATATCACCGACCCTTTCCGTACCGGTCAGGGGACATTCATGATCCGCATCCGGCATGGTGAAGAGTTTGGTGAGCGCGTAGAGTTCATCCATGCAATGATGAACCATCTGCGCCGTTGTGGGCTGCCGGTAGCCGAGGTCATGAAGCGCCCCAATGGTTCCACCTGGAGCCTTTGGGGCGAACGTATCGTCGAAATCCATCGCTACATTCCGCATGATGAGGGCCTGCATCGCGACTGGCAAAGAATGTATAGCGCGGCCGCCTCGCTCGCTGATTTGCATAGCGGCTTGTACGGATACAATTCTCCGGTGCCACCAGTGCCGCCGGAAATGCGCAATGACCTGCTGCCTTCGGAATGCTGGAATCTGCTGCCACATGCTGAGCAGAATTTGTATGAGGCAATCAAAGAAGAAACGCCCGAGTCCGAAGCAGCCAAGCAGGTGCTCTCGCGCACCCGAGACTTGCTGGTACCATTGCTCGACGACTATGAGCGGGTTCTCGGCAACCTGCCATGGAGTTTTGTGCACGGTGATTATCACTTCTGGAACTTGCTGTACCGCAGCGATGATGTCGCTGGGATCGTCGACTTCGATTTTATCCAGGAGCGCGAGCGTGTCTTTGATATCGCCTATGCGATCCAGGCCATCCTCGGCTATATGAACTACATCGAGGGGGCTTCAGCAGACAGGTTCCCGAAGATGCGCTGGGGCAACCTGCGACTGTGGCTCGATACCTACGACCATGTTGTCTCCAAGCCGCTGACTGAAGTAGAACGCCGAGTGCTGCCACGCGAAATCCTGCGTATTTTTCTGGTCAATGCCGTTGTCAGCGCCACCCAACCCAGCCCTGTAGAAACTCTGCAACAGAGTGCCCGTGACATGGATTTGTATGAATGGCTCTACCGCCAGGAAGACTTCTTTCTCAGCTGAACAGAACCAAATC
>CAYUDZ010000126.1:0-7870 GCA_964443575.1 uncultured Chthoniobacteraceae bacterium | reverse complement strand
CCGGTGTTATCAGAGCCACGCGATTGCCGACGCCATTCTCGGGGCGTTGGGATTGCAGGACATTGGCTATTATTTTCCCAATTCCGACCCTGAGATTGCCGGTATCAGCAGCTTAAAAATCGTCTCCAAATGCACGCAATTGGCGACTGAAGCAGGTGCAGTAATTTCCAATATTGACGCTACCCTGATTGCCGAAGCGCCAAAGATCGGACCGCACATCGGTGCGATGAAAAATGCCCTGGCCGAGGCCTTGTCGATATCGCCACAACAGGTCGGGATCAAGGCAACTACCAACGAATTACTGGGCAGTATCGGGCGCGAAGAAGGCATGGCGGCGATGGCCGTGGCTTGCGTCGAAATAGCGGATGACAGGTAAAGCGAATGGATGATCCGGAAAATAAACTGCGGGATGCAGCAGGCGCTTTTGCTGCGCAAGCATTTTTTGACCTCAACCATACCGATCACCAGGCGTTATTCGAGAATGGTGAGCACTGTTGGGAGGCGCTGGACAAGATTGCTACCTACCTGAAATTTCGTCTTAAGCCGGCAGTGCATGCCAAGCTGGTGGGGAGACCGTTTATTAGCAGCCAGGTATTTATTGGTGAGGGAACGATTGTCGAGCAGGGGGCGATGGTGCGCGGCCCGGCCTGGATCGGAGCAAATTGCCATATCCGCAATGGTGCTTACATCCGTGAAAATGTAATTGTCGGCGATGGCGTGGTGCTCGGGAATTCCTGTGAATTTAAAAACTGCCTGTTATTTAATGGCGCGCAGGTGCCCCATTTTAATTATGTCGGCGATTCGATACTTGGTTACAAAGCGCATCTTGGCGCGGGTGTCATCCTTTCGAATGTACGGCTTGATGGTGCCGAAGTGCAGGTGAGCGATGGCGATGCACGAGTCCCTACCGGGCGGCGCAAATTCGGCGCCATCATCGGTGACCAGGCAGAAATCGGCTGCAATAGCGTATTAAGTCCGGGCTCACTGGTTGGGCCGCGTGCAGTTATTTACCCGGGAGCCCACTGGCGTGGTGTACTGGCTGGCGATTCGGTAGCCAAGGTGACCCAGCAATTCCAGGTAGTTGCCGCCAAAAAACAATCATGAAAGATACTATCGCAGATGTTGACAGCGGGGCCTGATATGGCTTTCATGCAGGTATGAAAATTTTTAGTGTACTATTATTAATGGTAGGCTTCCTGGCCAGCCCTCTCTGTGCCGACCAGGAACCGTTCACCCAACTGACCGACGCTGATGTTCTACCACTCGCCCTGACCGACAACTACCGTATCAAGAAAGCGATTGCAGAAACATTTACCCGCGAAACGCGCAATGACGGCACCTTCATTCCCAATCGCATGCTGGCGTTTAAGCAGGAGCAAAAGTTACGTGGTGCCATTGGCAGCATCGAAGAATACCAGCGCTATGGGCAGCACTTCACATTCTACTGGCATGCCAAGGAAGAAGCGGATGTGCGCATTCGCCTCGAGTACCACCAAGCCAAGCTAGGCGACTACGTGCTGGCACGGGAAGTCGCCTATCCGGCTGCCAGGGGCAATTTCAAAACCAACTTTCAGATTACCGGTGAGGACTTTTACAGGGACGGTCACGTCACCTCATGGCGTGTTCTGTTGATCCGCGATGATCGCATCGTGGCCATGAAGACCTCAGCACTTTGGAATTAATAAAAATCTGAAATTTTACCCGCGATTCCATTTAGGATCAGCCATAGCAGTGTATATTGTTTTAGGTGAACGAATATGCAAACATCCTGATTGGCCGCAAAGATGGGACGGTCTGGTTTAAGGTTCGCAGTCAGGGAAGCTTGAAAATCAGCCCGCTGGTAAAAGATGCAGCCGAGTCGATGTTTGAGCAGGGAGTGAAAAAATTCGTAGTTGATCTGGCTGAGTGCCCGAGCATGGATTCGACCTTTATGGGGACACTCTCCGGGATTGCCCTGAAGCTGCGCAAACGCGATGGTTCGCTCGACATTATCAATGCCAACCAGCGCAACCGGAATTCGCTGCTGAATCTGGGGCTGGATGCCATCATGCAAATTCAGGAAGCAGACTGCGAAGCGGCAACTACTGCTGACAACGAGGCTACTACGGCTCTAGACAACGAGGAAGCATCGCGTGAGCAGCAGGCCCGGGTCATGCTTGATGCGCATCGCGCACTGGTTGACGCGTGCCCCGATAATCTGGTTCAATTTGAAGACGTCATCGAATATTTACGCAAAGAAGTGAACCCGCCGAAAGGCTCCTAATAAGCATTTCCACAACTGCACACATGTGGACATATATATTAATTGGGCTGCTGGTCAGTGTCATATTGGCATTTATTGTCATCTACATCGTATTGCGTAGAGAAGAGTCCCAGCTACGCCAAAGCATGCTGAGCATCCGCCAGGAAGAGAGCAGGATCTTCAACTTTTTGCATAGCCTCGGTGAGACATTTACCGAGCAACTCGATAAGCGTGGTCTCTACCGGATGATCGTCAGCGGAGCCGTGGATGTAATGAAAGCGCAGGGTGGTGCGCTGTATCTAGCCGACCGGAAGTTACAGCGCCTCTTACCGTCATTTATCAGTCCCGGCTGTCGCTCGCTGGTACCTGTACCGGAGCATGTGTTAACGCATGCAGGCAACCGGGAGGCCGCGATCGAAAGTTTCCTGCGGCTGCATTCGGTCGCTTTTGGTGATGGTCCTATCGGTGAATCCTACGAGAAAAACCAAGCTTTGTTACTGCAGGCTGGGGACATGAATTTCCCACAGGCTGGCTCTACTTCCGGCAAACTACACCCGGACTCGGCAATCATAGCACCATTGGATTACGGCGGCGAAATCCTCGGAGTTCTCTGTGTTTGCCGGGACAACAAAGAAGAAGCATTCACCGAAACTGACCATATGGTCTTTCTGTCGATCGCAGAGCAGTCGGCATTTGCTCTATATTCGGCAAAAATTTACACCGAGGTAGGTGAGAAGCGTCGGCTGGATAACGATTTACAGACAGCCAAGGAAATCCAAAGTATCTTACTTCCCTCGACGGCGCCGCAGGCAAGTGGTTATCAGATTGCCGGTCACACCTTACCGGCACGACTGGTGAGCGGCGATTACTTTGATTATATCCCGGTCGATGAAGAGCGTTTGGGGCTGGTGATAGCCGATGTGTCAGGTAAAGGCGTGCCCGCTTCCCTGATAATGGCGATGTGCCGCAGCGTGCTGCGCAACAACGCACCGGGATGCTCATCGCCTAAGGAAGTGCTTAGCAAGGTCAACCGGCAGCTATATCCGGACATGAAGGAAGATATGTTCATCAGCATTGCTTACCTGGTGTTGGAGCTGAAAGAAAATCGACTGACCTTATGCCGGGCGGGTCATGACGCGCCGCTGCATTACATCCACAGCAAAGATGAAATAAGCCAGCTGAATCCGAAAGGAATGGCCTTGGGTATTGACAGCGGAGATGTATTCGATAGGGTCTGCACCGACTTTACAGTCAGCCTGAAGCAGGGAGACTGCATGGTACTATATACTGATGGAGTGACTGAAGCCGTAGATAATAATGGTCTTGAGTTCGGCTTGGGCCGGATGAAACAGTCGATACTCTCCGCCAGTGAAGATGGAGCCAATGGCATCATCAACCAAGTAATTGAGGATCTAAAAGACTTTACCGGTGATCAGGATCAGTATGATGACATAACCATGATCGCCATCAAAAAAGAATGAGTGATAAGCCAGTAGAAGAACCACATGACATCGATAGTCAACCTGATGTCGCAGATAATCAGGAACAGGAATCGGAGCAGGCTGATGCCATAGCGAAGTTGCAGGCCGACCTGGATAATTTTCGTGACCTGGCGCTGCGCAGCCAGGCTGACCTGGATAACTTCCGCAAGCGGGCCAGCCGCGAGCGGGAAGAGTCGATACGCTTTGCCAATGCGGAACTGATCGAGCGCCTGTTACCGATAATTGATAGCTTTGCCCTTGGCCTGGAGGCGGCTGCCGACGACGAATCTTCAGGTGCAGCCATAATCCATGACGGGTTAAGCATGGTATTCCGGCAGCTCACTGGCTTACTGGAAGATTTTGGGGTGACTGAAGTAGCTGCTGAGGGTGAGAAATTTGACCCGAATTTGCATGAAGCGGTTGCCCAGGAACCAAGCGACGAAGTCCCTGATGGTGCAATTATCCGGGTAATGCGCAAGGGTTATTTGTTTCGTGAGCGGTTGCTGCGTGCAGCCAACGTCGTGGTTTCTTCTGGCCCAGATCAAAGCTAACGTACGGGTGCCCAACGCGGGCAGCCAGAATTTTTTTTAAGAGCGATGCCTACTCAACATGACTATTATGAAGTACTTGGTGTCAGCCGTGATGAAACGGCTGATGGCATCAAGCGCGCCTACCGCAAGTTAGCGGTCAAGTATCATCCGGATAAGAACCCTGACGACCCCGAGGCGGAAAACCGCTTCAAGGAATTGGGTGAAGCCTACGAAGTACTGATGGATGAGGACAAGCGCGCTGCCTATGATCGTTACGGTCATGCGGCATTTACTGGAGCTGGAGCCGGTGGCGGTGGATTTTCGGGCTTTCATGATCCGTTTGATTTATTTCGCGAGGTGTTCGGCGGGATGTCGGGTGGCGGAAGTGTATTCAGCAGTTTCTTTGGTGGTGAGGATGCAGGTTCGCGGCTGCGCGGTTCCGACCTGCGCTACGACCTGCAAATCACGCTTGAGGAAGCAGCATTCGGTTGTGAGAAGACGATCGAGCTGCGCAAACAGGGCACCTGTGATGAATGCGGAGGCAGTGGCTCCAATGGCGGTGGTCGCGCGGTGACTTGCAGCACCTGTAATGGTCGTGGCCAGGTAATTGCTTCACGAGGCATCTTCCAGGTAGCCCAGACATGCCCACAGTGTGGCGGAACCGGAGAAATCATTCGTGATCCCTGCACTAGCTGCAATGGCGAGGGTCGCCGGATAACCAAGTCAGAAGTGAAATTGAATATCCCGGCCGGGATTGCTGATGGCTCGCGCTTGCGCTCGCGCGGCAATGGTGAAGCGGGGATCCGCGGGGCTGAATCTGGCGACCTCTATGTGGTCATGCATGTGAAAGAGCATGAAATTTTCCAGCGTGAAGAAAATCATTTGTTCTGCGACATTCCGGTGAGCTTTGCTACTGCTGCATTGGGTGGTGAAGTCCGTGTGCCTACGCTGGAAGGGAAGGCCAGTGTCAAAGTGCCTGCGGGAACCCAGAGTGGTACTACTTTCCGCCTACGTGGCAAGGGCATACAGGATTTACAGGGGCGCACCCGCGGTGATCTGTTTATCAATACGGTGGTAGAAGTACCGACAAAGTTAAATTCCGAGCAGCGACAAAAGTTGGAGGAATTTGCCAAGTCATGCGGCGAAGATAACACGCCAATGCACAAGAGCTTCTTTGATCGCGCCAAGGATTTCTTCCGCTAGTTAACTTTCCATATGCATCGTTTTTTTATACCGCTCGATGATTGGAACCGGGAGCCAATGAGGCTCAGCGGGTCTGAGGCCCACCATTGTGCGGTCACCTTGCGCCATCAACCGGGTGACAAAGTAACCTTGCTCAATGGGCATGGGGGGGAGGCCACCGCTACCATTACCTCAGTCGACCGCTCCGAAGTGGAACTTAAAATACTCTCGCGTGCCGAGAGTCCAAAATTGCAGGCACGCATCGACTTAGGCCAGGCAATACCCAAGGGACGAAACATGGATCTGATTGTCCAGAAGGCAACCGAGTTGGGTGCTACTTCCATTATTCCGGTGATCTCCGAACGGACTGTCGTGCGAGTGGATCCTGCTGACTTTGAAGGGAAAACCCAAAAGTGGCAGCAGGTGACGGTCGAGGCGGCCAAGCAGTGCGGCAGGACCTGGCTCCCAAATGTCAGCGAACCTGTTTCCCTGCAAGCCTTGTTGGAGACCGGGCACAGCTATGACCTGATGCTGATTGCATCATTACAACCTGATACCAAATCATTTGCCAGCCTGCTTGGTAACCATCGTGCGGAACACGGTACGCTGCCGCAGTCAGTGCTGGTATTGATTGGTCCTGAAGGCGACTACACCCCGGCAGAGATGGGTCTGGCACGGAGCTTTGGTTGCCACCCGGTGTCGCTTGGACCGATCGTCCTGCGTGCTGAAACGGCTGCCATTTACTCTCTCAGCGTGTTGGCTAATGCTCTGTTCGAGCAAGATGTCCGGCAATAATACTCCCTGCCGAGAGCTGGATACTGGCATATACCAACACCGGTAACAGCATCATACCGGCGTCGATGTCACCAAATGCGCCGGCCAGTGCTCCGGACATCGCAACCCCGGTGGCAAGCGACTTATGGCTGCCTGAAAATAGTGCACAAATTCGTGCCGCCCGATCGAAGCGCAGCATATTGGCGCTACCCCAGGCTCCGGCTGACATCGCAGCATGTAAGACGCCACAGAGCACAACCGCTACCAGCAGCTCAGGCAAAATAGAATCGCTCCATAAGCCGCCGGCTACTGACTGACAAAATGCCCGATACACCAGCAGCAGGATAATACTATTATTCAGTAATGTGAGACGGTGCCTGTTGTTTGCGGCTACCGTACCGGCGGCTGGTCTAACAGACTGTCCGACAATTAGCGGTGCAATGACCAGCATGCCAATCTTTAGAAACAGCGGCCCGAGGTCGGCTGTTGCTCCAGCTGTGCCGGCTAACTGCCATGACATCCAGGCTGGCACCAGAAGTACGGCGAGGATGTTTGATAAGGTACTATTAAATACTGCAGCCGGTACATTGCCCCCAGCCTGCATGGTGAACACCGACGATGTAGAGATTGTTGTCGGGAGCACGGCCAGGTACAGCATACCTAGTTTTAACGAGTCGGGGATCAGGTCTCCTGCCAAGGCAAAAATCAACAGAACACACACCGGAAAGAAGAAAAATAGGATTGAGTGAACCAAGAGGTGCAGCTGCCAGTCGCGCAGGTCAGCAGCCAGTTGCTCGGTTTTCAGCAATAAACCCAAATTAAAAAAAATAACCCAGATCCCCAAGTCACCGAGCCATTGACTGCCTAGCGAACCACCGCTACTACCAATTGATGGCGCGAAGAACGCTGCCGCAATAGCGAATACCAGGGCAATTAGAAATCCAAATCGTTTCAGTGGCAAAGGCATCAAAATTTAGGATAGCAGTTCAGCTGGTAGAGCAAAAGCCTTGTCGCTCGTTATGAGGTTTTGTGTTATAGCAAATAGTTATGCTGATCAGCCTGATAGCTGCGATGGATCGTGGCCGAGTGATTGCGGATGAAAATGGTGTGCCGTGGAGCTTGCCGCGAGACAAGCATCATTTTCGATCTTATACCAAGGGAAAAGCGATGCTCATCGGCAGCATTACCTACCTGGAGATGCGAGGCTGGTTTACCACCCAGCTGCCGATTGTGCTGACCCGTGGTGGGCGAGAGCTGTCAGTACGCCATACTGCGCAGAGCGTTGACGAAGCGATTGAGATAGCGCGGCGTCTGGGCGCACCGGAACTGGTCGTCTCAGGCGGAGCAAAAGTCTACCGGGCGGCTCTGCCATGGGTCCGGAAGATGGTGCTGACCATCGTCGAAACAAATGTCGTGGGAACCCATTACTTTCCTGAATGGATCAGCGGTGACTGGAACGAAACATCTGCCGAAGAATTTCCGGCTGATGCCGAACATGAATATCCCATGCGCATTGTTATTCTGGAACGTAACGATAACAAAGGGTGAAAATATACCTTGCTAAGAATTATTTTTGTAGCTGCACGGCTAGCAAATTCCGCGAAGACGGTGGAGGGCGGACTTCCACGTCCGCCGTAGCTCTTAATCGCTCAGTATATGGG
>CAYUDZ010000125.1:6972-7945 GCA_964443575.1 uncultured Chthoniobacteraceae bacterium | reverse complement strand
ACTGATTGCGGGAGAAAATAACGAGCCGGAGAGCGGATTTGAACCGCCGACCTACTGATTACGAATCAGTTGCTCTACCCCTGAGCTACTCCGGCAATATTATTCAATAGTAGGTAAACAGGCGCACGGCGCCAATCTAAAATCACATAACCGTTGAATGAGTTTCAGCATTTGCTAATGATGGGAAATGCAAAAGAAGCCATTGCTGCAAACCTTTCTCAAGGTAATGCTGGTACTCACAGCAGTCATTTTTGCCGCTGGATGCTCGGCAAGGCTGACGACCTATTACATTTGCCCGCAAAATGGAGATGATAGCAACTCCGGGTTGCAGGAGTCGCAAGCCTGGCAGTCGTTTCGACCGCTCCAGCAGTTGCAACTGACGGCTGGGGATGAAGTCAAAATTATTTCTCCAGGCGAATTTCACCACAGCTTGATCATCAGCGGATCTGGATCCGCCCGGCAACCGATCAAGGTGTATTTTGCCCCGGGGCGTTATGATTTTTTTCCGCACCATGCCGAGCGCCGCAAATACCAGATTTCCAATACCAATGCCGACCCCGATAATGCCAAGGCGATCGGGTTGCTGGTGGATCGGGCGCAGCATGTGCAGATCAGCGGTCCCGGCGCGCGCATCGTTTTTCGTGGCAAGGCGATTCAGGTTGTTGTCGACAGCAGCGAAGACGTGACGATTTCCGGTCTTTCATTTGATTACCAGCGGCCGACAGTCTCGGAGTTTCGCCCGGTAGCGATGACCGACACTTCTGTGGATATCAAGGTGCATCCTGACTCCACTTATCAACTTCAAGAAGGAAAAATCACCTGGGTTGGTGAGGGATGGAGTCATCAAACCGGACTTGCCCAGGAACTGGATTTGGAAACAAATGAGATTTGGCGGCGCAAAGATCCGCTGGCAGGGTTGCGTCTCGAGGAGGTCTCACCCGGACTGCTCCGTGGAGTGGGGGAGCACAATATG
>CAYUDZ010000125.1:1915-6962 GCA_964443575.1 uncultured Chthoniobacteraceae bacterium | reverse complement strand
TGGGGCGCGCCTACCAGATCCGTGAAACGTTTCGGGACTGTGCCGGAACGTTTACCCGCCGCAGCAAGAATATCGCTTGGAAAGACCTGCACTTCTATTTTCTGCACGGCATGGGACTGGTGAGCCAGTTCTCTGAAAACCTGACATTTCACAATGTAACAATTGCCCCGGACCCGGAGAGTGGGCGTCATTGCGCGGCATGGGCCGACATGATTCATCTTTCCGGCTGTCGCGGCCAGGTGATTGTGCGCGACTGCCACTTCTCCGGCGCGCATGACGATGCCATCAATATTCATGGCACTCACCTGCAAGTCGTCAAAAAACTATCCGAGCGCTCAATCCAAGTTCGCTTTATGCATAAGCAGACGTTCGGCTTCATGGCATTTAATGCTGGTGACGAAGTCGTTTTTGCCAATAGCGGAACATTGGAGAATTTTGGCCAGAACTTAGTGGAGTCGGCAGAGTTGCTGGATCCGCGAATCATGCGACTCACCCTGAAAGATCCGCTTGCCAGTGAGCTGGAGTTGGGTGATGTCGTGGAGAATGTGACTTGGAGTCCCGATGCCCTGATCACCGGGAACAAGGTAGAGCGCATCCCAACCCGCGGGTTTTTGATCACGACGCGAGGTAAGGCTGTGATAGCAGACAATACATTCTATTCCTCAACCAAGCTTGATGAGGCTAACGCAGTGCAGACCGAGAATTGTGTCGATGTGGTGGTCAAGAGTAATACTGTTTCTCATTTGCAGCCCCGTACATCATCCGAAACTAAGTAAGCTGCGCGAGCGGGCATGTACCGCGCTACCGCGCTTCTGCCTGTCCGGCTCGGAACGCTCGAACCCTTCCTGCTTCGCCAAGGCTTCGCAGGACAAGTCGTTCTCATCCCGAGTATAAGAAGATCCACCGGAACGTTGGCCTGCCATGAGCAAGCGAGCCTTCGCGAGCGCGTCGAATGGCGGAAGGGGCGGGATTTGAACCCGCGGAGACATTGCTGCCTCGCTCGATTTCGAGTCGAGTGCCTTAAACCGGACTCAGCCACCCTTCCAACGAGTGTTAACTAAACAACAGGATTTTTAATATGTCTATAGAAATGATCGGACCGATCTTACCAGAAGATGATGTAGAGGATGACGGTGGCGATGATGACGGCTACGCCGCCGATCTTGGCGGTCTTGGATGACTCGAGGTTGATTTTGTCATTGACCGGCATCTCGACAGGTTTTTTCAACGGGTTGACGATTGTCAGGATGGTGCACAGCGCGAGCACCAGCAGGAAGCACAAGCCCATGCGGTCGAGGAATGAGACTTCCGGGGCGAACCAGAGGCCATTATTCACCAGCAAGTCGCCACCGACCTCCTTGAAGAACCAATAGAGCAGCGCATTGACCAGGATGCCCAGCCAACCGAGGTACTTGGGTGCGCGGTGAACTAAAAATCCGAACAGGAAGACGGCCAGCACACCAGGGCTGATAAAGCCTTGGAATTCCTGGATGAAAGTGAAGATACCCCCGAATTCGGGACGGCCAAGTTGCGGCGCAATGAAGGCGGCGACGACCACAAACAGGACGACACAGACGCGCCCGGAAGTGACCAGCGCCATTTGCGACATTTCCTTGCCGGTGCTCAGTTTGCCTATTTTGGCCACGATATCCATGGTCGCAATGGTCGAGGCCGAATTGAGCATCGAGGCCAGGGAACTGACCACGGCACCAAAGATAGCAGCCAGCACAAACCAAGTAATGCCAGGCTTCAGCAGGTTGCGCAACAGGGTGCCAAACGCGGCGTCATAGTCGTAGCCGACTAGCTGTGTCGCTTTCGATAGGTCGCCGGCTTGGGGGCCTGCCATGGCTTCCTGATTGGCCGCAATCAAGCTGAGTGCATCGGCATTGTCGGTCGGTAATTCGATAGCTGCCTGTGTGAGCTTGGCATTATGTTCGATAATCGAGACTGCCAGCTGAGGGTTTAAGCCGGCGAATTCTTCGGTCATCGGGTAGATTAATTCCTCGCCGCTTTCAAATTGTTCGACGATTCCCACGTTCTTTTTCTCGGCCTCCGAGCGCAGGTCATCGCTAAATAAGTTGAATGCCAGGATACCGGGGATCACGACGACGAAGGGAATAATTAATTTGAGTGCCGCAGCAAAGACGACACCTTTTTGTCCCTCGGCGAGCGACTTCGAGCCCAGCGTGCGCTGGACGATGTACTGGTTCAGTCCCCAGTAGAAGAAGTTGGGAATCCACAGACCAAGAATCAGCACTGTCCAGGGGATTTCCGGATCGCTCTTTGGCCGTACCATGTGCAGCTTGCCGCCGCTGGCATTGGGTCCGTCGACCGCTGGTCCCTGGTTCAGTAATTTGAAGCGTTCAAAAGCACTCGCCTCCTCCAGCTCATCGACGCTCACCTCGGAGGTGGCAACCTTGGTCTTGATCAGTTCCTCGGCGGGAGCATCACCCAATGTCTGGAAGGCGAAGACCATGACCAGCGCACCGCCGACGATCAGCGATGCGCCCCAGATGAGATCGGTCCAGGCACAAGCTTTCAGTCCGCCAATAAAAACATAAACTGCAGCGCAGACTGCAATCAGCCAGCAGCCGATCGTAATATTGCCCAAATCAAGGCCTAAGAGCGTGGTGTCGGTAAAGAATACGGAAACAACCTTGGCGCCCGAAAAGATGACCGAGGCGGTAGGCACGCCGACCAGGATGACCATCGTCGCGATCGCCATGATGGTCCGCGAGAACACACCGTAACGGTATTCGAGAAATTCGGGAATCGTGTAAATACCGCAGCGCAGCAGCTTCGGCAGGAAGACAAAAGCCACGATGACCAAGGTGATCGCCGCCATCCACTCATAACTGGCTATCGCCATCCCCAACCAGTCGGCCGCCTTGCCGGACATACCGACAAATTGTTCAGTCGAGATATTGGCAGCAATCAGCGAGAAGCCGACCAGCCACCAGGTCAGGCCGCGGCCAGCGAGAAAGTAGTCACTGGCACCATGTTCGCTACGAAGTTCTTCATCGCGGCTTTTTATAATTCCCAATGCAATCACGCCGACAACGGCGACAACGAACAGAATGATATCAAGTATGGACATAATCGAGGGGGCTCAAGGGGGTGGGTTGGAGAAGTTGCAAAATGCATCAAATAAAAAAGTGTCCAATTAGCCAAGAAAATATTATGTCGTTAAATAATTTTCCTTTGAGCAAGAGAATGGTCTGAGTGATCGCCAACCAGCATTTTACCCGTTATTGTCGTGTCAATCGTACATTTTTTAGCTCCTAATGTGCCCAATTTGGCAGCGGTTAAAATTTTTCTGATGAATCGCGCGTGTGGCTCTTGCTCACCTGTACCAAAGCATGCTAATTTGCGCGCGATGAACACCATGACCGATAATAAAAAACCTGCCTGCATCCCATTTCAATTACCACAGAAAGTAGCTGACTTGATCAACCGTGCACCATCCGTGACAATTCCAGAGTCACTGGATGATTTGCGTGAATTATCGGTTGTGGGCTGTGACGATGCGGGCTGGAAAGATGTCTCCTACGACGTTCCCGGAAAGGGCGAAGTCCTTGAAGCAAGGGTTTGTAAGGTCAAAAACGGCATTGCAGCCAATTACATGGAGCCGTACATGCGCCGCCGTGACCCGGATTGCATGGTGATTGGTGATAAACGACCGACTGACAAGCCGACCTACGATGAGCGCTACGGCAAGCCGTTTGAGGATTTACGCGAGGAGACGTTCGAATGGTTGGCCGGCCAGTCGCTGGCAATCTTTCCGTTCAATGCAGGGGTGGCCGGCAAGGGCATGGATTCATTGGTGATCGCCCCGGACAATGCCGGATTCTTTGCGCTCGGGCTGGCCATGCTGCAGGGGATGATTCCACTGAAAGAAATTAAGCCGGGGTTCGCGCCCAAGGCGATCATCTTTGTGGCGCCACCATTCCGGCATACTCATTTTGATGGCAAGCAAGTAGTGGTACACAACCGGACTGAGGAGGTGCATGAACTCTTCAGTTACAACCTGTATCCCGGGCCCAGCGCCAAGAAAGGTGTCTATGGCATGCTGATCACGCTGGGCGAAACCGAAAACTGGATTACTATGCACTGCTCGACGGTACGGGTGGTGACCCCATATGAGAACCGCTTGATCCTCTCGCACGAAGGGGCCAGTGGCGGGGGCAAGAGCGAGATGCTGGAGCAGGTGCACCGCCAGGCGGATGGATCGTTGTTGCTCGGGCAAAATACCAAAACCGGTGAGGAGCGGAAGTTGAGCCTGCCGCAGGCGTGTGACTTGCGCCCGATCACCGATGATATGGCATTATGTCATCCGTCACTGAACCGTGGCCAGGGCAAGCTGGGGTTGGTTGATGCTGAGGATGCATGGTTTGTCAGGGTCAACCATATTGCCAACTATGGGACCGATCCGCACCTCGAGCACCTGACGATCGACCCGCCAGAGGGGTTGCTATTCCTGAACATTGACGCCTCACCATCAAGCACCGCGCTCATCTGGGATCATATTGAAGATGAGCCCGGCAAGAAGTGCCCGAACCCGCGCGTCATCATTCCGCGGCGTAGTATTCCCAACGTCGTCGAAGGGGCTGTCGATGTCGATGTCCGAAGCTTTGGGGTGCGTTGCCCGCCCTGCACACGAGAGCAGCCGACTTATGGCATCATTGGCATGTTCCATATTCTGCCACCGGCGCTGGCATGGTTATGGCGATTAGTGGCACCTCGCGGCCATGGCAATCCGAGTATCGTGGACACCGAGGGTATGACCTCCGAAGGGGTCGGCTCGTATTGGCCGTTTGCGACCGGGCGGCGCGTGGATCAGGCCAACCTGCTGCTCAACCAAATCGTCGAGACGCCGAAAGTAAAATATGTGCTGATCCCAAACCAGCATATAGGTTGCTGGAAAGTTAGCTTCATGCCGCAGTGGATCGTGCGTGAATACCTGGCGCGTCGCGGTGGCGCTAATTTCACCCGGAAGCAAGTGGTGCAGTCGCGCTGCTCGCTGCTGGGTTGGAACCCGCCGTCGATC
>CAYUDZ010000125.1:0-1905 GCA_964443575.1 uncultured Chthoniobacteraceae bacterium | reverse complement strand
CGTGGTCGAAGGGCGTACGATTGGGTCATGGTTCTTCGAAGTAGATAACCAGCCGGAGGTTGGTGCGGAAGCCTTCGATCAAGGTGCGGAAATACTGCTGAAGTTTTTCCACCGTGAGCTGAGCCAGTTCGATGATCCGGACCTGCTGCCACTGGGTAGAAAGATTATTGATTGCTGCATGTCGAATGGCAGCGTCGATGAATACCAGGCGCTGATCGATCAGGAAACACTTGTGGCAGAATTCTAAATTGGCTTGAGTAAGAGGGGGTTGAGCTTGCAGTATTAAGGCATGAGCAACGAGCGCAAGCCTGAGGTCGGCATTATCATGGGCAGTATTTCCGACTGGGCGACCATGGCCTTGGCTGCCATGGAGGTGGAAAGCGCCGGGCTCGCCTACGAGAAAAAAATAGTCAGTGCGCATCGTACGCCGCAGTTGCTCTATGACTACGCAAGCTCGGCATCCGAGCGTGGACTCAAATGCATTATTGCCGGTGCCGGGGGGTCGGCCCATCTGCCGGGAATGGTCGCCGCGCTGACGTCACTCCCGGTACTCGGGGTACCGGTCAAGTCGCGATCGCTGGACGGTTTGGATTCATTGCTGTCGATCGTTCAGATGCCGACCGGTGTGCCGGTTGCGACATTTACTATCGGTGAAGAGGGCGCGCTTGCTGCCGGTAAATTTGCAGCCAGGATATTGGGTTCTGGCTCAAGTAGCGGATGAAGTTTTCACCTCAGGACACGACGCTGGGGATACTCGGTGGCGGCCAGCTGGGCAGGATGACTGCATTGGCAGCGCGCAGGATGGGACTGGGACTGGTCATTTTTGAGCCGGACGGGGAAAGCTGTCCGGCAGCAGCGGTCGCCAATCATGTTGTTACCGGTTGCTGGGATGATGCTGATGCGATTGATGAGTTTTGCCGGTTGAGCACGGTCGCGAGCCTCGAATTTGAGAATGTCCCGGTAGCGACAGCAGCAGGAATTGCCGAACGTATTCCCCTGATGCCATCGTGTCAGGTTCTGGAAATCTGCCAGAACCGGGAGCGCGAACGCGGGTTTCTGGCCCAGCATGATTTTCCCCAGCCGGATTTTAGAATTGTAAAATCCGCAGAGCAGTTGAGCAGTGCACTGGCGGAGCTGGGAACACCCGCAGTGCTGAAAACGATTGCGTTCGGCTATGATGGCAAAGGTCAGGCTGTCTTGCGCGGCAGGGAGAACCTTCATGATGCCTGGAAAGAGTGGGGTGGCAGCCATGGCATCGTGGAACAGTTTGTCGACTTCCAGTGCGAATTGTCGGTAATTTGTGCACGCACTGCAGCAGGTGAAATTCGCGCTTTTCCGGTACCCGAGAATATTCATACCAATGGCGTCCTCGACTACTCGATTATGCCGGGTCGATTTGATGCGCAAATAGCGCGTGATGCCACCGAGCTGGCATCAAGTATCGCTGATTCGATTGGCTCGGTTGGATTACTGGCAGTCGAGATGTTTCTTACCCGCAATGGTAATTTGTTGGTGAATGAAATGGCTCCACGACCGCATAACTCCGGGCATGCAACATTCGATGCGTGCCTGACCAGCCAGTTCGAGCAACACGCCCGGGTCGTCTGCGGATTGCCCCTGGGAGAGACAACTTTGTTGAGTCCCTGTGTCATGGTCAACCTGCTGGGTGATCTGTGGCAAGATGGTGAGCCTGACTGGCAAAAAGTATTTTGCAACCCACGCGCCAAGCTTCATCTGTATGGCAAGCATGAAGCCGCAGCAGGTCGTAAGATGGGTCACTTTTGTGTGTTGGCTGAGGATCGTGACCAGGCATTACAGGAGGCACTACAGATAAAGCAATCACTGACGGTCTAGCCCGGATAAATCACAAACTTCGTAGCGAGACGAAGCGTGGGGTGCTTGGGT
>CAYUDZ010000124.1:5183-7994 GCA_964443575.1 uncultured Chthoniobacteraceae bacterium | reverse complement strand
GTGCGAGAACGGCTGATGTCACGAATTATCATTTTTAATTCCGTTCCCGAAGAGGTCTGAATAGTATCATTTTCATAATTGTGATCGTGATCATAATCGTGATCGACTCTACGGCTTACTGTAGGCGACTGTGATTACGAGCAGGATCACGATTACGACCCAGCCCACAACGCCGAAGGCGTTACGGATCACAGCCCAGGGTTGGAACAACCCTGGGTTCCCGGAAGCAATCGTGTCGACAACCCTGTAGGGGTTGCGTAGCAAGCAGGATATGGCGCGTTTTCCGGTTCCCATTCGGTGATTTGTCAGGTCGGAGATAATATCACCAGCCAAGAAATCCACCATCGAACTATTGGCTTTCACTACACAATCCCTTCAGGATTGATCCGTGGTTGTTGGTCATCCCGGGGTAGCTGCGCAACCCCGGGCTGTTGACACAACACCTTCGGCGTTTTTAACTTGTACTGGCTCCAAAGAGGTCTGAGCAAGCCCACAATGCCGAAGGCGTTTTTTATCTCATACCGTCGCCGAAGAGATTGGAGGACAATCGTAATCGTAATCGTGATCATGAACGTGATCGACTCTACGGCTTGCGGTTGAGGATAACGATTACGAGCAGGATTACGATTACGACCCAGCCCACAACGCCGAAGGCGTTACGGATTACAGCCCAGGGTTGGAACAACCCTGGGTTCCCGGAAGCAATTGTGTCGACAACCCTGCAGGGGTTGCGTAGCAAGCAGGATTTGGCGCGTTTTCCGGTTCCCATTCGGTGATTTGTCAGGTCGGAGATAATATCACCAGCCAAGAAATCCACCATCGAACTATTGGCTTTCACTACACAATCCCTTCAGGATTGATCCGTGGTTGTTGGTCATCCCGGGGTAGCTGCGCAACCCCGGGCTGTTGACACAACACCTTCGGCGTTTTTAACTTGTACTGGCTCCAAAGAGGTCTGAGCAAGCCCACAATGCCGAAGGCGTTTTTTTATCTCATACCGTCGCCGTAAAGTTCTGAGTCATCCCTCGTTTCGTGATCATAATCATGACCGTTATCGGTTTTACGGTTTGCTGTGGTAGTGGCGGGCACCTGCCACAAAGCCCAAGAGTAGCAAACCAAAGACGAAGTTACCTGCTTCGGGTACGGAGAAATTGAGTTGTGAAATGCCTCCTGACCCGGAGAGGCTGAACGAGACTTCATCAAAATACTGCGGGCTTTGGCCGTTTGACCAGCTGACCTCATCACTGGCATAGATATCCCAGATACTGATAGGCATAATAGTGTTGGCACTGGTGTCGCCAAATGAGACGGTGCTATCATAAAAATCAGAGTTACTATCGGTAAACGAATCGAAATTAAGCGATACCGAAGAATTCAGCAGGGTATTGGTAAAAGTGACGATGTAGGTTTCACCGTCAAGGTCTACCCAGTTGAAGCCAAATTCCTTTAGCCCGATATTGAAGGAAAAGGTTATGGTACCGCCACCGCCATCATCGTCGGGTGCATTGAGGGCACCGCTGGCGCTAGAGCCCGGGGTATTTTCATCTTCCGGGTCAGACCCCGGGCCGTCCTCATTGCCATCGCGGACATTATCGGGGCCGGGATTGTAGCCATCTGAGAACGTCAGTTCCCCGTTAGCGAGTTCCTGAGGACTGGCATTTTCCTGAATTATCAACACATTGCCCTGAGGGTGCCCGACCAGATTGCCGGATACAAATGAGTTACCGTCGGGACCGCCTTCCAGGTCGGGGTCGGCTCCGTTGAATATTTCCGAGTTGTACAGTGTGGCCGCATTGGTTGGGTTGGAAGTAACTGTGACTGTGAACCCGATGTTCGATGGCAGATTGCTGTTCGTATTATCGGCACCATTCACGGCATACTCGGAATCGATGATAACACCGGAATCGTACTGGCTGAAGTCGACGACGAAGGCGGTAACTGGCTGCATGCTGAAGACTAAAATTGCTGCAGCATATACGAAGAACCGATGGAGAATCTTCTTCACAACAAATACAAGTTATCATGTAAGTTGCTGAAAAAGCAAGAAAATAAATATCAAAATTGATAATAACTTCAATAATGCAACTCAAAATGAGATTAGCAACTGGCATGCCTATTTTTTCTGTGAGTATTTCGGTTGGCAATTGTGGCGCGGGGAAATTAGATATGAATATGGTTTACCTTGTGGCAATTGCGTTGATCTGGCTGCCGTGGTTGCTGCATGTCAGTCTTGAGTGGCGGTTTAACCCGCAGTACGGCTATGGCTGGGCGGTGCCCATTTTGGCTGTCTACCTGGCTTGGGTGCGGCTGACTACATTGCCTGCCGGGATCAAGCTGAACGACCATAAGCGGGAAGGTCTAACTATTATGGTAGTAGCGGGGCTGGCTTTGCTGATGGTGGCGCTGGTAGTGCTGCGCACGGTATCGCTGGCTAACCCGGACTGGCGTTTACCGGGCTGGGGGTTGGCGCTGGCTGCGCTGGCGACGACCTATTTGTTGCTCCGCTATACCCTTGGCAAACGGGGAGCCCGCTGGCTGATCTTTCCGGTGGCTTTTTTGCTGGTCGCGACGCCCTGGCCGGACACCCTGGAAAACTTTGTGATTCTGCGGGTTAGGGAATGGGTGACTTTGGCCACGGTGGAACTGGCGGGATGGCTGGGGTCACTGGCGCGTGCCAGTGGCAACCTGATCGTCACTGCCAATGGGGTGCTGGGTGTCGATGAGGCCTGTAGCGGTGTACGTAGCCTGCAGGGCTCATTCATGGTGGCGCTTTTTCTTGGCGAATTCTATCGGCTGCGCTGGACGTTGCGG
>CAYUDZ010000124.1:0-5173 GCA_964443575.1 uncultured Chthoniobacteraceae bacterium | reverse complement strand
GGCTGGTCCTGGTGGCTGCCGGGTTTCTGCTCTCGCTGCTGTTGAACGTGGTGCGGGCAACTATTTTGCTGATTTTGGCTGACTCTGCCGGGATGGATGCCGCCCGCTCCGGGCATGATCCGGCGGGTTGGACGATTCTCGCTTTGTTGTCCGCCTTGCTGTTGGGCTTGGGGTACTGGCTGGGCCGCAAATACTCGGTTACGGCAGCGAAAGCACCCGCTAGCGAGGGGGTGCCGGCAGTGCGTAGCGGTTGGGTTGCTTACGGTGGCATGGCAATGGGAGTGCTGGCATTGGTCGTACCCGCTGCCTGGTTTGCCTGGCGCGGCGCCGGCGCTACTGCTGGTGTAATTCATTGGCAGGTGCAGTTGCCACGTGATGCCCAAAATTTTCAACTGTCCGAACCGGCTCCGGAAGTTCGCCGGCTACTGCGTTACGACTGGGCTTCACAGGCCAAGTGGTTGGGCGACGAAGGATTATTGTGGCAGCTTTTTGACATTCGCTGGGAGGGGGGCAAGGCCTCATCATTTCAGGCAATGGCGCACGGGCCGGAAGTCTGCCTGCCAGCAGCCGGGATCAACCTGGTTGACGGTTCATCCAACCTGGAGGTCGAGGTTGGTGGTCGGGCGGTTACCTTCCGCCACTTTCACTACCTCGCCGGCCGCCGTCTGCTGGATGTGTTCCACGTGGTGAATAGCAATTCCGGCAGTGCCGGGATCAGTAATCCGTGGGACCGCAGCTACCGCCTCCGGCTGGCCTGGCAGGGGCGCAAGCAACAGCCATCCCAGGTCATCACGCTGGCCGTGTGGGATGCGGAATCACAAGAGCAGGCCCGCAATCTGGCAGTGGCCTTGATCGACCGCATGATCAGTGTGCCGGAGGACGCAACTAAGCAGTAGTTTGATTTTTGCTGCGGATCTGGCAATATTCACACACATAAGAGCAATGAGCGAGGTAAAATTTAAAGTTGGCAATGAGAAGCTGATCAAGGTGCTGGATGGCGCGAGCAAAAAGTTGCGCGGGCTATTGACCAAGCAAGGCCGCCCCGATGGCGCGCTGCGGGTGGCGGTGATCGGTGGCGGTTGCTCGGGTTTACAATACAAGATGGATCTCGTCGATGGCCCGGTCGACCGTGATATCCTGGTCAACTCGAATGAAGTCAATGTGGTGATTGATCCTAAAAGCGCCCTGTTCGTTAGCGGGTCAGAGCTGGACTTTAGTACCGACCTGCAAAGCGGCGGTTTCAAGGTGACCAACCCCAATGCGGTAGCGCATTGTTCGTGCGGTGAGAGCTTTGCCGCATGAGTGGCCAAGCCGAGCCATTCGACGCATTTAGCGAGCTGCAACTCGAGCGGCGGCCAGTCGTGTCAGCTAAGCTACTGGAAAGTAATTACCATGCGGCCAGTGCCCGTGCCGCGAGCGGGGATGACGCGGGTTCCGGCAGCCCGGAGCGCCTCAACCGTGCCCGGAAAATCTTATCCGGCACCCCATCGCGGCTGCGCCATCTGATGCAGCTTAGCGGCTATTTTCGACAAAAAAACAGCCGCATCCCGGAGCACCTGGCACAATCAGGATTCGAGTTGGAGCCTACGCTCAAGTCTGCCGACCAGCTATTGTCAAGGTATAGCGGCACCTCGAGCAGGGTAGAACAAGCTTTGCTGGCGGCAGAGGTCATCGAATGCCAGCAGCAATTGCTGGCCCAGCAAGCAAAACTGAACGGCTTGCAGCAGCAGGCCGCGGAAAGGCTTAGCATGCTGGATGCCGAATGGACTGGTGTCATGACGGAGGAGGGTGCCGAGGCGCTGGCGCGGTTGGCCGACGAATTTACCTATCTCGAGCGCTGGCTGGCGCAGGTCGCCGAGCGTCTCCATAAGTTCCAGTTGGCAGATAAGAATTTCTGATTTGTAAATCGTACCAATTAATCAATATTATTAGAGAGACTTTAACCTGCCACCGGTGTTAGATCAGTTATGTTGGTTGCACTTCCATCGAAGGAATGGACAATACGCCATGCGCGGCATCTGCTGAACCGCGCGGGTTTTGGCGGCAGTCCGTCGCAGGTCACAGAGCTGGCAGAACTTGGTTACGGTACTGCAGTTCATCGTTTGCTCCATGGTCCCGATGCAGCCGGCAAGATGCCCAAGCCGGACTGGGCGGAAGCAGAAAATCTCGATGCTAAAATCCGTGAGATGGTCGGAGCCACGGAAGAGGAAAAAAGGCAAGCCCGCGATGACTTTCGTAAGCGGCAAAACAGGAACTTGCGTGATTTGACCACACGCTGGCTAAACTGGATGCGCAATTCACCGGATCCGCTGCGGGAGAAGATGACTCTGTTCCTGCACGGGCATTTTGCCACCAGCCAGCAAAAAGTGCGTGAGGTCCACATGCTGTGGTTGCAAAACGAATTATTCCGTAACAAAGGGCTGGGAGACTTTAAGGAATTAACCAAGGAGGTCAGCCGGGATCCAGCGATGTTGATTTACCTTGATGGCGTGCGCAGCAAAAAAGGTAAGCCGAACGAAAATTTTGCCCGTGAGGTCATGGAGTTGTTTACCCTAGGGGAAGGCAACTACAGCGAGCAGGACGTGATGCAGGCGGCGCTGGCATTTACCGGCTACCGGATCGACCGCACCACCAATAGCTTCCGCTATAATAAGCTACTGCATGATGACAGCTTGAAGAATGTGTTCGGCAAAAAGCGCAACTTTACCGGCGATGAGGTAATCGATTTGATTTTCGAGCAACCGGCGGCGGCAAAATACCTCAGCCGGAAGCTGTGGGAGTTTTTCGTTTACGAGAACCCGGATGATAAGCTGGTCGAGACGCTGGCCGTGATGTACCGGAACTTTGGTTTCGATACGCGGAAATTTCTTGAAGCCATTTTCCGCAGCCGCGAATTCTACAGTGAGCGGGCGATCGCGGCACAGATCAAGAGCCCGGTCCAGTGGTTAATACAGGCCTGTAAAGAATTAGAGTGCGAGTTGCCGGACGAGTCGGCCTGCCGCCGGGCGCTGCAGGCCATGGGCCAGGTCTTATTCTTGCCGCCCAATGTCAAAGGCTGGGACGGCGGCCGTGCCTGGATCAACAGCTCGACTTTGTTTGTGCGCTATAACCTGGCAGCGGCCATGACTGGAGCTGTCAAAAACCAGCGTAAAAAGATGCCCAAGATTGATTACGCCGACTTGGTTGGCGAGGCCCTTGATGTCGATGCAGCAGCGGTCGTGGACTCGTTGGGCCTGCGATTTTATGGTGGTGAACCAGGTGGCCGCGAGCGGCAGGCATTTGTGACATACTGGGTGGAAAACCGGGAGCCCAACCGCGGCGAAGCACTCAGGGGGCTCACCCAATTGATGCTCAGTACCCCACGCTACCAACTCTGCTAATTAAGAGGAATATACTATGAGTAAAAATACAGATCATCATGGCGATTGTGAATGTGGGCTGCGTACCAGGCGAGAATTTTTGCGGACTTCTTTCCTTGGGGCGGCGATGGCCTGGAGTGTTCCGGTTTTTCTCGAGCAGACGTTCGGCCAACTGCATGCGCATGCGGCGGACAGCAGCGTCCAGTTTGCTACCGGCAAGGACTCACCGATTCTGGTAGTGGTTCAAATGGCGGGCGGCAACGACGGTTTGAATACCGTGATCCCCTATGCCGACGACCTGTATTACAGTAATCGCCCGCGACTTGCCGTTGCCAACAACGAGGTCTTCAAACTGAACGACTATTGCGGCTTGCACCCTAAGCTGGAAGGGCTGGCCTCACTGCATGGCGACAGCCAGCTCGGCGTGATTCAGGGGGTCGGTTACCCGAACCCCAACCGTTCGCATTTCCGCTCGACTGAAATCTGGCAGACCGCTGTCGATTCCGACAAATTTGCCAGACACGGCTGGATTGGTAGGTACTTTGACAACTATTGTCAGGGTGACGGAGCGCTGGCCGGGGTGGCCATCGGAAAAATTGCGCCCCAGTCATTTGCCGCGAAATCCGGGGCCGGGGTCAATTTTTCCAAGCCCCATGAGTTCCGCTGGATCGGCGACGGGGATGCAGAGGATGAAGGCATCGACGAACACTTCCATGAATTGAACTCACTGGAGGAAGTCAGCGGCAGCAGCATCGAAGATATTCGCGGTAATAGCACTCCCGATACCGGAGAAGACACCCTGGCATTCCTCGAGCGGACTGCACTTGATGCCCAGATGAGCTCTGAGCAGGTCATCCGGGTCGCCAGCAAGAATAAGACTTCGATTAAGTTTCCCGCCAGTCGGCTCAGCCGCGACCTCGAGTTGGTGGCCCGGCTGATTGCCGGGAGCCTGCCGACCCGGATTTACTATGTCAGCCAGGGGGGCTACGACACACATGTAAACCAGCGGGGCACCCATGAGCGTCTGCTTGGTGAGTTAGATGGTGCGATCACAGCATTCTGCAGGGAGATGCAAAAGCAGGGGAACCTCGACCGTGTGACGGTAATGACATTCAGCGAGTTCGGTCGGCGGCTGGCCGAGAACAATGGGGCCGGTACCGACCATGGTGCGGCTGCGCCGATGTTCGTTGCTGGTGGCAACGTGGTAGCCGGTATGCATGGCAGCTACCCCAAGCTGAATGACCTGTATAATGGCGACCTCAAGCACACGGTCGACTTCCGCAGCGTCTACGCCAGCATTTTACAAAGTGGCCTGGGTGTTGATCCGGCCAAAGTGCTCGGCCGCAAGTTTTCGACGCTGCCCATCATCCGCCAAACGGTGTAGCCAGATAAATTCAAGAACTGAAAGTTTGTGATTCATTCAGGTTAGGCTGGCTCAGCCAATGACAGTCGTACGATTACCGAGCTTGGTAACCCACGGCGTGGTTGTTCGCTCTGCTGTGACAAGCTGTGTATCAAGCGTCAGAGCCAGCAAGATAAATGTAGCATCGTAGACAGTGGCCTGATATTCACATGCCGTCTGCAATAAACCATCGCGAGGAGGCTCCATGATTTATAGGGGCGCTTCGCAATGCAATGCGTAGATATCATGCGCCAGATCGGTTTCCAGTTCGTCCCGACGAACATATGACCGGAGCACGTTGGCAAACTCCTGATAATGCAAGGCAATTTAAGGCCAATATAAGGGACAGCTTTTAAAAAAGGGACAGACACTTATATAGAAATATTGCTTGATTTGGTGGTTTGTGGCTGAT
>CAYUDZ010000123.1:3850-8010 GCA_964443575.1 uncultured Chthoniobacteraceae bacterium | reverse complement strand
GTAGCTGCCGGCGAGGACTAATTGGTTGACCGGCCGTCTGCGTTGACTGAGTAGTCAGCGGCCATGGCTCACGGGTGCGCGTGGAAGTATCAAGAGTCGCCAGATCGCCGGACTCGTTGGCTGTTGAGTCAGATGGGCTGGATGTTCGTTCCCAGACAATGGAAGCCAGAAAAGCCAGAAGCAGAATAGAAATAGCTACAGTAACTCTAAAAACCATAAATTCCGGGGATGTCGACCGCAGGTAATTGCTAATCGATTACCTGTAATCAAGCTGAACCTAATCTGTCGGCAACAATTCTTCAGGTTTTTTCGCTTCTACTAACCAGTCCAAGATTGGACAGGTTGCTTCCGGCTTCCAGATTTTAGTGGTGACCCTGTTGGCGCCACACGGTCACGCCGGCGGGGGGAAGTTGTTGTTTGCCGGTGAGCAGCTTGGCTTGTCCTGCAACCGGAAGTTCGATTGTTTGGTCGGTATAATTGACCGCCACCCACAGACCATCGCGGTAATCGGCAAAAACATAGGGCGGTAAATCAAACGGCAGATCTCCGACCACCTCACCATAGAGTTGGCGCAGCAAGTTGTACTCCAGATCCCACGTGTCGGACCAGACACCAACATAGGTAACACTGCCCTTGGTAGTTTTCCGGTGCAGGATGGCAGATTTACCAGCATAGAACTGGTCGTGGTAGGTGCCCCAGCTTTCAGTTTGCGGGTCGGGTTCGACTACCGTTCCCCAAATATGCCACGGGTATTGTTGGCTGGCGAAGCTGACCTGGCCGGGGTGTTCTGCGGGCAGATGGTCGTAATATTCGATTGTGCCGCCGATGAGCTTCCAGATGGGTTGTTGGATTTTTGCCTCCCAGAGGTGACCATTGGCATCTTTCAGGCCTGATCTGGTGGTGATGATCAGATGACCACCGCGCTGGGCATATTCTTCCAGCTTAGCCACCAGTTCCTTACTCATCATCTGGTAGGACGGTACCACCAGGAAGGGCAAGCGGTCCGGATCGATGGCATCCGTTTCATCGACAAAGACCACATCGACCGCCATGCGTTTCAATCCCTGGTACCAGGTGTAGATATGCTGCCAGGTATCCCAGTCCTGGTGATGCGGATAATATTCCACATCCATGATGTTGCGTTGGCTCCAGAGCAGTCCGGTACGGGATTGTTCGACGAACGGCAAGGTGGCTGCCGGATCAAGTTGCTGCTCGATGGCATTAATTTCTTTGACCGCTTGAACAAAATCCTCGCCGCCGCGACTGACTGTCACACCATCGGTTTGGATGATGCCCTGGTGGAATTGTTCGATGCCGAACAGCGGCTGGCGGAAGCGGTAGGTGCAAACGAAGCGCTGGCCCATGCCGAACGCGTGCCACAGCCACATACGTACGGCACCGGGTAGTGGCTGGGCATTGAACTTACCCCAATTGATTTGGCCAGGCTGCAGTTCCATGATGCCGGTGTAGCCGCTTACCGACTTGGCAATTTCGGCGAACAGGCTGTATTCCATGCCACTGCCGAGCCGGTGAGCCAGCGAGTCACCCGATGAATTCATCCGGTTATGCGTCAGGTACATGGTATGGGAAGCAAAGTCGAGGTGGTCGCGCGTCAGGAACGGGTTCACATTTTTGAGCGCCTTGAAGTTCGCATAATTGGTAGTGATCCATTGGTTGCCGTCACCGTGGTTGCGAATGATCTTGGCTTGGTCGATAAGATCCCTGGCAATTTCCTCTGAGGTATAAGTCTGGAAGTCGAGGTAGGTGTGTGGGTTGGGTCCTGGCATAGTCGGGAATGGCATCCTGATTTGATCGAAGTCATTGAAGGTATAACTCCAGAAGGCTGCGCCCCAGGCGTCGTTGAGTACCTCGATGGTCTGGTACTTGGTTTTCAGCCATTTGCGAAATTCTGACATGGCAGACGGGCTGTAGTCGGATCCGGTTTGGATGTGGGGTTCGTTGCTGATTTGCCATCCCCAGACGCGTTCATCCCGGGCGTAACGTTTGGCCAGCTCGTCGACGATCCGCGCCACATATTTGCGGTAGACCGGGTTGGCCAGTGAACCGGTAAGGCGGGCGCCATTGTGGTGGATGCGGCGACCGTCTTCGTCGACCACGAGGACTTCCGGATGTTTGGTAGCGAGCCAGGCTGGCGGGCATGGTGATGGCGTGCACATGATGACCTTGAGATCGCTCTTTGCAGCCAAGTCGACTGCCCGATCCAACCAGGCGAAGTCGAAATTTCCTTCGGTCGGCTCCATCCGCGCCCAGGCAAACTCGCCGTAGTGGATGAAATCGAACCCTAGCTCCGCCACGCGCTGGATATCGCGCTCCCATTGTTCCTCCGGCCAGTGCTCCGGGTAGTAGTACACTCCAAAGTGGGTTCCGGGTTCCGGCAAAAACCGTGCTTCTTCAGCACTCGCCACCAGCGGGCCCAGCGCCCCGAGCAGCAGGGACAGCAATTTAACAACCTTCACGCGAGAAGAGAAACTGGCGAGCGAATGCCGGTCAAACGCAAAATGCTCCAACTGGCTTGGATACTTCTCAAGTTTGTGAAGGATCAGGGCTACACGCGCAGGGGAAATGCGCGCTGATGGTCCTCACGGTATTGGGTGGGCGGGATACCTTCCACCCGGGCGAAGACTTTGTAGAAGTGGTCGGCGTTGCGGAACCCGGAGTCTTCAGCGACTTCCTTCATCGGTGCATCGGTTTCGGTCATGATCCGCTTGGCCCGCTCGATGCGCAGGCGGGTAATTTCTGCTGCTATACTCCGGCCCAGCGATTCGCGGAAGCGACGTTCGAGGGTGCGGCGCGTGGTTGCCACCGCCACGGCGACATTGTTGACCTTAATCCGTTGATGACCGTGCTCCAGGATATAGCGCATGGCGCGGGCGACCAGCGGATCATCGGCGGCAAATGAATCGGTGGAGTGTCGCGGAATCAACTCTGCAGGCGGTACCCATTCCGGTGAAGTCGGTGGCTCCTCGCCGTTCATCAATCGTTCCAGAATTGCGGCAGCGCGATAGCCGACCTGCCCGAAGCCCATATCGATACTGGTCAATGCCGGGGTTGGAGCGTCGCAAATTGCGGCTTCATTGCCAGTGCCGACGATTGCCACGTCCTGGGACACATGGAGTCCTTTGGAGCGGCAGACGTCGATCAGGTGGCGGCAGTGCAGGTCGTGGGCAACAAAAATACCCATCGGCATTTGCCAGCTATCGATCCAACTTTCCAGCCCGAGCACAAAATCTTCCCAGCCCAAAGCTTTGCCGGCAATACTGGAACGCGCAAAGCGATGGATATTGCAGTGATAACCTTCACGTTGGATAATCGACTGATAGCCGCGCTGCATGAGTCGCGAATCAATTTCACGCTGGTAGCCAAGGTAACCAAAATGCCGGAAGCCGCGCCCCAACAGGTGTTCGGCGGCCATGGCGCCTGCCGTCCGGTAGTCAGCAAAAATGCATGGCACATCCTGGACCGGCGAATTGAGCCACACGTTGACCAATGGAATCCCGGCCTTACGTGCCGCGGTTGCGAGTGCCGGGGTGGCCCGTGCTATGATGCCTTCGAATTGTGTAGTAGTCCCTTTGCGTGGCATTAACACTCGTTCCGCAGCGGGGTGAATGGTGGATTGCCAACCGGCTTCATCGGCGTAGCGCTGGCAGCCGGCATAGACTTCGGTGTGGTGTTTGAACCCCCAATCGAGATCGATTGAAATCGCAACCCGGCGCCCTGGGGCCTGCTGGACCTTTTTCTTCATGCTCTGAAACCCATAATTCTGATTGGCTGTTGTGCTATTCGGTGTGACGTCTTTCCCTGCTGACAATAATCGCTTTATTGCGACAGATACCAGTTAATAATGCTATTTGTCATGTTTCCTCTTGCCTGACGAATAGTTCCTCTGTAGCCATAATGGCGTTTTCAGCTACAATGGATAATATGACATCATTATCAGGTTACTCACTTATCGGCTTCTCTCGTTCTGAGAGCAGTGAAAAATTTACCCAAGCAACCAATCCGGCGACCGATGAAACCATCACGCCACAGTACCACGCGGCGACGCCTGAGGAAGTCAACCGCGCTTTGACGTTGGCGGAAAATGCGTTCCCGCTCTACGCTGCCATGCCGGCCTTGCGGCGGGCCGAATTTTTGCGGCA
>CAYUDZ010000123.1:0-3840 GCA_964443575.1 uncultured Chthoniobacteraceae bacterium | reverse complement strand
CCGAGCGTGGGGTGCTGGAAACCGGATTGCCCGAGGCGCGTCTGCGTGGTGAGACGGCCCGCACCACCGGGCAGTTGAAGATGTTTGCCGACTTAATTGAAGAGGGTTCGTGGGTCGATGCACGCATTGAGCGGCCCCAGCCGGAGCGCGCACCATTACCGAAGCCCGATCTCCGGTCGAAGAAACGGCCACTTGGCCCGGTGACGGTTTTTTGTGCCAGCAACTTTCCTTTGGCTTTCTCGGTAGCAGGGGGCGATACAGCCTCGGCGCTGGCGGCAGGTTGTCCTGTGCTGGTTAAGGCGCATCACTCCCATCCCGGCTTGGCGGAGTTGGTCGGCAATTGCGTGGTGCAGGCCGCCCAGCAGACCGGGATGCCGGAAGGCGTATTCTCATTGCTCTTCGGTAGCGGGCGGAGTGTCGGGGTGGCGTTGGTCGAAGCACCGGCGGTGCAGGCAGTCGGCTTTACCGGTTCCCGGGCGGGCGGCACGGCACTGATGAAAGCGGCTGCTGCGCGCAAGCAACCCATACCGGTTTACGCCGAGATGAGCGCGGTCAACCCGGTAGTTTTGTTGCCTGAGGCGCTAGCCGAGCGCGGGGAAGCGATCGCCGAGGGATTGTTTGGTTCGTTGACCCTTGGGGTCGGCCAATTTTGCACCAACCCGGGTCTGGTCTTCCTGCAGGACAGTGGCGGCAGTGCTTTCCACAACAAGCTGATCCAGTTGGTCAACGGGGCTGGCGAGGGAGTGATGCTTAATCCTGGGATCGCAGCAGCCTACCGTGATTCAACTGCAGCGATTGCCGGTCAGCCGGGTGTCGAAGCAGTTGCTACCGCTGCAGCTGCGGGTGGGGCTAACTGTGGGGTGCCGGCGTTATTTTCCGTACCGGTCGAAACATTCCGCAAGAATCCGGAGTTGCAAGCCGAGATGTTTGGTCCGGCAACGCTACTGGTACACGGCGACTTGCAGGAGATTGAAAAGGCGATTGCCGAACTTGAAGGGCAGCTAGTTGGAACGATTCACGGCACCGCATCTGAGCTGGAGGCCAATTCCTCGCTGGTACGCACACTCGAGAGGCGTTGTGGACGTCTGGTTTATAATGGTTTTCCGACTGGAGTGGAAGTCTGTCATGCCATGGTTCACGGTGGACCGTACCCCGCTACTTCCGATGGGCGCAGTACTTCGGTCGGGACGCAAGCGATCGACAGATTCTGTCGGCTGGTCGCGTGGCAGGGCTTTCCCGATGCGGCGTTACCCGAGGAGTTGCGCTCTGCGAATCCGCTGCAGATCTGGCGCATGATCGATGGCGAGCGCAGCCGCGATGCCAGTTAAACTTAAATGAACCTACCACTATGACAGATAATAATAAGGAACTGTTCTGCGGGACCATGCCCGCATTAATGACCCCATGCGACGAAAATGGCGTGATTGATTACGATGCCCTAGTGGCAACGGGAAAATCACTGATCGAGGCCGGGATGGATGCCGTGATCTACTGTGGTTCGATGGGCGACTGGCCGCTGCTAACCGATGAGCAGCGGCAGACCGGTGTCAGGCTTCTGGCTGAAGCAGGAATTCCGGTGGTGGTCGGGACCGGTGCTCCCAGCACTCGCGCGGCGGCAGCACATGCTGCGCATGGCAAGGAATGCGGGGCCGTCGGCCTGATGGTCATTCCCCGTTTGCTGTCCCGTGGGATTTCGGTTGATGCCCAGCGACATCACTTTGGCGCTGTTCTCGAAGCAGGAGCGGGGCTGCCTGCGGTGATCTACAACAGCCCGTACTACGGATACCAGACCAAGGCCGACCTGTTCTTTGAACTACGGCGGGAGCATTCCAACCTGGTCGGGTTCAAAGAATTTGGCGGTTCCGATGCCCTGACTTATGCGGCGGAATTCATTACCTCTGGCGATCCTGATCTGACTTTGATGGTAGGTGTGGATACCCAGGTTTTTCATGGTTTCGTCCGCTGTGGCGCCAAAGGTGCTATCACTGGAGTGGGCAATGCGCTGCCGCGTGAGGTGCTGCGTTATGTTGAGCTGTGCCGCCAGGCTGCCGCGGGCGACCCCCAAGCTCGCAGCTATGCATTGGAGTTGGAGGAGGCGTTGCGGGTGTTGTCGCTGTTCGATGAGGGCCCAGACCTCATTCTTTACTACAAGGCGCTGATGGTGCTTGAAGGACATAGTGCTTACCAGCACCACCTCAACACATTCGACCGGTTGTCGCCAAGCCAGCACAGCTTCCTCAAAGAACAGTGGCAGCTCTTCCGCAACTGGTGGTCAAGCTGGCCTGGCGCCAATGCGTAGAACGCGCGAATCTTTTTACTTTTATGTTTGTAATGACAAAAGGGTATTTGAGGCCGGGACTATCGCTTTGCCTGGTCCTGGTAATATCGCTAAGTCCAGTCGCAGCAGCAGGACCAGCAACTGATAGTCTCGGGCGACCGAACATTCTGTTCATCTTTTCCGACGATCATGCGATGAATGCCATCTCGGCATATGGTGGGCGGCTGGCTGAAGTGGCGCCGACGCCGAATATCGACCGTTTGGCCGAGCAGGGTGCCCTGTTTGAGAATTCCTTTTGCAGTAACTCGATTTGTGGACCATCACGGGCGGCGATCCAGACCGGTAAGCACAGCCATATTAATGGTTTTATGCGCAACCGGGTGGCATCGAAAGTGGGATTTGATACCAGCCAGTGGATGATTTCCAAGGCACTACAGGCCGGCGGTTATCATACGGCGTTGATCGGGAAATGGCATTTGCAGAGCAAGCCGGTTGGCTTTGACCATTGGGAGATTCTGCCCGGGCAGGGATCGTATTACAACCCGACTTATGTGCAGATGGATGGCTCAACAGAACGGTTTGAAGGCTTTGTCACCGACCTGACCACGGACAAGACGATCCGCTGGCTCGAACAACGCGATCAGGATAAGCCGTTCTTCCTGATGTGCCAGTTTAAGGCACCGCATCGTACTTTTTGCCCGCCTTTGCGGCATCTTGGTGCTTTCAATGGCATTACCATCCCTGAACCCGACAACCTGTTCGATGACTATGCCAACCGTACCGCTGTCCTCAAAGACAATGAGATGGAAGTCGACCGTCATATGCATTGGGATTACGACCTGAAATTGCGGCAGGAGGAAAAGCGGGGAGCGCAACTGCCACCGCCACCAAAAAAATTCGGCACCCCTGAGTACGACCGGATGAATCCCGAGCAGCGGCAACAATGGGACGCCCACTTTGGTCCGCTCAACGACGCTTTTATCGCTGAGTTTAAAGCTGGAAAACTTACACCTGAAGATGTTGTCCGCTGGAAGTACCAGCGCTACATGAAAAATTACCTGGGAGCCGTGAAGGGCATTGATGACAACGTCGGCAGGCTGCTGGATTACCTGGAACAACAAGGCCTGGATCAGAACACCATCGTGATCTATGCCTCTGACCAGGGCTTTTTCCTCGGCGAACATGGCTGGTTTGATAAGCGCTGGATGTTTGAAGAATCCCTGCAGATGCCATTTGTTATCCGCTGGCCAGGCACGGTGCAGCCCGGCAGGAGGGTGCAGGAGTTGATTCAGAATATCGACTATGCTCCGACCTTTCTCGAGATCGCCGGCCTGCCGGTGCCTGATGATATCCAGGGGCTGTCGTTCGTGCCCTTGCTGGAAGGGAATACTGACGGTTGGCGGGAGTCGATCTACTACGCATATTATGAGGTCGGTGAGCACAATGTGCCGCAGCACTTCGGCATCCGCACTCTCGACCACAAGCTGTTCTACCTGCCGGCGACTGACGAGTGGCAACTATTCGACCTGGTCAAAGACCCGCTGGAAATGGTCGATGTTTAT
>CAYUDZ010000122.1:0-8176 GCA_964443575.1 uncultured Chthoniobacteraceae bacterium | reverse complement strand
AAGTGCCTCCCGCCCCTGTCCTGCGTAGTCCCGATTTATCGGGACGAAGCAGGAATTCACAGCAGATGGCTTGTGATTGATTCGGGCTAGCTTACTTCTCATTCAGAGATTCATCTCCGAGCCGATGATCACCACGCAGGTAATTGGTGATTGTATCAGCAACAGCATCTTCCAGTTTAGTAGGCTGCTGCTGGTATCCGCTATCGCGCAGGCGGCTGATGTCCGCTTGGGTAAAGTATTGATATTTATCGCGCAACTCATCGGGCATCTCTATGAACTGAATATGCGGCTCAAGATCCATGGCCGAGAAAACAGCATGCGCCAGATCCAGCCAGGTATGGGCTAAGCCGCTGCCTAAGTTATAGAGACCGGATGCGTCAGGCGATGCCGCAAGATGCAAAACCATCTGCACTGCATCTTTCACATACAGGAAATCGCGCTGCTGGCAGCCGTGTTGAAAGTCTTCCCGGTAACTCTTGAAAAGTTTGATGTGCCCCTTATCCATTACTTGGTCGAACGCTTTGTGTACCACGCTACGCATAGAGCCTTTATGGTTTTCGTTCGGGCCAAAAACATTGAAAAACTTAAGCCCGACAATCTGGTCAAGAAAGTCGTGAGTCTGCGCAAACAGGTCAAACATATGCTTGGAGTAGCCATACATATTTAACGGCCTTAACCTGTGTAACTCGCTAAGCTGGTCACTCATCCCGGCACTGCCATCGCCATAGGTCGCTGCGGACGATGCATAAATAAACCTGACATCATTGATCAATGCCCACTCGGCTAGATTTTTGGTAAACTCGTAGTTATTCCGGATCAAATAACTTGCATCATTTTCAGTGGTCGCGGAACACGCCCCCATGTGCAGAATTAAGTCGAACTTCTCGAGATAGTCCCCGTCAAGCACCGCAAACAATGAGTCGGCTTCTATGTAGTCCCAATACTTTAGTGGAACCAGATTGCGCCATTTCTCTGACGACTCAAGGTAATCGCTTGCAATAATCATTTCGCAGCCGCGCTTGTTTAACTCCCATATTAATGCGCTGCCGATAAAACCTGCCGCACCTGTCACCAGGACTTTTTTATCTGCAAAATCCATTTCCATACACTTACCTGAGCTTCCCCAGTACTGCATCCATGAGCCAGGATGTTGTTACCATCCGGATGCCAGGTCTTTCAAATCGGCTACCAGCAGATCGACTTTTTTTAGATCCTTGCGTCGGCCCTTTTCAGGTTTGAGTTTCAGCTTGCGCAAGGCTGCTGAAATATCGCGGTAATCACGCATCCGTTCCTGGCTGAGCTTTTTCGCTGCAACCTGTTTCTCGACCTGTGCTAGCAACTCACCGATATCACCTTCAACCTGAGCAACATACTTGCGAATTGTGGCACGGAAATCTTTGCGTAACTCCTGAAGATCCCGCTGCAGTAATACTGCTGGCGACACCTCCTCTGGTGGCGACTTTTGATCTTTCTTAGTCATAGGCCAATTTGATCCAAATTGTCACACTTACTTGATAAGTCTTAACTATCTATTTTTCAATGAAAAACTAGTACTAATACAAGTGCATTTAAGCATACTTTTTTTGTAATGCGCTGACTACGCACGGGGGAACAAAGGAAGCCACCTCACCGCCTAGTCGGGCAATTTCCTTAATTATACTGGAACTCAGGTAAATACACTCTTCTTTTGGCATCATGAAGATCGTTTCCACCTCTGGTTTGAGTTCGCGGTTCATCAGCGCCATTTGGAACTCAAATTCAAAGTCAGAGATCGCACGCAAGCCACGTACGATAGCCACTGCTCCACGGGCATGGGCGAATTCCACCAGCAACCCATCAAGCTGAAGCACTTCAAGGTTGGCATCAGCACCCAGCGTTTCCCGGATCAACTTGACTCGTTCATCCAGCGAAAATAGGCCGGATTTTTGACTGTTTTCGGCCACTGCAACAATCAGGTGATCGAAAAGCTTGCGCGCGCGCTGTACTACATCAATGTGGCCGTTAGTGATCGGGTCGAAGCTTCCTGGATATATGGCAATTCTCTTCATTGTAGTGGTTACTGTTGTGTTGCTATTCCCATTCGATGGTAGCCGGCGGTTTACTGGAAATATCGTAGCAAACTCGATTGACTCCCTTTACTTCATTGATAATGCGGTTGGAGATCCGAGCTAGCAGATCATACGGAACTCGCACCCAATCTGCTGTCATGCCGTCCTGGCTTTCGACTATGCGCACGGCAATTGTGAAATCGTAGGTTCGCTCATCACCCATTACACCGACAGAGCGAACCGGCAGCAGTACCGCAAACGATTGCCAGACCTTATAATACCACTCAGAGGCTTTCATCTCGGAGACGACAATCGCGTCAGATTCGCGCAGAATGCGCAGGCGCTCAGTAGTGATTTCACCTAGTATTCTCACTGCCAGCCCCGGACCGGGAAATGGCTGGCGCTGCACAATTTCCTTGGGCAACCCAAGCTGCGTTCCTACCTGTCGCACTTCATCTTTGAATAACTGTCGCAAGGGTTCCACCAACTGGAACTTCATGCGTTCCGGCAAGCCGCCCACATTATGGTGGCTCTTGATTAATGCTGCCGGATTACCGGAAATAGAAACACTTTCAATCACATCCGGGTACAATGTTCCCTGGGCCAAGAACTTATAATGTGATCCATCGCCATCCGGCTCTTCGGCCTTGAGCTGTTCGGTTGCCTGTTCGAAAACGGCAACGAATTCATTGCCGATGATTTTGCGTTTTTGCTCTGGATCAGAAACCCCTTGAAGTTTTTCCAGAAATTGAGTCGAAGCATCAACATAATGCAGGCGAATCTGGAAGTTCTCAACAAACACGCGCTGCACAATTTCAGCCTCTCGCGAACGTAATAACCCGTTATTAACAAAAATACAGGTCAGCTGATCGCCAATTGCTTCATGCAACAAGGCTGCCGCCACCGAAGAATCAACACCACCGCTTAAGCCGAGGATGACCTTTTCATTCCCGACCTGTTCACGAATCTCGTGGCAGGTCTGGTCAATGAATGAACCCATAGTCCAATCCATCTCGCAGCCGCAAACGCGGTAAACATAGTTCTGCAAAATGTCCTTGCCACGTGGGGTATGGGCAACTTCCGGATGAAATTGCAATCCGTAAAAGTGCTTCTCACGATGCTCAATGACCGCCGCCGGAGAACTCTCCGTCCAGCCTGCCCTGTGAAACCCTTCCGGCAATTCGGTGATTTTATCGCCGTGGCTATTCCAGACATCCATCCGCTGCGGTAAGGAATAAAATAACGGGCACTCCCGCTCGACCTCCAGAATCCCAAAGCCGTACTCACGTTGCCGCGAGTGCTCTACCTTTCCTCCCAACTGGTGTGCCATGAGCTGCATTCCATAACAAATCCCCAAGACCGGCAGCCCGAGTTGGAATATCTCCGAGTCGGGCTGCGGTGCATCGTCGGCATAGACACTGGCCGGCCCACCCGAGAGGATAATCCCGTTGGCTTTGATTTGCCTAAGCTCTGCTACCGGCGTGTCATATGGCAATATCTGCGAATACACCTGACACTCCCTAACCCTGCGGGCAATGACTTGCGTGTACTGTGATCCAAAATCGAGAATCAAAATCCGCGAGCCAGTAAACTCAGAATTATCCGTGGCCTTAGTCTCTTCCATCTGCTAAGTGAATAGCATTGTGGGCGACGGCTCAAGCTTTCTTGCGCCTGAAGTGTCGGCTGCTAAGCTGGGCACATGGCAAAACAAAAAAAGCAAGCTTACTGGCTGGTCAAGCAGGAGCCATCGTCCTACACTTGGCAAGAATTCCTGGATGACAAAAAAACCCTTTGGGATGGAGTGCGCAACTTTCAAGCCCGCAACAACCTGCGGGCAATGAAAAAAGGGGACCAGGTACTTTTTTACCGCAGTGTTGTGAATCCGGCAGTCGTTGGCGTGTGTGAAGTCGTCCGCGAAGCATACCCTGATCCGACAGCAGACGCTGGTGACTGGTCTGCAGTGGACTTGAAAGCCGGCAAAACTTTGGCAAAAGAAGTCCCGCTACCAATTATTAAGGCAGATGCTCAGCTTGCAGAGATTCCCCTGCTCAAGCAATCACGGCTGTCTGTCATGCCATTGCCTGCCGCAGCGTTCAAAAGAATCGTTGCCTTGGGCTCAGACAAATAATCTGCCTCTACCTCACGTTATGCTACGATTGCCTCAGATTCGGAAAGCTTGAATACCCTGCCTTCAGGATCACGGAAATTGGCATAAGGACCTTCAAAAGTAACTATTACCCCCCGCTCCCGAAGTAGATCAAGGATTTGATCGCGGCTCTGCATCGCCAGGTAGATATGGACAAAGCTGACGTTTTCACCAAACTCACAGGGCCTGATACTCAGCGCCAGACCACCCAGTTCCATATCGCAATACCTATTGGTGCGCTCGCTGACGACTTCCGCCCCCAATACTTCGGTGTAAAATGAACGAACGGCTTCCCACTTCTGTGTAAATAGTGTCAGCGAGTAGCACGATGGCGTAACCGTTTGTTTGCTATTAGCGTCCATATATTCCTCCGGCTCTGAATGCTCAGTTAGTGCAGATCCATTGAGTGCAATCATGGATCACTATAAAGCATGTGCCATGCTAGATTGCCGGTTTTTTGGCCAAAAAGCTGCTTTCTACTTTAATTTTCGTTAATCAGTGTTGAATAGCGATGCTGGGCAACCTTAGAGTTTATCGAAAATGAGTTGCTCAGCGCAAAGCGGACGCGTTCTGGTAATTGAAGACGAGCCATCAATTGTCGATGCAATTGTTTATGCCCTTGAAAATGAAGGTTTTCAGGTAACAACCAGTGGCACCGGCAAAGACGGTTTGGCATTAGCCAAAAGCAATTCCTTTGCGCTGATTATTCTTGATGTCGGTTTGCCTGACCAATCAGGCTTTGATGTCTGCAGGGAATTGCGTCGCAGATCGACAATTCCGGTGATCTTCCTAACCGCCCGCACTGCAGAAATCGACCGTGTGGTTGGCCTGGAACTAGGCGGCGATGACTACCTTGCAAAACCTTTCAGCCCACGTGAACTGGTGGCCCGGGTCCGCGCAATTTTGCGCCGCACAGCGATCACTGCAGAAGCTGCGCCTGACAGTTCAGGCGACAGCCAGCAATTCCAAGTGGATGATGAACGTTGCCAGATTCATTACTGCGGCAAAATACTGGATCTCGGACGCTATGAGTATCGCTTGCTGTGTGCGCTAATCGCTCAGCCGGGCAGAGTATTCAGCCGTGCACAACTAATGGATGCAGCTTGGGAGGAACCCGAGGCTTCGATGGAGCGCACTGTCGACACCCATATCAAGTCATTGCGCGCCAAGATGAAAAAGATCAATTCTAAAGCCAGCCCGATCGTAACCCATCGTGGGCTTGGCTACTCGCTGGAGACGAAAACTTGAGCCTTACAGCAAGAATACTTAGCGGGATGCTCCTGGCTATCGTGGCGGTCTGGATGCTGCTGATTAGCCCCGCCCTGGATCGGGTCGAACGCCAGTACCTGGAAGCAGCAGAGGAACCCATGGTGGATACCGCCGAACTCATTGCTGCTCTGATGTCGGCACGTTTGGCCGCCGGCCAGGAGGTGCCCGGACCATTGGTCGAAGCGCTACCACTAGCTCACCGTCGCAAGCTCAATGCCCGCATTTACGACCAGCTTAAAACGCAGGTCGAAATCAATGTAATGCTTACCGACAACAAGGGCGTGGTCATTTATGACTCGGCTAATGCCAGCAATGTCGGGCGCGACTTCTCCAGCTTTCTGGATATTCATCACACCTTAAAGGGAAATTATGGAGCCCGCTCAACGCGGATCGACGAAGAGGATAAAACATCCTCGGTTATGTATGTTGCGGCTCCGGTTTTTAATTCCAGTGGTGATCTCGCCGGTGTTGTCTCCGTCTCAAAACCACAGCGCAGCATGCTCGGCTTTATAATCGAAACCCGCAGGAAACTGAAAAACTGGGCCATCGTCGGTGTTGTCGCATTTCTATTGTTTGGGGTACTCCTGTCTTGGTGGGTAACCCGACCGCTCCAGCGGCTTACCGGCTATGCGGAGAGTGTTGCTGCCGGTGAAAAAGCACCACTTCCACCTATGCCGGGCCGCCACTTGCGGACACTTGGACACTCGCTGGAAAGCATGCGCGACTCCCTGGAAAACCGCCAGTATGTCGAAAACTACGTACAATCATTGACCCACGAAATGAAAAGCCCGCTGGCAGGAATTCGCAGCGCAGCCGAACTCTTGGAAGATAACCCACCAACACCCCAGCGTATCCAATTTCTAAATAATATCAGCTCAGAAACAGACCGCTTGCAACGCCTGGTCGACCAACTGCTTGCTCTGGCCAGCCTCGAAAACCAGAAGTCCATCGCAGACCCGCAAAGCGTAAATCTCAGCGCAATTGCCCAACGCCTGGTTGATGATTACGCACAACGTTATCCGCAGCTGCATTTTGAACTTCAGACCATATCCAATGCTACTGTCGCGGGGGATGATTTCCTGCTCGAGACTGCTCTCTCCAACCTGTTGGCCAACGCAGTCGAATTCTCACCACCGCATGGTACCATTAGTCTTGTAATCGAACGCCCAGACAACTCCGTTAATTGCACTCTCGAAGACCAGGGTCCGGGCATCCCCGAGTTTGCTAAAGAAAAAATATTTCACCACTTTTATTCATTGCCACGTCCGGGCTCGGGCAGAAAGTCATCGGGGCTCGGGCTGTGCTTTGTTGCTGAGGCCGCCAAGCTACACCACGGCAATATCGAGATCGCCGACCGCCACAATGGCAGCGGCGCCCGCGCCACCCTGAGCCTGCCCGCAGCTTGATCCAACGCAGCAAGAATGATCTGCTATTACACAACATGATTATTAATTCAGGATTTATCGAGAAACTGCTGAGCAGGCTCGACAAGGTAAGCTCACGCGACCTTCGTAAGTACTTGGTTGGTGTGACCCGCGAGTACGGGTTCCTCGATCGAATTGTTAACTCAATCCAGGAGGGTGTAATCGTAGTCGATGAAACTGGTGTCATCCGCTACCTCAATGACGCGGCATGCAGCCTCTTTGCACTGGACAAAGAAAGCAGCCTTGGCCAGCCAATCAGCAATAAAGTACGCGGCTTTGAGTGGGATGAGCTTACCTCCAGCGACCAGATAGTAAGTCGTGAGATGGAAGTCTTTTATCCGCAAAACCGCTTCCTCAACTTCTATATTGTACCGCTTGCCGGTAACGCGGATGACGGTGGCGAAGATGCGCTCGAGTCAGGCTATGCCATCATTCTCAGGGATATCACGGAAAACCGGCGTAGCACAGAAGCCACGATAGAAAGTGAACGCATGAACGCCCTGACCATGCTCGCTGCCGGGGTGGCACATGAGATTGGCAACCCGCTCAACTCACTGCATATCCACCTCCAACTGATGGATCGCAAAGCACGCAAGCTGCCCGCCGGACAACGGGCTGAGTTTCGGGAGATGGTAAAAGTCTGCCGCGATGAGATCGAACGACTCGATTTCATAGTAACCCAGTTTCTCAGGGCAATCCGGCCATCCGTGCTCGAAACCAGACTCTCCAATATCAACGAGGTAGTAGAAGAATCCCTGACCTTTCTGGCCGGCGAAATTAATGACCGCGATATCCTCGTCGATACCGATCTCGCCACTTCCCTGCCACTTATTCAAATCGACCGTGACCAGCTCAAGCAGGCATTTTACAATATCATACGCAATAGCTTTCAAGCGATGAACAAGGGCGGGTTCCTGCGCATCCGCAGTCGCCTCGATGAAGATCACATTGTCATCTCATTTAGCGACACGGGTGGCGGAATCTCGCAGGAAGACATGCAGCGACTCTTCCAGCCCTACCACACCACCAAGGCCACCGGAACCGGACTTGGATTGCTGATTGTACGCCGAATCGTCCGTGAGCACGGTGGTGAGATCGCCGTCACCAGCGATGAAGGACGTGGCGTCACCGTCGATATCCGGTTACCAGTCAACGACCGCAGGGTCCGCCTGCTCGAAGAAAAAAGCAGTTCGTCGTCGTAACGAAAAAATTTCTTGTCATCTGCGAGCTTGCTGCTAGCCCGAATAAATCACAAGCCATCTGCTGCGACCAGCGCGAGGCACTTCTCT
>CAYUDZ010000121.1:0-8209 GCA_964443575.1 uncultured Chthoniobacteraceae bacterium | reverse complement strand
CAGCAACTCCCGGCCAGCGTAAGGAGCGGCTGCGACTGTTGTTCTGTGGTCAATTGATCAAGCGTAAGGGTATCGACCTATTACTCAAGGCATTTGCCAGGGTTGCAGCCAAGAACCCGCAAGTCGAATTAGTTCTGATCGGTCGTGAGGGTGAACTAAATGCGCTGCTGGAAACCGTGGACAACGGGATACAGTCACGGATTGACTACCGTGGATTCAAACCACCAGAAGCACTGCCTGAGGAGTTTGCACGCGCCGACCTATTCATCTTACCCAGCCGCCACGATGGCTGGGGCGTGGTCGTAAATCAGGCATTGGCTAGTGGCCTGCCGATTATCTGTAGCGATATGGTCGGGGCTGCACATGACATGGTAATTGATAATCAAAATGGCCGGATGATCCCCTCCAATAACAGTTCGGCTCTGGAGTCTGCAATCCTCGAGCTATGTAACTCCCCCTCGAAATTGGCAATAATGGGGGCCCGCTCCAAAGAGATGTCAGCAAGTTGGTCGCTGCAATCCGGTGCTGCTAAATGGGCTGCAGCAATCAAAGAGGCTTTTGAAATTAGGAGTATTAAGTGAAAATCCTTCTGGTTTCCAGTAATAGCGGATCACAGGGTGGCGGTGAGATTTATTTGCTTTATTTAGGAAAATCGCTGGCCGGGCTCGGACATACACCTGTCTTATGGGCATCAGATAGCCCGGAAATGGATCAGTTATGCGCGGAGTTCAAGAGCTATGGTACGGTTGTGCGTCATCGTTACAGAAATACCTATAAGCGACGTTTGCGATCTTTGACCACTTACTTGGATGGTGCTCGCGCGCATGCCATCAGTAAGGCCTGGCGTGAACTTGATCCGGACATTATCCACGTTAACAAGCAAAACCTGGAGGATGGGCTCGACCTTTTGTTGGCTGCGAACCGCAGCAACACCCCAACAGTGAGCACCATCCACCTGACCCAGTCCGCAAACTTCTTGAAAGCCCGCTTAGCTTGGCCGCGTGACTTTACGGCCAAGCACTTTCTGAGACGTTATCGTGGGTCTTATATTACTGTGCAGGAACGTCGCGCCACAGACTTGAGGAACTTTCTAAATCACAAGCACACTATCTATACGGTTGAAAACGGTGTTCCCATCCCGTCACAAGCCGAGCTGGATGCCCTGCGCAATTCCACACGCAAAAAGCTAATGCTCGGGATAGAGACACCGCTAATCATTGGGGTGGGCCGCATGATGCCGCAAAAACGACCGGAATTGTTTCTCGATCTGGCAGCTCAAATTCGCGAAAGTTTACCTAACGTCCAATTTATTTGGATTGGTGGTGGGCAACTTGATAGCCAATGGGATCATTGGGTAGCCGCAAAAGGCCTGAAGTCCTGCGTCCACCACGTGGATTGGACCCGCGACACGCTTCCCTATATTGCTGCCGCTGATTACTTTTTGCATACCGCTGAATATGAAGGTCTGCCACTCGCCCTGTTAGAAGCAATGGCAGCAGGACTACCGTGCATGGTGACGATGAATTTGCTTAATGATATGCCATTTCTGAATTGTGATAATTCAATTGCCATAACGGGTAAAGACTGGTTGAAGCGAATAACAGATGCCAAAGACATGCAAAGCATAGGACGGGAAGCACGCGAGTTGGTCCGCCAAAAGTATTCTAACGAGTTAATGGCCCGCAACACCCTGGTTGTTTATAGAAACGAAATCAATAGTTACGCCAGTCAAGCAGAATGCAAATAGTCCATTATCGACCACCCAGTGATAAAGGTAAGGGGGGACTCAATGCTGCGATCGACTCACTGCTTAGTGAACTTGACCGATCAGGGTGCAGCGTAACGACCGTGCAGGAGCCAGGCACGGCACCAGACTGTAAAGCCGATCTCCACCACTTCCATGGGCTTTGGATTCCATGGCATTCGCAAATCGCCAAACAGCTACATGCCGCACAAATCCCTTACATGGTCTCGCCACACGGAATGCTCGAGCCTTGGGCATGGCGCCATAAGTTGTGGAAAAAATTGCCATACTTTTTACTGCGCGAACACCGCTACCTGGCCCAGGCAAAATACCTGATTGCCACTGCTCCGCCAGAAGCTGCCAATCTCCAGCAACGTTTTCCACAACAGTGTATCAAGACTATTCCATTGGGACTGACTGATACCAAGCAGCCAAGCTATGCGCAGGCACGCAGTGCATTGGGCATCGATGATTCCAAGTCCACGTTGCTCTATTTTTCACGGTTACACGAGAAAAAGGGTGCGGACTTATTGCTCAAGGCAGTCGCCCAGATGAATATCAAATCGTTCTGTCGACTCATTATTGTTGGCGACGGCGAACCCTACTACGTTTCACGATTGCATGATTTCGCAGAGGCAAACAGCCACCGCCTACCAGAAATCACCTGGGTCGGTCCGGTCTGGGATGAAAAGAAATGGCTTTATTTGCAAGCCGCCGACCTTTTTTGCCTGCCTACTCACTCGGAAAACTTCGGCTTGGCGGTGCTGGAAGCATTGCAAGTCGGCACTCGTATACTGACTACCCATGGCACGCCATGGCCACAACTCATTACCGATCAATCTGCTGCTTTCTTTGTGAAACCGGAGATCGAAGCGATCCAGCAGGGTATAATGAAATTTCTGCGCAACAGGAGTTGGACCGAAGAGCAGCGGCGCCAACTGGCTACCTGGACTCATGATAAGTTTTCCTGGCCACGGATAATCGACGACTATCAACAGGTCTGCCGCGCGGCTATGTCCCGCTAATATAATAAACTTAGAGTTATCATAATTCCACGTTGACAAAGTGAATTAAATTACTGCATTACTTAAGGTTGTGAGTGAGAACAAATCCTCCAAGAACTCTGCTACGAAGAATAATTTTACCGAGGCAGGACTGGATTTAATGACCGTCAAGGAAACTGCCGAGTACCTGAGAATTCCTCTGCCCACAGTCTACTACCTCGTCCAGCGTGGACAGTTGCCTGCGGTGCAGATTGGTGGCCGCTGGAGGGTTAAAAAAGACTCGCTCGACCGCGATATCCTACGCAAAGGCGATGAAGGTCAGCCAACCATCCTGGTGCTGGATGACGAAAAACCGATCCAGGATTTCTTTCTCAAGTTCCTCAAGAAGTACGGCTTTAGCCGTGTTATTTGCGGTACCGCACAGGAAGCACTTGCGGCGCTACAAAAGCAATCGTTCCAGATGTTCTTCCTTGATTTAAACCTGCCGGATATGGACGGCGACGAAGTCTTTCGTGAAACGAAGGCGATCGATCCGGATCTGCCAATTGTTATCATCACGGGTTACCCTGACAGCGATATGATTGACCGCGTCCTTCAAGACGGCCCGGTTATGATTCTCAAGAAGCCTATGGATGTTGAGCAGCTGGCGCTGACCATGCGCATCCATGGCTACAAACAACCGCAGCGACTCGCAGATACCAGCAGTTAGCCCGGATCCATCACTGGCTTATGAGTAAGCAACTCCAGGGGTCGGTATCCTAAGCATGTTGAAAATTCCAAGCGTAGCAGGAAGGTTTGCCGGACCGACTTGTCCTGGAATAACCTGAAAGTGAAGATAATTCCTGCTTTACATTCCCGACTAGATTCAAGGAGATTAAATAGTATCCCATGAAATGTACCGCATCCTACCAACTAGCTATTGCTGTGGCTATGACATTATGTAGCTGCGGCGGTCACAGCAATCATAGTAACCAACAGGACCATGCCGATCTGCCGGTTGCCGAGGTTGCGGTCAAAGCAATTAATCCTGCCAGGCAGCTGAGTTTCGAGCAAATTTCCGGCACGGTGGAAAGCGAGCAGGTCGCTGTCCTTGAGTCGAAAGTTTCTGGTACAGTCAGCGAGGTGAAAGTGCGGCCCGGCCAGCAAGTGCAAGCGGGTACTCCAGTCATTACACTGACCGCCCACGAAGTCGGCGCTCGCCGCAATCAGGCTGCAGCACAATTCGAAAGAGCCGAGAGTGAATTTGAAAAATTTCAGACGTTACTTGATTCACAAGCGGTAAGCCGCTTGGACTTCGAGCGCGTCAAGGGTGAGTACGAACGCTCGCGGGCCGCCCTTGAAGAGGCTGAAACCTTGCTAAGCTATACGACCTTGTACGCTCCATTTGACGGTATCGTAGCCCGTCGAATGGTCGATCCCGGCAGTCAGGCCACTCCCGGTAAAGCATTGCTAACAATCGAGGACTCTACCCGCCTGCAATTTGCATCTCAGGTGCCCGAAGCCTTGGTGCAGGGCATCAAAGTAGGTGATACACTGCAAGTAACAATCGATTCGACAGGCAACCAAACCGATGGAGAGATTATAGAAGTTGCGCCTTCAGCCGACCCTGCCAGCAGAACTTTCCTGGTTAAACTCAGGCTGCTTGACTCCCCTGGTTTGCGCAGTGGTCTTTTTGGCCGGGTTAGTATTCCAGCCGCAGAAGTTCAATTATTAACAGTACCGCAAGTGGCATTGGTGCAACGCGGCCAGATGGAAATCCTGTTCATTGCAGAACATGATAAGGCTAAGTTGCGCTTGGTTCGCAGCGGTCGGCGCTGGCCGGACCGTGTAGAAATTGTGTCAGGGCTTGAAGCCGGCGAACGAGTAGTCATAGCAGGCGGTGAACGCCTGCGCGACGGCCAGCCGTTAAACATCGTGCCATGACCATCCCTTCCAACGGTCCTGAACCTCCACCCGGTCAAGGCATTGCAGGCCGGATGGCGGCAATGTTTATCGACTCCAAACTAACAGTCTTGTTGGTTGTAGTAACCATTCTAGCTGGAGTGGCAGCAACCTTGCTGCTACCACGCGAAGAGGAGCCACAGATCAAGGTGCCAATGATCGACGTCATCGTCTCAATGCCCGGGGGCAGCGTCAGCGAGATTGAGGAACGGGTATCACGGCCAATGGAAAAGCTGTTGTGGGAAATCCCCGGGGTAGAATACATCTATTCGACCTCATCACCTGGCCAGAGTCTCGTTGTCGTGCGGTTTAATGTCGGCAACGATATGGAACTCAGCCTGCTCAAGGTTGAACAAAAATTGCGCAAAAATTTTGACCGCATCCCACATGGTGTCGGCATGCCTTTAGTCAAACCGCATAGCATCGACGATGTGCCGATCCTTACCCTGACTTTGCACAGCCAAACCGTGGATCATCTTACTTTGCGACGCCTGGCAGCCCAGATTGATGACACCGTCAAGCGGGTCAAGAATGTTTCTGAAACGCATTTAATTGGCGGTAATAAGCGGGCACTGCGGATTCTTCTGGATCCGGTGAGACTGGCTTCACGAGGACTTAGTGTTGCCGGTATTGTTCCCATGCTACAGCAGGCCAACCGCCAGTTTGTATCCGGCGACATGACCAGCGCCAACCGGGAAATTGTTATAGAGACCGGCGGCTTCCTGCGCAGTGCCGCGGATGTTGAACGCATTGTCGTAGGGGTTTACCAGGATCGGCCAGTTTATTTGCGCGAGGTAGCCACGGTTATCGACGGCGCTGAGGAGCCCGCACAATACGTCTTCCACTCGCAAGGCAGTGCCGATGCGCCGATTGAAGCGGCGGTCACACTTACTGTCGCCAAACGCGCTGGTTCTAATGCGACTGTTGTCGCCAATGAAGTCATCAGACAGGTCGATAAGTTACGAGGTTTAGTCGTCCCTGCGGAAGTCGCAGTGACAGTGACACGCAATTACGGCGAGACGGCAAAGGAAAAATCGGACGAGTTATTATTTCACATGGCCATTGCTATCTTCGGTGTCTCACTGCTGATCCTGCTGGTACTGGGTTGGCGTGAGTCTATGGTAGTAGCTGTCGCCATCCCTTCAACACTCGGTCTGACCTTACTGCTATTCTATCTCTACGGCTACACGCTGAACCGGATCACCCTATTTGCACTGATTTTCTCTATTGGTATCCTTGTCGATGACGCCATCGTGGTAGTCGAAAACATCGTTCGCCATTTTCACCTTAAGCAAAACCAATCGCGTCGCCTGCAAGATATCATTGTTGGTGCGGTCGCCGAAGTCGGCAACCCGACAATTCTTGCGACTTGGGCAGTAATCGCCGCTATCCTGCCTATGGCTTTCGTCGGCGGTTTGATGGGACCGTATATGCGCCCGATCCCTATCGGTGCCAGCGCCGCAATGTTTTTCTCGCTCATCATCGCTTTCACTGTCACCCCCTGGGCTGCACGTATCATGCTCGGCCGCGACACCCGTAGCCATGACGCAAATACTGAAGACTGGTTCACCAGGATCTACCGCAAAATCATGGTACCATTACTGGATAAGGTTGTTCTGCGCTGGCTGTTCCTTGGCGGCATTCTCGCCATGCTGCTCGGTGCATGTGCACTGGTTCTGATCGGTTGGGTGCAAGTCAAAATGCTGCCATTTGATAACAAAAGCGAATTTCAGATTATCCTGAATATGCCTGAAGATAGTTCGCTGGAACGCACCACGATGGTCGCGCGCCAAATTGCCGATGCTATCAAGGTTGAGCCGGAAGTTACCGATTATCAGATATATGCTGGAACCGCTGCACCATTTAATTTCAATGGTCTCGTCAGGCATTATTTCATGCGGCGCGGTGCGCAAGTTGCTGACATCCAGGTCAACCTCGAGCCCAAACATTACCGCAAAGCGCAGAGCCACGACATTGCTACCAGGGTTCGGCCACGGGTCGCTGCTATTGCTGAGGAGTACGATGCACGCGTTGCTGTCGCTGAGGTACCTCCCGGACCGCCGGTTCTGCAAACCCTGGTGGCAGAAGTCTTCGCGCCGACGCTTGAAGACCGCATTGCTCTGGCTACGGCAGTCTACGATATCTTCCATGAGACCGACGGGGTAGTCGATGTCGACTGGTACATGGAAGCCGATCAACCTAAAATCCGTTACCGGATTGACAGGGTGAAAGCCGCACTTAGCGGTATCAGTACATCAACTATTTCACAAACCCTAGAGATCGCTACGGAGGGCAGTTCGATCGACCTATTACATTCCACTACCGAAAAGGAAGATGTTAATATAACCCTTGAACTTCCTAGCCAACTGCGCTCGCGCCCGGAAGATCTGCTTTCTTTACGTGTCCGCTCCGGCGACGCTAATGCACTGCCTGAGCCAGGGACAAGCGACCTGCCCCCGTTGGTGCCTTTACGGGAACTCATTGCCATCGAAAGTGGGATCGAAGAGAAAACTGCGTACCACAAGAACCTGCTGCCGGTCATCTACGTTATTGGTGATGTTTCGGGAGCTATCGAAAGCCCGGGCTATGCAGTTTTTGCCATGAATAGCAAACTTGGTAAGCTGGATGGGCGCCAATTTGGCGGGGCCAAGAAGCAAATCAGAATCTATAATGCATCACAGCCACCCGATGACATCCAACCGGCAATTAAGTGGGACGGTGAATGGCATATAACACTGGAAGTTTTCCGCGACCTCGGTCTGGCGTTTGCCGCCGTGCTGGTGCTCATCTACCTGCTGATGGTCGGCTGGTTCAAGTCGTTCGTCACTCCGTTGGTTGTTATGGCTGCAATACCATTCTCGCTGGTTGGAATTCTGCCGGCTCACGGTGCGATGGATGCATTTTTTACCGCCACATCTATGATCGGGTTTATGGCAGGCGCAGGTATCGTCGTTCGCAACTCGATTATCCTGGTTAATTTCATCGAGCAAAGACTCACAGAAGGCTCCTCTTTGGAGCAGGCTGTAGTAGATGCCGGCGCAGTTCGCTTCCGGCCGATGCTGCTTACGGCATTGGCGGTCGTCGTCGGCGCTTCAGTAATTCTTTTCGACCCCATCTTCCAGGGCCTGGCAATCGCATTAATGGCTGGAGAAATAGCCTCCTTGCTATTATCGCGAATGGCCGTGCCGGTGCTCTATTTTATGGCCAATAAATAAGCTGGCAGCAGCCCGAGAAATACTCTTGATACAAGTGCCCTAATTCCTTTAATCTGCGTCTCTTAATTACAAACCAACTTATGCATTTCACATCTTTTGTTCTCCCCGTTGCAGGCATTATTGCTCTGATTTATACATTGTTCCGTTCCCGTTGGGTTGCTGCGCAACCAGCAGGTTCCGAACGCATGCAAAAAATTGGTGGCTTCATTAACGAAGGCGCCATGGCTTTCCTCAAAGCCGAGTACCAGGTGCTCGCTATCTTTGTTGTAGTGGTCGGCGGTTTACTGGCTTGGCAAGGCTCGGTC
>CAYUDZ010000120.1:0-8375 GCA_964443575.1 uncultured Chthoniobacteraceae bacterium | reverse complement strand
CCAAGCACCTCACGCTGCGTCTCGCTACGAAGTTTGTGATTGATCCGGGTTAGGATCTGTATTTATGGTCCCGTAGTCTCAACGAGAGGCGCAAGATTGTGGTAAGCAATCTGGCTGGAATTGATTTGTGATCGTGCCGCTTGTTTGAGTTTACTGCTTATTCCATCGCTGGTGTTCCATGCTGCGGCGATTGCGTTCATGACAAGTTCTTGCTGATTGAGTGCTTCCAGGGGCAGTACGGTGCACCCTTCTCCGCCGAAAAGTTCTGTTAGGCCGTTCAGCTTAGTTTGGTAATGAAGTGACCCTGCAAAAGCGATGACAGAGACACCCTGGGAAAGAGCAAAGACGGCGGCATGGTAGCTGCCAGTCACTAATATTCTGCAGCGTGACAACTGGTCGCGGATTGCTGCCGGTGAGTCCAGATCCGAGGCCTGTTGTGGAGCTAATTGATTGCTGGTTAGGTGGGCGATCGAATCAGGATCGGATGGTCCAAAAATTGAAATTGGTACGGCAAGCAATGGTGCAGTATATAGGCTTGCTGCCTGGTGTAGGATTTCACGCAGTTTATTGGCGTCACCAGCGCCAACACCTGAATATTCGGCAACGCGCAGGTTGACACCAATGCCGGTACGCTGTGGATCAGAATCCTGCAGGTATGCTATTTCCACTGCGTCATCACCGCAAACCGTAAACCGTTCGCGATCGACACCAAGATTGATCAGGTTGGCCGGGCTCACAATACCTTCCCGGCAGACGATCTTATCTACTGTTGGCAGGACAGCAGTGGCTTTGCGGACCAAGTGAGCGTCGGTAATCTCCTCAAACCCGCAACTGAAAATAGCGGTTGGCTTGCCTAGCGCCTTAGCTACAGCAAGTGTATCAAGAATTCCGATGGCGTGCGCGGCGAACTCATCACTGAACCAGCCGCCACCGCTTGCCAGAACCAGCGAACTGCTTTCGATTGCAGCTAACAGGCGAGTGGCATCCGGCATCGAGTTCACGCGGTCTTGCATGGAAAGGAGTACCTCTGCATGGCTGTGAGGGTTATCAGGTGCTTGCCTTATCGAAGCGGCTTCTTCTATTGGTAAAAATTCCCAGGTATGCCTCTGGTGTAAAACGAAGGGATTAGCCTCTGGACAAATACGTTTAATCTCATCCGGATCAAGCGTGATGAAGCGAATATCGGCCTCCGGCCAGATTCCCCGTAAGCGCATAAACATCGACTGGTAGATGGCCATGTCGCCAATATTCCGGTTGTCGGAAAAGTAATTGCCACAATCAATGAGGATAGTCATCAGTTGGTTTGCAAGCTGGGACGCTACGTCGTGTAAGTCAAGAAATCCCCAATGAAGGAAAAGTCGCAAGTAGTTATGGGCTTCAATCCAATGACTGCTGGGAGTAATTGCGGCCTTTCCAGCTGACCTGGCCGCTGGACCAGGTGCGCCAGCTATTGAGGGCGATCAGCAGGGCGAAGCCATGGCCGACAGGGTGGAGCAGTACGCTCAGCCAGGGGGCGTGGAAGCGCAGGCCGAGGGTCGTACGGATCAGGTAGATCAGGGCGATCTGGATGGCGGCCAGCAGAGATATGATGCCGCCGCAGAAAACCAGCAGGAAGGGTAGCAGAAAGCCGATTGCCTGGACGACGATGGAAAACAGGAAAACGCCGACGTTGCCCTCAAATGCCTGGCGCAGGTTTTTGGTAAAGCCTTCCCAAACTTCGGCGGTCGAATGGTACATCCTGCAGGTGACGATTTTGGAGCCGTCACAATTGACCAGACGCAGGCCCTTGGCGGTATGGGAGGCAACTGCGCGGCCAAGTGCAATGTCCTCGACGAGGTGGTTTTTGACGCCGGCATGGCCGCCGATCCGGTCGTAGGCGGTTCGCTGGAACAACACATACTGGCCGTTGGCGGCTCCCAGCGAGCGTAGCCAGCCGGAAGGTACCAGCCTGGCGAAGCGTGGCAGCGACTGGAAGATTCTCAGCATGAACTGTGGAAGGAACCCAAGGATCAGCAAGTGGATTTGCGGGATCACGAGCTTTTCGCCAAGGGAAATGGTAATTTGTTTAGGCCAGGCTGAGCAGAGTGCGGCGCGCTGGGAACGGGCATAGTTGACACAGCTAATGAGCCCGCCTGGCTGGTGGACGGTATCGGCATCGGTAAATAGCAGCCAATCTCCGCTGGCGGCTTGCGACAATTGGTGGCAGGCCCAATTTTTGCCGACCCAACCGTCAGGCAATTTCTGGCCGTTGATGATCCGCCGTGGCCCCGAATCGGAGAACCCGAGACCGCGAGCAATCTCAGCCGTGCGGTCGGTGGAGTCATCATCGAGCAGGATAATTTCCACATCCGGGTAATTTTGATCGAGCAGCGATTGCAGGCAGGCGCCGATCGAGCGTTCTTCGTTGCGTGCGGGTACCAGGATCGAAAGCTTAGGCAAATCGTCAGGGGCGACGGTGTCAGTCAGCGGCTTGGGAGTCTTGAAGACCAGTAGGTTCAGTGCAACGAAGGTCAAGCAGGTCAGCAGGATCAGTGTGCCGATAGCAGAAAGAATGATCAGGGTGGCGGTCAACGATTCCATTGGTCGAAATTTTCTGATTTTTTGAGTAAGCCGAAGCGCCGCCCCCAAACTTCCCACACTTTATTCAATGATGGTGCCGGTTGAAGCAGTGGCAGGTAATTTTCGTGGTCGCGGCGATTCAGGTTGGTAGCCCTTAAGTCCTCCATGCGGTGCTCGAGTTGATCGGCTTGAGCTGAGTCTAGCAATGGGCCGACATCGATGAATATTGCCGGCTTGCTCTCGTAGAGCCACTCAAAACGAAACCACATAGGCAGCAGATTGGCTCCGGAGCGGCGGGCCAGCAGTGCGGCTCCGGGCAAAACTGAGGCCGGGGATTGCGGCGGGTAGAATTTTCCTTGCGGGAACATCCATAGGGCGCAGCTGGGATTTTGCAGTCGGCGCAGTGCTTCCCGCATACCTGGCAGGACGGATCCGTCGAGGTCCAAACCGAAGGCACCAGCCCATTTAAAAAATGGATATTTATCGAGGTGTTGTTGTTCCTGCATCAGGGTGAAGCGGCGTTGGTGCAAGCAATCGTGATGGATTATCGCGGCAAGAAAGCCGTCCCACCAATTGGTGTGGCTGGCACAGCAGAGCAACGGGCGAGTTGTAGCCTCAGGATCATGCGCGAGTTGCTTACGTGAAATCCATATCCCGCAAAACCTCTTGCGTAATGCCCGTCGAATTAGCAGCAGCATCGGCGAAACGGCCCAGGTCGGCCAGTGATAGGATTCTGATCGGGTTGGGTTCATGCTGGTTTACGGCTGTCCTGCCAGGCCTGCCATGCCAGTAGAAATTTTCGCCAGAGGCTGGTGGCAACGCGTCCGCTCAGCATATCGTAGTCCACTTTTTCGACCTCGTCGAGGATGCCGGCGTAGACATGCCGCATCGTCCAGACGGTTAGCTGCGAACCGTCCCGATCAAGTTTGCGGATACCTGCCTCGCTGGCAGCGTAGTGCTCGCGGGCCCGTTCGACCTGGTCGGCGATGAACTGGCGCAACTGCGGGCTGGTCGAGGTGGCCGCCAGAGCAGTGTCGTCCAGCCCGGCCGCAGCCATTTCGTCAGCCGGCAGGTAAATACGCCCGCGTTGATAGTCTTCGGCGACATCACGGATAATATTGGTCAATTGCATGGCGATTCCAAGATCGATGGCACGTGCCTCACCCTCTTCATCTCCAGCCTCAAGTCCGAAGATGCGGGCCATGATCAAGCCGACCACGGAAGCAACATAGTAACAATACTCCCGCAACTCCGGCCAGTTTTTGATCTTTACCGCACCGACATCCATGCCCACACCATGGATCAGGTCGGTAAAATAGCGCTCCGGGATCTGGTATTGCTCGATGGTTGCGGCAAAAGCTGGTGCAAATGGCAGCAGGTCGGTTTGACCGGCCATGATGGCGGCAAATTCCTGCTGCAACCCCGCCAGCGCACCAGCTTTAGCCGCCGGATTCTGTTCGCAGGCGACGTCGATGGTGTCGTCGGCATGCCGGCAAAAAGCATAGACGGCATAGGCTGCTCTACGCTTATGGCGCGGCAGAGCAAACGACGAGAAGTAGAAGCTCTTGGCGTGATCGGCGGCAACCTTGCGGCAGTATTGGTAACTTACTGCCAGCTGCTCGCTGTCGTGCGTGGTCACGACTTTGACCTTATGCTCTGGCCGGGATCAGGTGCTCGAGCACTTTGGCGCTGGAGAGGACACCTGGCATGCCGGCGCCCGGGTGGGTGCCTGCTCCGGCAAAGTACAAGCCTTCAAGTTCTTCGCTTTTATTATGCGGCCTGAACCACGCGCTTTGCGTTAAAATTGGCTCGAATTGGAATGCCGAGCCGGCAAAGGCATCGAGATCAGACTCAAATTCCAGCGGTGACATTATGTATTTGCTGATAACATGTTTGCGGAGGTCCGGACAAATTTCCTCGAGTGATGCCAGGATTTTATCTGCGTAGACTTCTTTCTCGGTCTCCCAATCCACGTCACCGCGCAAGTTGGGAACCGGCGAAAGAACATAGAAGTTCTCGCATCCCGGAGGTGCAAGGCTGGGATCGGTGCGGGTCGGCGCATGCAGGTACAAGGAGAAGTCTTCAGCGAGTACCTTGTTGCGGAAGATATCGTCGAGCAGTTCTTTGTAGCGTGGTCCAAGCAGGATCGTGTGATGGGCCAGATCCTCGTAGGTACGGTCGGTGCCAAAGTAGATGACAAATAAGCCCATGCTGTAGCGCATTTTTTCCAGTTTGGAATCGGTCCACTTGCGACGCCATTTCGGGTTGACCATTTTGCGGTAGGTATTGGCTGTATCGCCATTGGATACGACGATTTCCGCCGGTGAGAAACGACCATCTGCGAGTCGCACTCCGGTCACCTTGGCATCCTCGGCAGTGATTTCTGCGACCGGCGCATTAAGTTCCATCTTGCCTCCCATCTCACCAAAGAGCTTGACCAGGGCATCGACCACGGCTCCGGTGCCGCCCATCGCAAAATGCACGCCCCAGTTGCGCTCGAGATAATGAATCATCGAGTAAATCGAACTGGATTGGAACGGGTTGCCGCCGATCAGCAGCGGGTGGAAACTGAATACCTGCCGCAAGTAAGGATCCTTAACGTATTGCGAGACCAAGCTGTAGACCGAGCGGTGCGACTGCAGACGCACCAGATCAGGCGCAATTTTCAGCATGTCGGTCAGGTTAGAGAAAGGCTGATCCGCTAAATCGGTAAATGCGCGGTCAAAAATGGCGCGCGAGCGTTTGACAAATTCTCGGTAGCCAGCTTCGTCATCCGGGGCAAATTTCCTGATTTCTGAGACAATTTCTTCCTCATTGCCGGTGTAATCAAAAACTTTGCCGTCGTGAAATCGGATGCGGTAAAAAGGGCTGACCGGAACAATTTCTACGTAGTCCGAAGTTTGCTTGCCGGCTAACTCGAACAACTCGTCAATCAGAAATGGCGCCGTGATGATTGTCGGGCCACCGTCAAACTTAAATCCGTCCTGCTCATAAACATAAGCACGTCCGCCCGGTTTGTTACGGGCTTCGAATAATGTTGTCTGGTAGCCTTTGGCCTGTAGGCGGATTGCGGAAGCGAGGCCGCCAAAGCCGCTACCTATGACCACGGCTTTACCTGCTCCTGATTCAGGGCTATTTATGAACGTGCCGGCTGCGGTCACGGTAGTTTCGCTGGGTGAGGCTTCGGTGGTGATCATGACTGTCCACGCGTAATCATACGCAAATTTTCAAACAAACGATAGAAATCATTTTTAATAATTTCTGGAAGTTTTGATTTCTCGAGGCGCTTGCCGGTTTCGGCGAACAAGGCATCTGACTCTCTGCGCATTGCAACCAAGGCACCGCTCTTGAAGATAAGCTCGCGTACTTTATTTACCGTCGATTCATTCGGCTTGAGACCACTGAGGCACAATTGCAGGAATGACTTGTCTGTTTCGTCAAGCATATCAAAAGCCATACGCACGACTGCGGTTTTTTTGCCCTCCAGGATATCGTCTGGGACATAGTTGTCCGAAATCTCAAATGAGTCGAAATCTTTCAGGTCGTTTTCAATTTGGAAGGCCATGCCGGCTGGTGCGACAATAGTACCAATTTCTGCGGTAATTTGCTCGTCCAGACCGCTGAGGGTAGCTGCCATAACCAGTGGGCATTCGATGGTGTAGCGCGAAGTTTTCAGCCAGTACATCCACTCGATGTCTTTCATCAGCACTTTGGATATGTCCTGGATGCCGAAAATAATGTCGGAAATTTCACCGACCCCTGTTTCCACCATGTAGTCGAGAAGAGTCGAGGTTGCAGAGGCTGAATGCTGCATGCCGCTGGTGAGTACACTTTTTTGTGCCAGTGCGAAAAGGATGTCACCTATAACTAGCGATATATCTCGCCCGGCGCGGTCACGATCGGCTAACGCGCTCAGTCGTTTTTCTACCAGTTTGTGCATGGCGGGCTTGCCGCGGCGGATCTCTGAGCGGTCGATCAGGTCGTCATGCACCAGAATGAAAGCATGTAATAGTTCGAGGCCGATGGCCGGCAGCAAGTCAGCGCTGGACAATGCAACTTTGTCACAGTGGCTGGCGAAAATTTTCCTCCCTTCGAGGTACAGGTAAGGGCGGATGCGCTTGCCGCTACGGTTGCAGAATTCCAGGATATCGCCAGTGAGTGGCGCGACCACGTCGCGATTGAAGTGGGCTTCAAGTGTCGTTGACAGCTGGACACTCAAGGCATCCTCAAATTGCGATAGCAATTGCGCAGACGCGTCAAAATCTGACGAATCTGTTTGCACAGCAGAAGGTGCAGGTATAGTGGTGTTAGTAGTTATTTTAGTCACATTAACAACTACGCAATTTTTGCATTTACGGATGCGGCTTCCGCTTTTGGTTACTTGCTTATGCGAATGGTACGTTTAGTTTAGAGTTATTTATGTCATTTGCAGCTGAGTTCAACTCCGGAAATTACCATAAGGCAAAAAAAATCCAGGACTTTCGATCCTTGATTGAGCCTTGTGATGATCGGGCTTTGCAGTCGCTGGCCCAACGCAGCGATCGCCTGACCCGCAAGCACTTCGGTCGCGCGATGCGCTTATTTGCCCCACTTTACCTGTCCAATGAATGTGTCAATAACTGCAAATATTGCGGATTTTCGCGTGATAATCCGATCCTGCGTGTCACCCTAAGCACCGAAGAGGTGGCCGTTGAAGCTGAACATCTGGCGGCACAGGGGTTCCGCAGCATCCTGCTGGTAGCCGGGGAACATCCAAAATTTGTCTCTAATGGTTACCTGGCGGAATGTGTGCGCCTTGCTGCCGGGATCGTGCCTTCAGTGTCGCTTGAAGTCGGACCCATGGAAAGTGATGAATATGCCGATATGGTTGTTGCCGGGGCGGAAGGGTTGGTGGTGTACCAGGAAACTTATGACCAGCAAGCATATGCCGAGATGCATACCTCGGGACCTAAACGCAACTTCGACTGGCGGCTTGACACACCCGAGCGTGCGCACGCTGCAGGTTTCCGCCGGATCGGGATTGGTGCACTATTCGGGTTATCTGACTGGCGTGGGGAAGCGCTCGCGCTGGCGGCCCACCTCGATTACCTGCAGCGCCATTGCTGGAAGTCGCAATTGACTGTCAGCCTGCCTCGATTGCGGCCGGCTGCCGGCGAATTTCAACCGCAGTATTCGCTGCCGGACCGCGAGTTTATCCAGCTAATTTGCGCCTTACGGGTATCGTTCCCGACGGTGGGTATCGTGCTTAGTACCCGCGAGTCGCCGGCTTTGCGTGATGCAATTTTGCGTTATGGCATTACCATGATGAGCGCCGGCAGCCAAACCGACCCCGGTGGCTACACCGGCCAGGGCAAAGAGGATCTGCACTTGACCGTGCGCGGACGCCGGGTGGCACCGGAAACTGAACCGGCTGCCGACTGTGCTGCTGCCGAGCAATTTGCAATTGCCGATGAACGCTCGGCCGGAGAAATAGCTTCCCTGCTACAGCAAAACGGTCTCGATCCGGTCTGGAAAGACTGGGATAGTTCAATCCTTAACCCGCAACAGGCCGCATGAATATTAGAGTCAATGGTGAGCAACGGGAAATGCCGGAAGACTGCACGGTGTTCGAATTAATCGAAGAAATTGGCCTGCACCCGAATGCCGCAGTAGTCGAGCACAACAGGCAGGCGCTGTTGCGCAAGGAATTTGAGACAACCAAACTACAGGATGGTGATCAGCTTGAAGTTTTCAGGATTTCAGCCGGCGGCTAGCCCGGATAAATCACAAGCCATCTACTGCGACCAGCGCGAGGCACTTGTCTACAGCGTTGGGCT
>CAYUDZ010000119.1:0-8485 GCA_964443575.1 uncultured Chthoniobacteraceae bacterium | reverse complement strand
CCAAGCACCTCACGCTGCGTCTCGCTACGAAGTTTGTGATTGATCCGGGCTAGAGGCCCGCAGTCCGGCTGATGCGCAAGCGCTGCATCAGACAATTTCCGCAATGAAGAACGACTCTGCCTATTGTCTAATTCGAGGGCGGAAAGTGATCGAATTCACCAAGGCGGACTTAGCGACAGCAATCAAAGCGGCTTACGAACTTGGGCTGGTCGAGAAGCCGCAGCAGGTGCGCTACAGGGTTACCGCAGATGTGGCTACCGTTGATGAATCGGATTATATGGCAGCCAACAAATTATTTAACCTGCTGCTACAGGCCAATCGGGAGGGTGCGAATGACGCGCTGAGCAATCAGATCAAGTCGCTGAGCAAGGGTTTTCAATTTGGCTCAACCCTGCACTTGCGCCGCCAACCGCCAGCCTTGGCCAGTTATCAATTGAATCCTCCACCGCGCCCAGCCGCCGATAAATCACACGATCAGGTGAGTTATTCGTTTGACCAGACTGCCAAGCTGTTTGATATCCCGTATGTCACTATCGAGGCTGAAATAACCTGCTTTGCCAATGGCCAGAGCAACTCGGATCGGCAGTTGGATGATTCGTTACTCGCAGCCACCCCGTACTGGCCGGTTGACGACCCTGAGGTGCAGGCACTGGCAGCCAAAATCACTGCCGGTAAATCCACCCAAAGGACGAAAGTGCAAAGTATCCTCGAATGGTTGACCCCGGGACGGCATATCAAGTCGGATGGTCCGCGCGGGTCACGCTGGGGGGTAAAAAAGGTATTGCAGCAGAAGTACGGGCATTGCTGGGATTCGGCTGACTGCTTTGTCACGCTGGCGCGCGCGGCAGGCGTTCCCTGCCGGCAGGTTGGCGGCTGGATGTTTGGTAGCAGTGGGCATATCTGGGCCGAGGTCCTGGTTGCAGGACAAGGCTGGCAACAGGTCGATCCCACCGGCGGCGGTAAACTGGAATGTGGAATTTACCACATCCCATATTTCACTACTGAGTCGGGAGCGATGCCAATCCTCTACGCCTCGATGCCCCGCGATCACAATCATCTTAAGGTGGGACGGCTTGGCGGCTTTGCGGTCTAAAGATTGCTGGACCCGGCGTGCGTTGGTCAGGCATTTGTGCAAATGCTCGAGGGCAACCTGCCGGCGTTCTGTTGGATCAATCAGCTCAGGGAAAAGCAGTTGCAGCGCCTTGTCCTGTTTGGGGTTGGCCAATCCCCATTGCTTGGTCACCCAAAGATCGTAATCGAGGGGGTCCAATGGTTGATTAGTTTGTGGATCGATCAATGCCCGGTCAGCCTGCCACGGCAGCAACTCGTACAATGCCGGCAAGGTTCCTAGTACGGCCGGAACATAGCATGGTAGCATCGGCTTGGGCCGACACCCGCGAGTGAGGTAACGCATAATCCGCGGCACCCCCGAGTTGGGTGGGCCGAGCAGTACGATATTTTCAAAATGATCAGCTCCCTGCCAAGTCACTGGTGGCAACGAACCATCTGCTGGCAGCGACCTGCCGCCATACCTGAGATAATAGCGCAGCACCAACGCACCTTGTGACTGGGCGATCACATCAAACCTGGTCGTTCTATCAAAGCCGTAGTCGCGGACCAGCAACTGCTTCAATTGGGTAATGAAAGCATCAAGGCCGGCGGCGTTGTCGACCAGGCTGCGTCGCCAGTCGTAAGCAAACTCGTAGCAGAAATCTCCAGGTTCAAGGGGCTTGGTGTCTCCCTGCACGATTGCCTCGTTGACCTGCCGATGAAAGATTTCCAGGGGCTTGCTGTAGTAGGGAACGTTGAGGTTAAGACCGGGCACCAACTCGAAACCGATCGTGCTGACCAAGCGGCTTGAGTACATACTGTGAATAGCGAAATTCAAGCCCAACACTGTAAACAAGCGCCTCACACTGGTCGCAGCAGATGGATTGTGATTTATTCGGGCTAGTATTTTGGTGCCGGATAATTGGTGACGCTACTACTCGCGCACCGACTTCAGCGGTGGTGATGCCTGATCGAAGAACGACTGCATGCGGGCACGCAGATCATGGTAGAATTTTTCCGCCATTTCCTCGAGCATTGCGGTGCGGTCACTGGGTGATGCGCCACTCTTGATCGCTTCACGCTCGGCCTGGATGCGGGTTTCGAACGCAGTTTCCAGCTCGAGCAATGATTCAAGGAATTCCTTGGCCACCCGCGAGCGGTCGACACCATCGACCAGCGCACGTTCGAGCGGGCGATTGGTCGTCAGGTTAAGCAAGCTGCCGCCGCTCAATTTCTGCATGTACTCCTTATAGCCTTTGAGGAAGGCTTCGCGCTCGCTGTCGTAAGTCAATTCATCGCGGTCGACCAGCGTGTCGTACGGTCCCGGCTTGGAGAAAAACTTAAGTACGATCGGTATTGTGTCGACTACCAGGAATAGCAGGGCCAGCACCAGATAGGCAGCCAAAGCGAACTGGCCGCCCTCCTCACCTTTTTTGAATAATCCGTGAAGGGCCAGGGTTTGGGTCAGCAAGTCTTTGCGCGGTTCACTGCGCAGTGTCTGGGTGCGGGCGGATTCGTTGCGTGCCAACTCCTGCAACTCCTCCTGTAATAAAGCCAGCTCGGCCAGCCGGGTATCGATTTGCGATGAAATAGTTTCGCGCAGCGCGTTCTGCTGTTCGACGAATTGTTCCGCCTGTTGGCGCTGAACCATATCGCGCAGCTCCGCGATGCGGACCTGCTCAAGCCGCATTTTCTCAGCCTCTACCGCCTGCATCTGTTCATGCTCGGTGGCCAGGTTCTCACCGGTACCGGCGATCAGCGCCTCGGCCTGTTGCTTGCGGGCGGCCAGATGGTCGAGCTCGGCAGAAAGCCGGCGTGACTCCTGGCGCCGCCACTCCAGTTGGTCGTCACGGATACTGCGCGCCCGTGGTCCCAGCCCGACAATGCCGCTACGCTGGCCGTTGACTTCGCGTTCAAACTCCCGCTGCCAGTAGTCCAGCTCCTCGGAAATTTTGATATACTCGGCACTGGTTGCTTCCTGCTGGGATTGAATTTCCTCCAGCTGCTTACGATACGGCGCGACCGCCTTTTCAATCTTTTTTTCGAGGGCAGTTGCCTCTCGGTCGGCAGCTTCATCCTGAGCTCCGGCATTGCCGTCCTGTTCCCCGGCGGCCAGGAACTCTGCCTGGAACGATTTGTTCCAGCGTTCCCGCTGACGCTCGATGTCTTTTTCGACGACTGCGATCTTGTCTGCGGATTCCTGCTTGCGCTGGGCATAGACGCCGCGCAACTGCTCGATCTCCTGCTCCCGTTCCTCTTCAATCACTGTGCGGATGGTGTCCTTGAATAGCAGCAGGGTCAGCGGATGCGAAATGGTAAGCCCCATCAGCATCGCCACCACGAAGCGCAGGAAAAATTGGCCGAGCTTGCGGTACCACGGCTGGAATGACCGGTAGGTACTCAGCAGGGCGCGGTCGACAGTCAGGATGATGAATGCCCAGGCAGCGGCTACCGTGTAAATGACGAATTGGTTGTCAGTGATCGTCGATAGCGCGTAGGCGCAGGCGATGAATGCAAATATCGTGGGCACCAGGACAGTGGCACCGAAGGCGACATACTTGCGTTGCTCCCAAGTTGGACATAATTCCAGCTCGTCGGCGCCGGCCCCTGAGAGCCAAAAGAAGATGTGCTTGAATTGTTTCATAGTAAGACGTTCAGGCTTCCGAAGCTTGCACAGGTAGCCCTGCCAGTGACACTCCAGATTTCCAACATTAGCGCGCGTTAGCTTCTGATTTCAAGTGACATCTTGCTTAAGGATAAATTACCCACTGCGGCTATTGCTTGATCGGCCCGGGGCTGGAGATGGGTTATGATGAAGCAGTAGTAGCAGGGGACGCTACCAGCGGCACATTTTTACGGCTAGCAGAGCGGAGAATCAAGGCTGCTATTAGCATCATAACGGTAACGGGGATGACCCATAGTATGCTGGTCAATGAACAAGCGGCCAGCATAGTTGCTTGTGCGACGATGCCAGAAGAAATGTCCGTAAGGAGTCCGGTCAGCAACGTGCCTATGGCACCCCCTGCCAGGCAGCCACCCACAATGCCAAGAGAATCGGTCAGACGCAAATACCCCAGTATAATCAGGGTGAGTCCGGCGAGAAGCCCGGCAAATATACCCAGTCCGCCGGCCACGGCTGCCGCAACCGAGTCCGTGGGGCCGGAAATTGCTGCCCATCCGGCGATTACTCCGGCCGTCCCGTATAGGAGGAAAGAATGGGAGTGCACTGCGGCAAAGCCACATGCGGTTAACCCGCCAAGGAGGCAGGCCGTCAGGGTGTTCACGAAGACAACCGAGCAGTAGTCGGGATCGGCTGACAGTACCGACCCCATGGTCACGCCCAGGATTCCGGGGAACAAGCATATCAGACCCGCAATCGCCAGTGGCATTCCCCATGGAGTCAGTTGATTCCCCGGCAGGTGCTTCTGCCGCGCAGTTCCCAGCAACCGCAATCCGGCAATGCCTCCGAGTCCGCCCGCGAAGATGCCAACCAATGCAATCGATCCGGCGACCACATGGACCAGGGCACCACCGGCGAAATCATAAGCACCCATTTCGTCCAGCCATCCACCACCCCATTTCCAGGAGCTGATGAATGGGTAAATGATCGAGGACGCCGTGGCCAGGAGAAACCCGTATATGCGGCCGACGATGCCCGAGCTGACCGTCATGACCAGCCAGGCCACCATGGCACAATATAGTGCCTGATAGAGGGCATCTGTGTAGTAGGTGTAGCCCCCACTGCCATAGTCGATGGAATTGCCCCCCTCGAAGTCAACCAACCCGATGCCGGGAACGGCTGGGAAGACGCCTCCTCCCACAAACTCACCCGGGTAATTGATATTGAAACCTATCCCAAAATAATACAACAGGGCAATCCCCATCAGCGCGGTATTGCGCACCAGAGGCATCCACCATTGGTCCAGATTGGAAATGGATGCTTCCAGCAGCGACAGGCCTAGCAGGAGAAAGAGCATCAGTAAGGCCGACGAGATCATGAAGGCATTGTTGACCGCAAATTCCTCCGCAGTTGGATTTAATGGTGCTGCAGGGTTTGCCGAGGAATCTTCCTGATAACCATTGAGCGCCCCGGGCACCGCGTCCAGGATTTGGGACCAGGCTTGAACGGTGTGTGCAACCAGATTGGTCTCCGCCCCTTCGACCGGGGCCGCCTTATAGAGCATGGGCGGGATGAGGATAAGTCCGACCAAGACCGGAATTAATAGCATTCCGTGAACAATAAGAGAAGGAAGTCGATCCTGCGTGATATCGATATTTTTGTTCACCGGGCAGTATTGTGCACGCTGAAAAAATTATTACAATTGTCAACTGCCAGCTAAACCGCACATGGCACGCACTGTTTGCCCACGGGCCGATACGTTCCTGCTTCGCTAAAGCTGTGTACAACAAGTAGATGGCTGATAGTAGATCTCGAATGATTTGAGTTAAGCGGCTGACAGTCTTATCTAGCCGCTGCGGTCAGGCTCCTGCTGCTCGGCTTCGGTCTCCTGTTCTGGTGCCTCTTCGAGTGCGGCCTGTTGGGCGGCGGCGGCCTCCACGGCCTCCTGCCGTTCCGCTTCAATTTCCTTAATTTGTTTGAGCAGCTTACCGATCATTGGCGCGGCGTGGGAGCCGCCATGTGGGTCTTCATCGACGCCGCCCTCGTAGATTGCGGCAAAAGCATACCTGGGGTTATCGCGCGGGGCGTAGCCGATGAACCAGGCGGCTGTTTTTTCTTTTTGCTTTGGCCCCCACTGGGCGGTGCCGGTTTTGCCGCAGACCTGCATGCCGGATACCCGGGCGCGACCGGCGGTGCCGCTGCCGCTATGGACGACATCGTAGAGTCCCTTATGGAGTTCCTGGAGTGTCTCATGACGGATGTTCACCTTGGCGCGGGCGCGTACGCTGTAACCGGTGACGATTTTATTATTAAAATCCTGAACCTGAGAAACCAAGCGCAGCTGGTAAAGGTTGCCGCCGTTGGCAACAATCATCATCAGTTGCGCCATCTGCAAAGGGGTAACTAAAATATCGCCCTGGCCGATCGACATATTGGCCATATCGCCATCGAGGATCGGGCGACCGTAAACCCGCTCCATGTACTCATCGGTAGGGATACGGCCTTCTCCCTCGGCGCGCAGCGGGATACCGGTTTTCTGGCCCATGCCCATTTCTTGTGCCCAGTTAACGAATGCGGTTTTGCCGGTTTCGATACCTACTTTATAAAACCAGGTATTACACGACTGGGTGATTGCCTCGGCAAAGTTCAGTTCGCCGGCGTGTGAGTCCTTCCAGTTGCGGAAGGTGAGGCCAGCCAGGTAAAATGCCGGCGGGCAGGGGAATTCATCAAAGCGACCAATGGCGCCGCTTTCCAGTGCCGCCACCCCGGTGATGACTTTGTAGATTGATCCGGCCGGGTACGACGAGCGGAACGATCGCGGCAGCAGCGGGATATCGGGATCCTCCTGAAGCATTCGAAATTGCGACGAGGAAATAAACGGGACGAAGGTATTTGGGTTGTAAACCGGCCAGGAAGCCATCGCCAGTACGTCGCCATTGTTTGGGTCAATCAGCACGATCGAGCCGCGCTTGGTGTCCTCCGCGAGAATTTCCTCTGCAGCTTTCTGGAACCGTAAATCCAGGGTTGAGATCACATTTTTGCCGGCCTGCGGCGGGATCGAGATGACCTCGGATGTTTTGTTGCCGAGCGAATCGAAGGTCAGGTTCATTTGCCCGACGCTACCGGTGAGTTGGGCGTTGAAGGTCTGTTCGATACCATCGCGACCTTCGAATTCCGGCCATAGCAATTCGTTGTTACGGATCGGTTTGGTGGAATACCTGCCCATGCGCCCGACATAACCGATCAGGTGAGCGGCAACATGGCCGTTGGGGTAAAAGCGCAGATAGACCGGGCGCAATTCCAGCCCCTTGTAGTTATTCCGTTGCAAGGCCGCCAACTCCTGCGGCTTGAGGTCTTGGACAATTTCCAGTGGTAGCAGCCCGCGGGTGCGGTAATGGTCGACAATCCTGCGGTCGTCGATGGCGATGGGTCTTTGCAGGATGCTCTCGGCCAGGGCAATTTGTTGGCGGGCGTAGGCAATTACTGCACCATCGGAGAAATTCAATGGTATCGGGAAGCGGACGCTGAGGTTATAGCTGATCCGGTTCACCGCGAGCGGCTCGCCATGGCGGTCGGTGATCTGGCCGCGCGGTGCGGGTACACCGAGCACGTACATGCGCGCCTGCTTCTGGGTTTCCCAGGTCGGGGTGATGGTTGCGTCCTCGGCCACTTGCGCAAGTGCCATGGCGGGACCCACCAGTAGTACCGGTAGCAGTGACCTGTGGCTGAGCCAAATGGCCAGCCGTGATTGCAAATTATGGATACTCACACCTGCAGCTTGCCTGATCATGCGTGTTGCTCAAGGAATTTTACAAGTTCTGTGGCAAGTTTTGCTCCAACCCCTTCGACTTGACGGAAGTCATCAGCACTGGCTTTACGCATTTTTTTGATCGAACCGAAGTGTTTCAGCAGTGCGGCCTTGCGGCTCTGGCTAATGCCCGGGCAATCGTCGAGCAGGCTTTCAGAGATGCGTCTTTTCATCAGTAACTGGTGGTATCCATTGGCGAAGCGATGGGCCTCGTCGCGGATCCGCTGCAACAACTTCAGTGCTCCAGAGTCAGCAGGAAGCTGCAATGGCAGCGGTCGTCCGGGGCGATAGATTTCCTCAAATTCCTTAGCCAACCCGATGACCTCACAGTCGTACAGGCCAAGGCGCTGCAACTCACCGCTGGCCTTGGAAAGTTGTCCTTTACCGCCGTCGACAATGATTAGATCGGGCAATAGGGCGATCGGTTTGCCGGTGTCACGGCGGTTGGCATATTCGATCGCTTCAGCTGCGTCCAACTGGGTGTCTTCGAGCTCAGTATTGCCGACCTTGGCTGCCTCGCGCAGTACCCGCGAGTAGCGCCGCCGCACGACTTCGGCCATGCTGGCAAAGTCATCCTGACCCTTAACCGACTTGATGCGGTAGCGGCGGTAGCTGGCACGGTCGGGCTCACCGTTGCGGAAGCAAACCATCGACGCCACCACGTGGGTGGTGGAAATATTTGAAATATCAAAGCATTCCATGTGGGCCGGCAGCGCAGGTAGCTGCAGCGCATCTTGCAGTGCCTGCATGTCAGCCACCGGATCGATTGCCCCCGGCAGGTCGCTGCGGGTAAAGCGCTTCATCGATTTAGTGGTACGGCGGAGCGAGTCAAGCATGTCGCGCAAGGCGGCCGCCCGCTCGAAGTCAAGCTTGGCGGCGGCTTGCTGCATTTCCTCTTTGAGTGCGGCGAGTGACTCACGGCTTTTGCCCTCGAGGAATGCACATGCTTGCTTGACCTTTTCGAGGTAGTCATCGCGACTGATCTTCCCGATGCAGGGGGCGGTGCA
>CAYUDZ010000118.1:0-8514 GCA_964443575.1 uncultured Chthoniobacteraceae bacterium | reverse complement strand
CTGCCGCACCGGTAGCCGGCGCTCCCTCGCCGTCTGCCGCGGCCACTGGATCCGGCGCTCCCGGAGAAGTCAATAGCCCGCTGGCAGGCAAGGTTGTATCGATTACCACACCTGTGGGTACAGCCGTGAAAAACGGCCAGGTGGTCATCGTGCTGGAGGCAATGAAAATGAATACCGAAGTCACCGCCAATGCTGATGGGGTAGTGAAAGAAGTAAATGTGGAGCCCGGCGATTCGACCGAAGAGGGTCAGCTGCTGATGGTCATCGAATAATAACCGCGCAATTTCTTACTATGGATTTTTTACTTCGGATCTGGGAAACTACGGCCTTTGGCAACCTTACCTGGCAGATGCTGGTGATGTGGGGAATCGTTGCTTTACTGCTATACCTGGCAGTAGTGAAAGGTTTCGAGCCGCTGTTGCTGGTACCGATCGCATTCGGTGCCCTGCTGGCTAACCTCCCTACCCACGGCATCATGGAGGGCCTGGAATCGCTGGGCGACTTCCCGTTCCGCGAGGATCCTGCAGGCGACCAGGTCGGCGGCTTGTTTTATTATTTCTATCAAGGGATCCACCTGGAAATCCTGCCTCCTATCATTTTCCTTGGCGTCGGTGCACTTACTGATTTCGGACCGCTGATTGCCAACCCGCGCACCCTGTTGCTTGGTGGTGCCGCACAGTTCGGTGTCTTCGCCACCCTGTTTGCTTCCGTTGCAATCGGTTTCGATATGCAGGAGGCGGCATCCATCGGTATCATTGGCGGAGCCGATGGCCCGACATCAATCTTCCTGGCAAATAAACTGGCGCCGGACTTGCTCGGCCCGATCGCCGTAGCTGCCTACACTTACATGTCGCTGGTACCACTGATCCAACCGCCCATCATGCGCGCGCTGACTTCTCCGGAAGAGCGTAAGATTCGCATGCAGACTTTGCGTAAAGTGAACAAGGTCGAGAAGCTGTTGTTTGCAGCCTCCGTTATGGTCATCTGTATCCTGCTGGTCCCCGATGCTGCGGCCCTGCTGTTCATGTTATTCCTGGGTAATTTCTTGCGTGAATGCGGGGTGACCGAGCGGCTGAGCAAGTCTGCGCAAAACGAGATCATTAATATTGCCACCATCTTCCTTGGGATCAGCGTCGGTATCACTATGACCGGTGAACGCTTCCTCGACCTGCAAACCATGGGCATTATCCTCATGGGGGTTGTGGCCTTTGGGGTATCGACGGCGGCCGGCGTGTTGATGGCCAAATTAATGAATCTTCTCAGCAAAAATAAAATCAACCCATTAATCGGCTCGGCCGGTGTCAGCGCAGTCCCCATGGCGGCACGAGTTAGCCAGACCGAAGGCCAGAAATATGACTCCAAGAACTACCTCTTGATGCATGCCATGGGGCCTAACGTGGCGGGCGTCATCGGCACAGCCATGGTGGCCGGATACTTCATTGCCGCCTTTGCAAGATGAATGATAGTCGACTACACAGCTAAACATTATTTAATTAACACAATTCAATTCACCACTAATTACTATGAGCAATAAGTTGCAGGAAATCACAGCAGAACAGGCCGCCGAGCTTTTCTTCGACGGAACAATTGTCGGCTTCAGCGGGTTCACCCCTGCCGGAGCCGCTAAAGCAATACCAACAGCACTGGGGGCACGCGCTGCGGCGGAACACGCGGCGGGCAAGCCACTCCAGATAGGCGTGATCACCGGGGCATCAACCGGCCCCAGTCTGGATGGCGCACTGGCCGAAGCGGATGCGATTAAGTGGCGCACGCCCTACCAGTCAGACCCCGCATTGCGCAAGCGTATCAATGCCGGCCAGACCAAATTCTTCGATATGCACTTATCGATGCTGCCGCAAAATGTGCGTTACGGGTTTTTTGGTAATGTGGACTTTGCAGTCGTAGAAGCCTGCGATGTCAATGACAACGGTGAAATCGTGCTCACGACATCAGTTGGTGCCAGCCCGACGTTTCTTACTAAAGCAGATAAGATTCTGATTGAGCTGAACGAATACCACCCGCAAGGGCTACGCGGGTTCCACGACAACTACGAACCGGAAGATCCGCCGACACGCCGCGAGGTTCCAATTTACACTGTCAAGGATCGGATTGGTTCTGAGGTAGTTAAAGTCGATCCCGCTAAGATTGCCGGAGTGGTGCGTACAAACATTCCGGATGAGGTCGGCAGCTTTACACCACCCGACGATGTCACCAACAAAATCGGTGAAAATGTGGCCAACTTCCTGGCCGCAGAAATGAAGGCTGGCCGGATACCTGATACCTTTTTGCCAATCCAGTCCGGCGTTGGTAACATTGCCAATGCAGTCCTCGGTGCGATCGGTGCCAACCCCGATATTCCACCATTTGATATGTACTCGGAGGTTATCCAGGATTCGGTGATCGAACTGATGCGCAACGGTGATTTAAACTTTGCCAGCGGCACGTCATTGACAGTCAGTCAGGAATTACTCAAGGAGATTTACGAAAACCTGGACTTCTATCGTGACCGCATGGTGCTGCGTCCGCAGGAAATCACCAACCATCCCGAAGTAGTGCGACGCTTGGGGGTTATATCGATCAATACCGCAATCGAAGTCGACCTCTTCGGTAACGTCAACAGCACCCATGTCCTGGGCAAAAACCTGATGAACGGGATCGGCGGCAGCGGCGACTTTACCCGCAGCGCTTATATCTCAATTTTCACCTGCCCCTCACTGGCGAAAAAAGGCAATATCAGTCCGGTTGTTCCACTGGTCAGTCATATCGATCACAGCGAACACTCGGTTCAAGTACTGGTTACCGAGCAGGGAGTTGCCGACCTCCGTGGCAAAGACCCGCATCAGCGCGCCAAGCTTATTGTCGAACAATGTGCCCACCCTGACTTCCGCGAAGAACTTGATGGCTACTTCCATTACGTCAAAGACGGACACACCCCGCAGACCCTGGGTGCCGCATTCGCCATGCACCAGAAATTCCTGGAAACCGGTAATATGCGCGACGTGAACTGGCGTGACATCATACCCGAGTGGGATCAGGATATGCCCACGGTTAAGATTTAATACCAGCTACTAAGGCAATGAAACTCACCCCTGCCACCACCACTTGCCTCGCTGTCAGGTTTGCGCTACTCGCCGTAGTAGCAACAACCTCAGCCCAGGATAGTATCTACGACGAAACCTTCCACTTTGGAATGAGTGCCGATAAGATCGAGGATCTTGGCTATTATGGACGCCGGATGCTCGACACTCCCCAGCGTGGGATGTTCAACGTGCCGGATCAGTTCCACTACAGCGAACAGTTTCTAAACGATAACCCGTACGTTACTGAGGTCGGCTTCATCAATGGCGGAGCCGCCTATTTTCATATTCGCAAGGCCGCGCTGGAACCCTCCCGCACGCTCACCCGTGCTGAAGTATTCTCGCTGCTCGATCGTTGCGCCGGTAAAGTTGATTGGATTGAAAAGGATATCCAGGCGGGCAAAGGGAGCCTCTTCAAATACGATAGCGATGCTGCCAATATTTACGCCTACTTGAACTCAAGTGAAACTTCACTATTTGTCTGGACGACTGTGGTATCCCCCAGCCTGGCCAAACTCGACCGCAACCGGGGGCTCTACATGGCATTCGCCGACGGCCAGGAAATCCCTCTGCTGAAAGCTGATGAGGAGCAGGAATACAGCGTCATTTTTATCGATGCCGCATTACCTGATGACATCGATGCCGTCGACGCTATCAGCCAACAGCAAGCCGCTGCAGCCACTGCCATAGATGATGTCATCGGCAAGCTTAATCCTGAAAAAGTACGCTACTTCTTCAGCGAGGACGAGTTCCACGAATATCGGGAAAAACTTCAAACTGATAAAGAACAGCAGGAATAGACTGACTTGGCATCTGCCGTAGTCATGATAGCCTACTCCTAAATGGAACAGAAGAAGGTTCTCATCCTGTCAGCCAGTGCAGGCACCGGCCACCTGAAAGCCGCTGAAGCACTAGAGAAAACATTTCAGGCAGATGAACGCGTTAGCGAGGTACGCAATATCGACGCCCTGGAGTCGACCAATAAGCTGTTTCGCGACTTCTACTCCACGCTCTACACTAAGCTGGTTCAGTCCGCCCCGGATTTTCTTGGTTGGTGGTACAAGACCAGCGATGAACCGTGGCGAACCGATGCCGCTCGTCACGCCATCGACCGGCTCAATACCGGACCGCTGATCCGCGATATCCGGTCGTTTGCTCCTGATATCACGGTTTGTACCCACTTCATGCCGGCAGGTATTATCTCGCACTTGATTGCCCGTGGTAAGTTGGACGCCCACCTGTCGATCGTAGTTACCGATTTCGACTTCCATATGATGTGGCTATCGCGTGCCTTCCACCGCTACTTTGTTGCAATCGATGAAACGCGTGCACATCTGGAGATGCTCGGATTTCCACCAGAGCGATTGACTGTGTCGGGAATACCAATCGACCCGGTATTTCTCGAAGATGTTGATGTCGCGGCCACCCGCGCTGAGTTGGGTCTTGACCCGGATCGCACAACCTTATTGATATCTGCTGGTGCGCTAGGTGTCAGTCCGGCCGAGTTTGTGGTCGAGCAGTTGCAGCAGCTTGAGCAGGACGCACAGGCAATCGTTATCTGCGGTAGCGATAGCAGCATGATGGATCGAATCAAACAAAGCATCCCTCAAAAAATGACCAGTCGCATGGTGGTCTTGGGATTTACCGACAGGATGCACGCTCTGATGAAATCTGCCGACCTGTTCATCGGTAAGCCCGGTGGCTTGACCACCTCGGAGGCGCTTGGTTGTGGCCTGCCAATGGCCATTATTTCACCCATTCCAGGACAAGAGGAACGTAATAGCGACCACCTGCTCGAACAGGGAATTGCTATCAAATGCAACGAGTTGGCTACCGCAGCTTACAAAATTGACAATTTGCTCGCCGACCCGCAACGGCTCCACCGGATGAGTGAAAATGCCAAGAGGTTGGCACGCCCGCGAGCGGCGCACACAGTTGTTGAAACCCTGCTGACCGATCGCTTGCCATCAATTGCATTCGACCGCCGCAAGCGCGAAGAAATCTCTGAAGCGGCAGGCTCAGATTAATGCGCAACACAAACTAAAGCCAATGCCCGATCAGTGGATAGCAGAAATCGAGCATCGCGCACTCAGGCTGGATGTCTTCCTGGCCACACATTACCCGGATTGGTCGCGCGCCAGTATCCAGGACTGGATTCGTGATGGAATAGTCACGGTCAATCAGCTCGAAGTGAAGCCAGGCACTAAATTGCGGCCAAATGACAGCATTCTGGTTCAAACACCGCTACCGCTGCAGACCGATAATAAGAATTTAATCGTCCCCGAAGAAATTCCCCTGAATATCCTATACGAGGATGAGTTGATGCTTGTCATCAATAAAACGGCCGGGATGGTCGTCCACCCGGGCTCAGGTGTTCACTCCGGTACAGTTGCAAATGCCCTGGCTCATCACCTTGGGCAAGAACCGGAGCCAGACAGTACTCGTCCGGGCATCGTCCATCGCCTGGATAAGGATACAACAGGTTTACTGGTGCTGGCCAAAAACCGCAAAGCCCAGTGGCTGTTGTCACGTAGCTTTGCCGAACGACTAGTCGACAAACGCTACCTGGTACTCGTTAAGGGGAACATCTCACCCCCTGAGGGTCGCATCGATAAAGCAATTACGCGACACCCTAAAATCAGGACGCGTATGACTATCGCCCGTGATGGCCACGGCAGAAATGCTGAGACATTTTATCGCACCCTTGAAAATGCTGCTGCTCACTCGCTGCTGGAATGCCGGATCACTACCGGACGTACCCACCAGATTCGTGTGCACTTGCAATCCCTCGGACATCCAGTCCTTGGCGATAGAACTTACAACCCGCGTCCCGGCAGCCAGTACCCTCGCCAAATGCTTCACGCATGGAAGCTGTCAGTCCCCCATCCAATATCGGGAAAACTACTGGCATTCATCGCCGACGTGCCCGATGATTTCCATGACGTTGCAGGCATTCAATGGCATAATCTTACATGAGCTCATACCAACAAGCGATCGATCTAACACGGGAGACCCTATCACAGCTTGATAGTAGCCAGACCGGCCGCGCTTCCCTGGCTGCATTGCAGCGCCTGGCTAAGGTCGAAGACCCGCTAGAGCAGTTGCGCAGCGAAGTGCTGCCTTGCCGGAAATGTGAACATCTGGCGGCTAGCAGATCAAATGTCGTTTTTGGCATAGGTAATCCACATGCCGATCTCATGTTTGTTGGCGAAGCACCCGGAGCCGATGAAGACGAGCAGGGCGAACCATTTGTTGGCCGTGCCGGACAGCTGCTAACAAAAATCATTGATGCGATGGGCTTGAGCCGCCAGTCGGTCTACATCGCAAATGTTCTTAAGTGCCGACCCGATTTACCGGATGGCTCCAGTGGCAACCGTCGCCCTACTATCGAAGAAATGCAGACATGTTTGCCCTACCTGCAAAAACAGATTCAGATTATTCAGCCGCGAGTAGTAGTTGCCCTCGGCGCAGTGGCTATGGAAGGTCTATTCGGTGATACACAACCAATGAAAGAACTGCGCGGCAAGTGGCACGACTTGAACGGTACCCCGGTCATGGCAACATACCATCCAGCTTACCTCTTGCGTAATAGCTCAAATACCGAAAAACGCAAAGTCTGGGAAGATATACTATTGGTAATGGAACGACTTGAATTACCTATTTCTCCTAAGCAATATTCTTATTTTAAATAGCCGCAAGTTAACGTAGTTTAGTTTATGCAGGAAGCAGTACCCTCAGTCTTAGGAGCTAATGCTGGGCTAGACCATCAGTCACATGAAACCCGCGATTTATTCCTTGAGAATGTTATCAATACTTCCATGGAAGGCATTTTGCTTGCCTTGGGCAGCGGCAGCTATCTGTCTGTAGTCGCATACAACCACCTCTTTAGAAAATTTCTTGAACTGGGTGAACGCTCGCTCGATGGCATCACCTTGCAGGATTTAACCGAGTTGATCCGTACGCGCATAAGCGCGCAGGAAAATGACGATAACTGGTCCCAGATCTTTTCTGGTATCCCTGGCGAACCCGTCGTCCAGGAACTGGTGCTAGACCACAAGGAATACCGGGTACTCAGGTTGACTGCAAGCCCGGCAAAGAATGCGACAAATGACACTGTTGGAATCCTGATGCGGGTCCGCGACGTGACTCATGATAAAAACCTCGAACAACAACTGCTGCATTCCCAAAAAATGGAAGGCCTGGGCACCTTGGCCGGTGGGATCGCCCATGATTTTAATAACCTGCTGACCGCGATACTCGGCTACAGCTCAGCCTTGAAAGTCGATCTAGGTGCGAACCAGCAGGCACTAAATAAGCTCGACCAAATTATTCGTAGCTCCCATAGAGCAGCCGATCTCACCCGGAACTTGTTGGCATTCAGCCGTAAGAACCCGCATATGCCGCGTGTCTTGGATTTCAATGAACTGGTCGGCAATACCGTTGGTATGCTCGAACATGCTATCCGCAAACCGATCCATATCGAACTGAGACTGGCACCTGACCTGCCCAATGTATCTGCTGATCCGGCGCAGATGACTGAGGCAATCACCCAACTTGCTCTGAATGCAAGGGATGCCATCCTGGGTTCCGGCACCATCAGGTTTGTCACCCGGGTCGGCCATGATAACCAGTCAACTGAAGGCGCTGAAAGTAATGAATTTGTCGTTCTGGATGTGGAAGACGATGGTATCGGCATCCCGAAAGATTATCTTTCACGAATATTCGAACCATTCTACACGACCAAGGAAACTGCTGTCGGCTCCGGGCTCGGCCTGTCCATGGTATACGGTGCAGTCAAGCAACACTACGGTTTGTTGAAGTAGAAAGCGCCCCCAATCTAGGTTCCCGTTTTTCCATCTATCTACCGGCAACTGAAAGGGAAATAGAAAACCCGAAACTAAGCGGTCTACTGGTACCGGTTAATGAAGGGATACAAAACTCCACGATCCTGGTTGTTGATGATGAAGAAGATATTCGCAACCTGTGCGAAATCGCACTCGAGGACAATTACTGTAAGGTCATCACCGCAGAGGACGGTCAGAAAGGCGTCGAGACATTCAGTAAACATGCCAACGAAATTGATCTGGTCATACTTGATATGACAATGCCCAAGATGGATGGCAAAGAATGCTTCGCTAAACTACAGGAAATCCGCAAGGACGCACCAGTCCTGATCAGCAGCGGGTATTCGAGCGATATGGATACTGACTCGATGATCTCTAAGGGCGCGCTCGGCTTTATCGAAAAACCCTACTCGATGACCAAACTGATCGGAGAAATCGAAAAAATCCTTGCCGCTAAAAAACATGGCAACGGAACGACCAACCACTAGCCCGGATCAATCACAAACTTCGTAGCGAGACGCAGCGTGAGGTGCTTGGATACAAGGCGGGCGATGGATTTCGCTATGAGCTGTATGAGTACATACTGTAAATAG
>CAYUDZ010000117.1:0-8763 GCA_964443575.1 uncultured Chthoniobacteraceae bacterium | reverse complement strand
CACAGTGACCTTCCTCAACGGTGAAACCACTGCGACGATCGATGTGGAAATACTTGCCGACGATATCTTTGAGGATCCTGAGGACTTCTTCGTGGTTCTTGATGGCGACTCGGCTACGCCGGATACCCTGGCGTCAGTCGGGTCAAACGGTACTGCGACCGTAACCATCATTCCAGATGGTGACCTGCCGATCATCTTTGGTATTGATCCGGATTCGGCCACCGTGAATGAGGATGTGGGTACGGTCAGCTTCAATGTGGTACGCAGTGGCGGCTCTGAAAATGTCACGAAGAGTGTGAATTTCGCCACTGCCAATGGCTCGGCGATTGCCGGTGAAGATTACACTGCCCAGAGCGGCACCTTCACATTTGCCTTTGGCGATCCTGATTTCCAAACGGTAGAGATTCCAATCATCGACGATGGGGACCCGGAAAATGACCAGGTCTTTTTCCTCAACCTGTCGAAAGTGGCACCATCAGACTCATCGGTCGTGCTTTCTCCGGCCTCTGCAGTAATCACCATCCTCGGTGGCTCGGAAGGTCAGGATCAGCCGGATCTATGGCTGCATACTGATGAGGCTGGTGCGACCGGTGAGGGGGTTACCGGCCAGGAACAAATTCTAGTCGAGCAGGTTAAAGCCGGCAAGGCCGAAACCTTTACGGTCTATCTGAAAAACCGCTCACCGGTTGAGGATTCTGTGCTGCTGACGGCGACCCCTAGTGGCAGCGCCAGCGGTAGCGACAACAAGGTTATTTTCCGCTACAAGGGGAAGGATGTGAGCGATCATATAACAGGTGCCGGCCTGCTGATCGAAAAGCTGCGGCCCGGCCAAAGAGTCAATTTGACTGCCAAAGTAGAAACGGATCGCGATGATGCAGGGGACGGCTATGGATTCACCATGCAGGCAACGTCGCAGAATACCACCGGCAGAACCGATCAAGTGCGCGGTGTGGTCTTGCTGATGAAGTAAGGCGAGCTGGCCTGGCGTCCGCTGCAACGGAGCCTTTGCCTGCGGTGCGGGCCAGGAGGGCAACGTTCCACTAGCCCTTCGTAGCTCGGCTCGTCACGGGGTAGTGTATCGAAGCAGTAAGAGCGAACAAGGACCTTTGCCGTAATTCAATGATTGCTTGAAATACGGTGGACGTGGAAGTTCGCCCTCCATCCTTGAGATACGGCGGATGTGGAAGTCCGCCCTCCATCTTTTAATCCTTGAGATACGGCGGATGTGGAAGTTCGCCCTCCATCTTTTAATCCTTGAGATACGGTGGACGTGGAAGTCCACCCTCCATCCTTGAGATACGGTGGACGTGGAAGTCCACCCTCCATGCTTGAAATACGGCGGATGTCCGTCCTCCATACTTTGCTCTGCTTACCTTCTCGTTTTGACGAACCGTTGCAGGTCATCGAGAAATTTTGCCACTGAGTCGCGTGGATTGAGCTGCTGAGCACGTTCGAGCAGCGGGATTGCCTCGGCATACTTATTTTCGGTAACCAGCAGCTGGGCCAGTCGCACATTGGCATCGGCGGTAAAATCTTCGAGGTTGGCAGCGCGCTCATAGAGAAATTTTGCCTTTTGGGGTTCACCATTGCTGGCGTAGTGCTGGCCGAGGAGCAGCAGCGAATCGCCGTCCAGCGGATCAATATCGACAATTTGTTCGAGCATTTCGGCAGCCTCATCGTCGCGGCCCTCGGCCTTGGCCAGCCGTGAGCGCAGCCGCAGGATCTGCAATTTCTGGTCGTCATTTAACTGGTCGCCGGCGGTGCGTTCGGCCTGTGAGAGTAAGTCCTTGGCCTGCTGGACACCATCGCGCTGCACCAGGATTTCGGCAGCCCGCAACGGGCCGGTAATATCGCCTTGATCGCCCAGTTCGTAAGCCTGCAGATAAGACTTTGCCGCCAGATCGAACAACTCTTCGTTGACATATATGTCACCCAGAGTACTGAGGCTTTCCTGAGTCGGCTCACCGGTCATGTGCATCACCTCATAGTCGGTAGCTGCCTTGAGCATTTCCTTCATTCCGACATGGGCGCTGGCACGCAATTCCCACAATATCGGATCATCCGGCTTGTCGCTGATCATGGTTGAAGTCAGGCTGACCACATCTGCGTAGCGAGCCTGAGCGAAAAGCGCCTGGATCAAGCCCAGTTTCCAGTCGCGCAGATCGGGTGCCAGCAGGATCGCATTGCGGAAAGCGGACTCTGCTGCCAGATAGTTGCCAGCCATCGCGTAGGCGGAACCCAGCAGTCCGAAGAGTGTGCCACTGCTCTCACCAAGCTCGAGTGCCTTGGTGAAGTGGGTGATCGCCTGCTGCGGGCGTTCGTTCTGCAGATAGATAATCGCCAGGTTCTGGTGAGCGCGGCGGTAGCTGGGGAACTTTTGCAGCGCCTGCTGATAGGCGGCAACTGCCTCACGCGCCTTGCCATCCTGAAACAACACATTGCCCAGCGTAAAATCAAACAATGCTGTCGCGTCCGGCTCACTGGTAAGTTGCTCGAGCAGCCGGATTGCCTCAGCCGGGTTGGACTGGATCAGCGGTACAATCTGCTCGTAATAATTTTGTTCCTGTGGCGTGGTTCCCGGTTCGACCTCGGCGTCGATGCCGTAACTGCCAAGCAACTGCTTCTGAAAGAGCGGATTGCGCCAGAGCCTGGCCATTTCCGGATCGCGCCGCTGGGCCGCCGCCGGTAACGCCGTTACGACCGCAAGTACTGTTGTAAGAATCAATGATTTCATAGAGTAGTCGATTATTTAGTGCTACTGAAACTAGCCAGCCTGAAAGCGAATCGGCACCAGCATTTTGAACGGCACCGCAGTGCCACCGCGTTTGCCCGGCTCGAACTTCCATTGTTGCACGGCGTCGAGCGCCGGATCTTCAAATGCCCGGTTGGATGATTCAACAATCCTCGGATTGACCACCCGCCCGCGGGCGTCGACGACGATCTCAATCTTGACCTCGCCGGAGATGCCCTGACGGCGCAGCGAATTGGGATATTTTGGCGCTGCCTGATAGACCGGCCGCGGTTGTTGATCCAGCTGTGAGGCAGCAAAAGCATCGCTGGCGCGGTTCTGAACTGCAGATGACAGGGCATCACTCAAAATTTTTGCGCCACTGCCGCCACCTCCGGGGTCAATCAGGTTGCCCAGATCACTGAGTGACATTTCCTGCGGCAGGTCATCCATCTGCGGTTGCTGTTCTGGCGGTGGTGGCTCTTCCGGCGGCGGCTCTTCGATCACCGGCGGCGGTGGTGGCGGTTGAGTAGTCGCCACTGTGCGCACCTCCAATTCCTTTTTGCCCATCTGGCCGACAATCTGCATGAATGGCAAGGCAAGGAACACCAGCGCCGCTACAAAGACGCCAAGGGTGTTGGCAGCCAGCCACTTGAGCAGCTTTGGCCAGAACTTGGGGCGGTGTTTTGAATCGGCACTGCTCATGCGCTTATTTTTCGGTGGCGACACTGACCTTCTGAGCACCACCCAGCTTGGCCTCGTCGATAACCCTGACGAACAAGCCTGAGGGTGCCTGCTCATCAACCTGAATGATGCACGGCATTTCCTCATCCTTCTGGGTCAGGCGGCGGACCAGCGGCTGCACCCCGCTGATCCCGATATCCTGGCCGCCATAGACAACGTTGCCCTCAGCACTGACCGCGATCAGGATGCTTTCCTTCTCCAGATCAGAGGCGGAGGCCGCCTGCGGCTTATCCACTTCGATGCCGGTTTCCTCAACAAAAACTGTAGTAACGATAAAAAAGATCAGCAGAATGAAGACACAGTCGATCAATGGAGAGATATCGATCTGCTGCTCCTCATCGCCCTCGCTGATACTGCCTCTGCGTCTGCTCATGCGAATTCCTCCTTGCGCCATTGATGCTCTGATAACTCGCCGCTTTCACTGGCGAGCTGTCCGGTATTAAACAGGTGCTGGGTGTATGCGGTTTGTAAATGGGATAGAAACTCCTGGTAGCGGTTGCGGTGACGCGACAGGTAGTAGTGGAAAAAGTAACCGGGGATAGCCACCATCAGCCCGGTCTGGGTGGTTATCAGAGCCTCAGAAATACCACTGGCCACCATATCCATCGTGTTGTCACCGCCGCCACCGCTGGCCAGTCCGTCAAAAGTCGCCAACATACCGGAGACGGTGCCCAGCAGCCCCCACAGCGGGGCTGCCGCCATGGCATACTTGATAAAGCGTAAATCGCGGTCGATCTGGGGAATTTCTCTGGCGCGAATCTCCTCGAAAGCACCCGCCACTTCAGCTTCTGTTCTGGTGTCACTGAGTACGACACCAAATTCATTGAGGTATTCTGCCGCAATCAGCGCGGCGCGTTCGGTTTCCCTGTCGCCCTGCTTGCCGGGGCCTTTGATTTTGCCGATAAATCCCCAATTATTTTTCATGTAGCCTTTGCCGACCAGCGACAGCCGCACCTCGATCGCCTTGCTGCAAAGTAGCAAAGCGTTAAGCGCCAGCGGGTACATGCCCCAGCCGCCATTGCCCCACAGCTCAAAAGCCTGCTGCATGAAGCCGGAAAATCCTGTATCATCTGCGATCATGCCGGGGCTCCCTGGGGCGACGCTCCACTATCCTGTTCGCCGGATTGCTGGTTTGCTTCATCAGTCAGCTGCCGGGCTGACGGAGTCTCGTCCGCCTGATCATCGCCGCCTGATTGAGAATCACGATTTTCGAGATGGTCTGGCAGTAAATTCATGAATGTGACCGAGACTTTCTCCATCTCATCGAGAATGCCTTTGGCGCGGCGTGACAGGAAGGCGTACAACAGCAGCGACGGGATCGCCACGATCAGGCCCCATTTGGTCGTAATCAATGCCTCGGAAATACCGGATGAAAATGTCGAAGCGTCACCAGTACCGAAGATCGTGATCAGCTTGAAGGTGTTAATCATGCCGGTTACGGTACCAAGTAGACCGAGCAGTGGAGCCGCTGCTGCGGTGATGCTGATCACCGGCAGCAAGCTGTTGAGCTTTGACTTGGCCTCCAGCAGCCGCTCGTAAAAAATTTCCTCGAGCAATTCCTGCGGTGATCCCAGCCTGCGGATCACAGCATTGAGCATTTTGCCAAGCGGGCCGCGGATGCGCTTGGCCTTGAGACCGGCTGCCTCGAAGCGTCCCGCAGTGATATCGTTCATGATGATTTCCAGCTGCCGATCAGAGATCAGCTGAATGCCGCTGAAGCGGATCCACTTGTAGATGCCGATCAGGATTGACAAACCTGCCAAGCCCAAGAGCGGGTACATCACTGCGCCGCCTTTTGCTATTTCATCGCCAATCGTTTCGGTAGCTTCGGCAACTTTGATCGCGCTGCCCATGGTTGGATCCAGCGGCAGCAGACCCTCCTCGCCTTTGGTGATAGCTGCAATGTCACTCTTAACACCGTCCGGAAAGTTGACTATAGCCGGCTCATTCGAGCCAAGTTTGGTTTCGGCCAAACCCTCGACCGAACCATCATCGGCGGCGAAGTAGGCGAGTGGGCCGAAGACCGCAAATTTACCCTGATGGATCACGCCGCTGGTATCTGCGGCTTTGCCGGGAAATACACTGCCACCAGCTGCTTCACGCAAGCGCTCAAAGGACATCGCCAGAGTATCAAAACGCGCGCCAAACGATTCCTCGAGACTGGCATTGCTATCGAGTGCTTTATTCTGGTTATTCGAGAAGCGTTGCTGATAGTGCTGAGCCTCGCTGATGTGCATGCGAGTTTCCAGATTCCGCGCATACTCATCCAGCAAATTGACCAGGAATTTGTTCTGGTCTTCACGCCCCTTGATCTGGGCTTTGAGATTGCTGACGTCCAGCGTCCGGCTGTCGCGTACGCGCAGGATGCTTTCGTAATCTTTCTGCACCTCGATCAGCTTGTCTTCAAGCGTCGATAACTCACTGGCCAGAGGCAGCTTCTCTTGTTTGATTGATTCGCGGAGTGCCGACAGTTCAACGGTCGTATTCTCCACTTTTTCTTCGATGCCTGCAGCAATATCTGCCAACTGCTGGCCCCCCTGTGTGGTTTTGGCATTCTGGGCCTGGCTTGCAGCGGGCGTCAGCATGACCAGCAGCACCAGGGTTAGCGAGAAAAATGCCGGGTATTTGTTGTTCATATTGTCTAATCTTTGAAGTTGCTGCCTGGCGCGTTATTCCGTGGTAGTTTCAGCAGAATCAATATCCTGTACTGTCACTGGCAGCGGTACATATTCCGCGATTTCTGTATTCTGGTAAATGCGAATAGTTTTGCCAATGGCAGCAGCCATTTTTTCGCTCTTTTCCCAGACAAAGTCCTGTGCCGCAGGGGTGCCGATTCCAGCTACTTCCGCAGTATCGCCGGAGCCTGCGTAAAAGCCTTTACTGATGCCCAGATAGATCGTTTCGACTTCAGCCTGACGTCCATCACCTACCTCCCGGCGTTCGTTGACCAATGTGATATCTGCATGGAACTTATTCACTTCGTTGAGGATTCCGAGGATATTGCCAAAGCGTTGCGACACCGACAGTTTGATGTCCTCTTCTTTGGTATTGTCTTTGGGCAGGCGACTGGCCAGTGGATCGACCTTGTTGCGTAAAGGCTCCGGCAGGGCTGGCAGCAACTCCTTGACGGCGCGCTCGGCTTTTTGCACCTGCACCAGCTGTTCTTTTTCGATTGCGATCAGCCCATCGAGTTGCTCATTAAGCTCGACCCGCTCAGTATCGGCTGCAGTAATTTTTGATTCTTCCTCTGCGGTTTTCTCAGTAAGGTCTGTGATCTGATCAATGATCATTTGGGTGCGATCCTTAAGAATTTCACGTTCCAGCTGCCAGTCGGATTGTTCTTTGGATAGCAACTGCTGCAACTCAAAATACTTGCTGTAACCTTCCTTGATCAACTCGAGCGCCGGTAATTCGCCCGACTCAGGTTGTTCTTGCTGCTGCGCATAGCCGGCAGGCACAGTGACAAGGTAACTGACTGTAATTAGTGCTGCCAGCCAGCCGGTTGACGGGTAAGGATTTTTCCACATATTTTTCACCACAACATGTAAACGGTCAGGAGTTAAGCCGCAAATTATGACGAATTTGTAACATTTCTCAATGCGGGCTAGCTTGATGTAAAGATCACGTTGATTTTTTTTTGTGATCTGATCAAGTCAATTGACTGGATTTCATCATGACACCATTGGCTATTATTTTACTGACAGTAATTATCCTCATCAGGTTGCTGGATTTTATTTGCGACTTGCTGACCCTCAAACGCTTGCGCCTACCGCCAACTGGTGAGCTTAAAGATGTTTATCCACCCAGCCGCTATCGGAAAATGCAGTTGCACACCCGGGCGACTACCCAGCTGGCCATGGTGGAGTCAGCGGTCGGTTTGGTCGCTTTTGTAGTCTTCTGGTTGTGCGGCGGGTTCGGCTGGCTGGCTGATCTCTGCCAAGGCACCGGCTGGCCGCCGGTGCCGCTTGGCCTGCTGTTCGCCGGCCTGCTTTATCTGGGTAACTATTTTATCAGCTTGCCGTTTTCCATTTATAGCACCTTCCACATTGAACAGCGCTTCGGCTTCAACCGGACATCACCCGGGTTATTCGTTGCTGATGAGATCCGCTCGCTGCTGCTGACTGCCATACTGGGTGGCGGTCTGTTAGCAGCCATGATTGCACTGTATGCCTACGGCGGTGAGCTTGGGTGGCTGGCAGCCTGGCTGGTGGTCGCTTCCGTGTCGCTACTCATGATGTATATCGGCCCGACCCTGATCATGCCGCTGTTTAATAAGTTTACGCGCTTGCCGGATGGGGAATTGCGCAGCCAGATCAATGCGTTTGCGCAACAGCAGAATTTTCCGCTGGAGGAACTCTTCGAGATGGATGGCTCCAAACGCAGCACCCGCGCCAATGCCTTCTTTACCGGCTTCGGCAAACGTAAACGGATCGTTTTATTCGATACATTAATTAAACAGCATCCGGTGTCAGAGCTGGTCGCCATCCTGGCCCACGAAATAGGCCACTTTAAATTGAAGCATATCTTTAAGCGCCTGGCAGGCAGTATGCTAATGCTTGGCTTGGCGCTGTGGCTGGTCTCCTATTTGCTCGAGTGGCAACCGATGTTCGATGCGTTTTATGTTGGTGAGGCAAGCGTTGCTACCGGCTTGGTGCTGGCCGGCATCGTACTCCAGCCGCTGAGCTGGCTGGCCGGAATCGCCGGTGCCTGGCAATCGCGCAAGCATGAGTTCGAGGCAGATCATTTTGCTGCAACTTCTACCGGGCAGCCGGGCGAGCTGCAGTCGGCACTGGTCAAGTTGAGCCGTGAGAACCTGAGCCTACTCAACCCGCACCCGCTGAGTGTCTGGCTGCATTATTCCCACCCGCCAGTGGGCGCGCGATTGGCTGCGTTGGAGCAAGCTTCCGGGAAATAAACCAATGCGTTCAACATCAAACGCATCTCCCTGACGTTGTAGAAGCCCCTGTTATACCCTTAGCGAAGACGAAGGACGCAGGGGCTCTCATTCCAACCTTAGCAAACCTTAACCCTTCACGGCTGAAATCAATCGACACTCCTGAGTAATATCGATCACCCCGAAGGGGTAACCCTATACAAGCCCGGGGTGAAACCCCGGGAATGGGGAACACCAAAGCAACAGAGCCCCAACGGGGCGGTCCTAAAAACAAAGTGCTGCATTTTACCGCCGCCCCTTCAGGGCTGATTTTCTTAACCAGCATACCCGGGGCGCTGCCCCGGGCTAGCCCGGATCAATCACAAACTTCGTAGCGAGACGCAGCGTGAGGTGCTTG
>CAYUDZ010000116.1:7379-8821 GCA_964443575.1 uncultured Chthoniobacteraceae bacterium | reverse complement strand
CGAAATGTTCTCGTTCTCACGCTTCACCGGCCGCATCCGCCACGAGGTCTCCGCCATCCAGGGAGCATAGATGATGAATTACTTCACACCAAGGCACAAAGCCACTAAGGATGAAAATAGAAAAAATGTCTTCGTGGCTTCGCGGCTTAGTGTGAGTCTCAACGCCAGGGGATTCTCTTTGGCCGAAGTTGCGCTGGCGCTCGGGGTCGTCGCCTTCGCAATCATCGCAATCATCGGCATGGTGCCGGTGGCGTTGGATGCCGCCAAAACCTCGCGCGACGAAACCCATGCCACCTTCATCGCCCGCTCGCTACTCGAAACCCTGCGCAGCGGTGAAAATGGCAACTATGTCATCGAATCCTCACCGGGCACATTCAGCATAAATGCCTACCCGACTACTGCAGGCAGTACTATCACTCATTATTCTTCCTATGATGCCGATGGCACCCTGATCGGCACTTCGAACCAGGGGGCGTTCGATGCCGGTGGCAGCGCTGCAGCCGGAGCAGTTTTCTTGGCACGCCTGACCCTCACCACCCAGGACGACGGGCTGGTGCACACCGAGGTGGTGGTCGAAGCCCCGGCGACCGCTCCACGCACCAACCGCCGCTCGTTCCCATTCGTCACCCTAATCAACCCATGACTGCAGCAATCGCACGGAGACACGGAGGCACGGAGATGTCTGAAAATGAAATTGGCGATCTGGTCGTCGATACTGCAGTTAAGCTACACAAGGAACTGGGTCCAGGGTTGTTGGAGTCTGTGTACGAAGCCATTCTGTCCAGGAGACTTAGCAAGCTGGGATTAAATGTTAGAAGACAAGTCCCAATTTCAATTGTAGTCGACGGTGAAATACTGGATGAAGGGTTTCGAGCTGATATCATAGTCAACGACAAAGTGATTCTTGAACTCAAGTCAGTAGAAACAACTTTAGCAGCCCACAAAAAACAACTTCTTACTTATCTGAAATTATCCGACATGAAAGTAGGATATTTACTCAATTTTGGCGAAAACCTTATGAAAAACGGGATTTCTCGTAGCATCAATGGACATTTATAAACAATTTCACTCCGTGGCTCCGTGGCTCCGTGCGAGTAATCACGCGGATGCACGACCGCCTCGTCGTGTGAGGAAGAAAAACACTGCTTTCACGCTGCTCGAGTTGCTGATCGCGGTGGCGCTGGTGGCGCTTTTATCGACGATGCTATTCTCGATCCTCGATGCCACTTCGAAGCTGTGGAAAGACAACGAGGCGCGGGTCGACTCCTACCGCGAGGCGCGCGCCGCCCTCAACTTCATCTCGCGCGAGCTGGCCAATGTCTACTCGAGCCAGATCGGTAGCGCCGATTCCTTTTTCCTCAACCCGTCGAGCGGCCAGGTGCCCCAGACCAATATTGCCAGCGACGACAGCTGGGCGTCGCGGCTATTCCTGCTGGCTACCT
>CAYUDZ010000116.1:0-7369 GCA_964443575.1 uncultured Chthoniobacteraceae bacterium | reverse complement strand
CACCCGCGATCGCACTGCCTTCGCCCCCGGCGGCGGCAACGACGCCGAGGGCTCGTACAAGCTATTCCGCTATTTCCGCTCGAGCGATCCAACCTACGACGCCCTGCAGGCCGGTAACCCGCTATTCGAGGCCAACCCGAGCGTCGATGCCGAACCGCTGGCCCATAACGTGACCCAATTCCAGATCAAGGCCTACAATTACGGCCCCGGCGGCCTGACCGAGGTCACCGCCATGCCGGTCACCGATCCGCCCGATATTATCGAGGTCAGCATCACCGCGCTCAACGAACGCGAGGCCATGCGACTCAACTCCCAGGCCGCATGGGAAGAACACGACTCCGACCTGCAACAACAATCCGCCCGTACCTTCACTACCCGCATCCATTTGAATTGAAATTGACTCGCACGGAGCCACGGAGGCACGGAGGACTTTTAGAAAATAAAAATACAGTATACGTAAATAAAGAATCAGCGATCAGTCATGAATCACTTAAAAATAAAGAACTCTTCCCTCCATGGCTTAGCCTGTCCTGCGAAGCTCGCAGAGCGAAGCAGGGTGCCTCTGTGTGAGAAAAAATCCCAACGCGGTGCGGCGCTGGTCATCACCCTACTGGTGGTCTCGGTGCTGACCATGATCGTCATCGGCTTCATGGTCTCGATGTCCACCGAACGCCTCACCGCCGACTCCTACTCCGCTCTGACCCAGGCCGAGCTGGCGGCAGATGCAGGCACGGCAGATGCAGCTCAACTCGTCGTCAATGCTCTTCTCGATAATCCATGGCATGGGATCGGCGTCAAATATGTACCGGAAAATGATCCGGCAGCCAACCCGCCACAGCAACGTCCGACTGTACTATTCGGGGGGCGAGATACCACCGCCACCCCAACAAATGAGGTATTCCTGCTTTCATACAACAGCACCTTGGGTGCATTCGATAATACCAATTCTGCCGACCTTAATTTTCAAAGAAATACCGCTGATCAAGTCGGTTGGATTGGTTCAAAAATTGACATCGAGAACGCCTCAGTAATCCGCGAACCAGCCAGGGCCCACTGGATCGAACTGTTGCGCGATCCGTCATCACCCGAACAACCTGATCCCAAGACAGCCAACTACAACCCGGTAGTCGCCCGTTACGCCTTCTGGATCGAGGACGAAACATCAAAACTCGATTACTCGGTCTCAGGCAATTCGAGCGGTGGCGGTTCATTCCAGCGCAGCATCGATAGCAATACCCCGGATGACCTCGACCTCGGTGCGATCCCGCTAACCTCGCTCTCACCGCTGGATTATCCCAACGCAGACGCCAACTCGATCAATTCCGACCTGGTTAATTTCCAGAATGCCAACTATGCAGCTTTCGAAGATCCCAGAGTCCTGAACCAGGCCAGTAATGCCTTCCCGGCATCCCCGGAGGATATAGCCGACTCCGTCAAATTCCATGCCACCGCATTTTCCCTTTCCAACGATTTGTCAATGACCGGCCGCCGCCGCGCCAATTTAAATGCGATAGTCACCAACACGACCGACCCCGATGAAATTGCCGCCGATATCAACGACATCGCTTATGTCATAACCGGCCAGCATGTCATGCTACTCAGCCCGGACGGTGGCACCGGTGCCCATCCGTCGCTCGATAATTCTACGCACAATGGCATTTTTCTAGATCAACCGGAAATCCTTGACCAAAACGATCCCAACTTCTATGCGCCGCTGCCGGAATTCGGTGAGCGCTTCTATTCCGGCAATGCCTCCGGTATCAATCAAAGCCTCAAACGCGACATTTACCTCAAAAAAATCGCCGCCAATATCCGCGATTATATCGATACCAATTCACAGCCGACGTTTATCGATCCAACCGGCACGGTACCCGGACCGGCCAGACCTGCCTTTGCCCCATCGATCACCCAGCCCAAGCCGCAGGCAATCGGTAAGGAAGCCGTCCCCTACCTGCAGGAACATGCCTGGCGCGGGTATATCATACCCGGCTCGTGGTCGGCCCTGGGATCTCAAAGTAGTGCCGTAATCACTGCTGATCTACGGTTTGATCACTACTTCGAACTGTATAACCCGACCACCAAAGATTATACGGCTGCTACGGGAACCTTTATCAAAATCTACAATCAACCAAGATGGCTTGGTGGCACTGCGTTCCCTGACCTGATACCCGGTGACTTTGAAATCGATATCAGTGGAGTGAATGTGCCCGCCGGTGATGTTCGGGTTATAACTACCAATGATACCGGCCAGCATCCACCCGGATTGCTCAGAGATATTTCTAAATTAGTTGCAAGAACAGCATCTCCCACAAGCTCAATTCTAATTCCCGGGGCTCAAACCAATGAAAAAATTAGCAATGTAACCGGCTTTCAGTTAAGCGGACGCAGTTCCAGCATTACCGACTATCAAACAGAATTTTTGCTTGGTAGTAATCAGGGAATAATCGACTACTTCCCTGCGATTTCTGTGTCATTAAGTTCTTCTTCGCCATGGAATATAACCAGTCGTGGCAGTAATCTATACAGCCAGACACGCTTTGTTTATTCTTCCTCGCTGCGCGGAAACGACCGCCCTAGCAGGACTGGCGATGCGCGTAGCCTGTCCGAGCAGTTGCTGTGGAAAGATTACCAGAGCGGCGGAAATGGTGACCAATCACGGTTTTACGGGAATATACAAGGGCATGGCGACAGCAGTTCGCCAAATATACCCGACACTTCCACTTTTGGCTGGGCAAGAACCCAGTACGTAGCACCTTCCAATTGGCCCGACTACCACGTATCTCTTAATGACACTGCTGTAACAGCACCAGCTGCATTTCGCGATAGTGTTCTAGTCAGTATTGGTGAACTTGGACAAATCTATGATCCCAGCCGCCGCATCTCCACGGAAAACGGAAGCGATATCAGCCACGCTCGCGGCGGTGGTCGCAGCCTGAAGATCGGCCAGCAGGATGATGTGGTTGCCAGCACCCGCTTTGGCACTACCGGTGGAACGACTGAATGGTTTAACGCTGCCTGGCGACTATGCGACTTGTTTTCTGCTGAGAACGCGGCTGATCCGGTATCCAGTCCTTCATCCCGTGGCCGCATCAATATCAACGGTGCCTTACGCGATAATGGTGTAGCTATCCGCGCCGCACTGCGGGAATTTGTTTTCCTGCAAGCACCCGATGGCGATGCGGCACGTGCCGGCAGGGCGATAACCGACCAGGAACTCGACGACCTCGTCGATGAGATCATCGCTTACCTGGAAACCAATGGCCCGATGCTTGAACGGGGCGAGCTATCGCAGCTGGAATTCTTTGCCGGTGCAGGTTCCGACCAGCGCGCCGGCGGCCAGCGTGGCAGCACCAGCATCGACCGGGGGCGTGAAGAAATATTCCGGCGGGTAGTCGAGTTGATTACGACCCGGAGCTTTTCATTCTCGATTTATAGCCTGGCTGAAGCGGTCAGACAATTCCCGAATGGCGATCTGCGCATGGAAGCCCGCAGCGCCAAACGAACCGTGATTCATCTGGTCCCGGAGACAGATGACGGTGGCACCATTATCGATTTGGGCAATTCCACCGATTTCGCTGCTACCCCAACTTCCTTCCGGATCGAAAAAGTCCATGAAAGCCGCCTGTTCTAACACCACCATGACTGCACACAGATTGTACCAAATTTTCCATCGGCGCTGTGGAGTGCGGTGGCTCGACAGCGCTTTCACTCGCTGGTCGTTGCGCTTATTCGTTGTCCTTGGCATTACGCTACTGCCATTTCCCGGCCTTGCGCAGGATAATGTCGAACGCCCGGAGCCGAGTTCTGCCGAGGTGCCAGTCCAGGAGGATGAGGCAGGCGTAGCAGAACTCACAGACGAGGAGCAGGCATTCATCTCGGAACAGCGCACCAAGTTCGGCTTTTTGCGGTTGTGGAATTTCGCCAACAAAGGCTCTAGTGACGGCCTGGCTGTCTTCATTGCTGCAGGGTCGAGCGTTCCCGCGCCGGATCAACGACTCTGGCTGGGGCGCGGCAGTCGCCCGGGTGAACTCCGTGATTATGCGGAATTTGAACCGGGTAGCTATGAGCTCTTTGTGATGCCCGATGCCTCGAGGCAGGGTAATATGGTCAGCTTGCCGGAGAGCTTCGAGCCGGAGACCGACAACCTCTTAACAAAACGTTTGGCAGTACGAGTCAGAGCAGGAAACTACATGACGGTGCTGGTTTTCGATGATAACGGTAGCCTCGCCGCCAAGATACTCGACGATAGCAGCATGGAACCAAAGAAATTACGGCTGTTTAATTTTACCTCGGAATTCACCCCGGATGTTGACGCCATCGTCGGCGACAAGCGCGCCAGTATCGCCCAGGATTTGCAGAGTGAGCTGGCGGTCGAACTGCCAGCGGAAGCCAGCGTGGTGACTTTTGAGGTGTCGTACCCGACCGGCGTCGAGGGCTTTATTGGCAGGATGAATGTCGAGGGTGACTTTCGCGGTGTGCGTTCCTGCTCGCTGACTGTCGCATATGATCGTTATGGCAGGTTTTCAACCCGCCTGGTCGAAGACGCACCGCTGAACTAATTCGCCGCTGGGCTAACCGTGACACTTGAAGTAATCACGGCGGATGGAGGGCAAAGTTCCACTCTGGAGGGCAAAGTTCCACTTGCCCTTCGTAGCTCGGCTCGTCACGGGGTAGTGTATCGAAGCAGTAAGAGCGAAGAAGGGCCTTTGCCGAAACTACTCAACCCTTGCAGGATGGTGACGAAACCTTTGCCGTATCTCCATTTCATACCATGTTCAAATCCGAGAAATCACGGCGGACGTGGAAGTCCGCCCTCCAGCTTGCGACTCACTTTCCCTCAGCGAAAAAAGAATAAGCGATAAGGATAGTTACTTGATTTCCAGCCCGGCCACCAGCGGCAGGTGCTGGCGCGGGCTGCCATTATTAATGACATGCAGCCAGCGGCACCCGACATCTTGACCGGTGAACAGGTAGTCGATACGCAACCACGGCTGCAAATAGCGCAATGCCCCATGGGAGTCCCGGGGAAACGTATGGCCGAAGCCAGCGCCAACCTGGACATGGGCATCGCTCAAACCGCCGGCAAATTTTCTGTAACACATGCCATGCGGCACCATATTAAAATCCCCGGCAACTACCACTGGCAGCGGGTCAGCGTCGATCCTCTGGCGCAAGTCATCGAGCATCAGGCGGAACCCATGCCAGAACTTGGTGTGCTCGCGGGCAGCCTGGCGGTCAAACAGGGTGATCAGCGGGTTGTGGGTCGCCACCGTAAGCGGGTCTCGCGGTGACTGCAGGTGCACGTTATAGAGGGCGACCTGCCTGCCACCAAACTCGACCACAAAACGTGATGCCGACGGGTAGCCGCGGTCGCCACGCTCCAGGTATAGTGTCTTAGCCTCAACTACCGGCAGCTTGCTGAGCAGGACAAATCCGTCTTCCATATAAAACTCGTATTCTTTAAATAGCAGTCGCAGGTGGCCTGCATACATTCGGGTTTCCTGCAGCAAAATGACATCAGGCTCGTAGTCAGCAGCCAGATCCTTCAGCCCGGCAAACCCGGTATCTCCACCATTGTGGATGAGCAGAACTAACTCTGATCGGTGCTCGGTGGCAGTAGCCATGGGCTCGGTGGCAGCAGCCATATGCTCCGTGGCAGCAGCCACCACCGGGCGATAGCCGAACCAGAAAACCGCGACTGCCGAGGTAAAGACAGCTAGTATCAGCATCCGCCACCAACGGCCTACTTGCAGTAACATCCCCGGCACCAGTAACGCCAGCCAGACTTGCCATGGCAGGTACAGCAAGGTCGCCAGCAACGGGCTGGACTCACCGACCCAGCGCATCAACAACAGCAGCACAACCACCAGCACGACCCACACCTGGGTCAACCGCCAGGCACCATCCTGCAATCGCCCTGCCAACGCGACCACCTTGGATCGCCCGCCGCAGCCATCTCCCGATTCACTATCCATCAACCACAAACTATAACCTACCGCGCCGGTTTCGTATAAGGGTTTTGCCAATGACCCCCTGCTGGATTAACTTAAACGTAATGGCAGATAACAACCCGCAGAATAACAGTAACCAGGCGCGCAAAAAGGCACCGTCGCTGATCACTACCATTACCCGCGGTATCCTCGCCGACCAACAACTGCGGCGCAAGGCGATGGGTGCCATCATCCTGGCTGCAGCGGCTATGTTGATGGCTGGTGCCACCTTTGCCGCCGACTGGCTCTACCAGCGACCGTTCCTGTTCATCATCTACTGGCTGATCTGCGGCTGGCTGACCCTCACTGCCATCCTGCTGGCCCTGTTCGACATGTTGATGGTACGCAAGGAGGGCCACGCCGCCCGCAACCGCCTAAAAAAAGACATCTTCGGCAAGGATGAAGAATGAACCAACATCCCCCGACTCGCTGCGCTCGTTACCCTCCGGCGGGGTCTCCGTTTCACTCCGACAGCTTCCAACTTCCAACTTCCAACTTCCAACTGCCAACTGCCAACTGCTAACCACCCTTGCCAGCGCCGGTCTCTGCGCTAAACTAAAAAAATGAAGGTTATCAAATTAACCGGACGCGAACGCAGCGTGTTGCGCGCGATGGACTTTGCCAACGAAACGCCCGCCAGCGAAATCATGGCAATCACCAAAATCGAGCCGGACGACCTGCTCGATATTCTCAATGGCTTGACCGACGTCGGCTATATCGAACCCGTTCCCTATGCGGATGCCATCACCCGCGACCAGCTGGAAACCCATTCGTACGAGGTCAACCCATCCTACGCCCAAGCCCTGCGCGACGCCATGCGCAAAAGCTGGACGTAAGTTCCACCCTGGAGGGCAAAGTTCCACCTTTGCCGAAACTACCCGTTGCAGGACGTAGACGAAATCTTTGCCGTATCTCCATTTCATACCATGTTCAAATCCGAGAAATCACGGCGGACGTGGAAGTCCGCCCTCCACCCTGGAGGGCAAAGTTCCACCTTTGCCGAAATAAACTACTCGATTAATTAATCACGGCGGACGTGGAAGTCCGCCCTCCATCCGCCTTGGCAGATTTTCACTGCACTGCTGCTTTGCGTCGGGCAGCTTGGGCTTCCGCATCTCTTCCCTGTTGCTGCAGCAACGCCGCCAGCGCCTGCCAGTCCTCGACGCTGCCCCCACCCCTGCTAATTGCCTCGCGCTGTGCCTGCTCGGCCGCCGCCCACATACCGGCATCCGAGAGCACCGCCACCCGCAAACGGTCGGCCTCTGCGCTCCTGATATCCAGCCAGCGTGCCGCCAATAATATCTCAACTGCTTTGGCGCGCTGCCCTTGCAGCGATAGCATCCGTGCGTACTCGAGCTGTGCCTCGAGATTCCAGTCAT
>CAYUDZ010000115.1:0-8932 GCA_964443575.1 uncultured Chthoniobacteraceae bacterium | reverse complement strand
CTGTGAGCTGTATGAGTACATACTGTGAATAGCGAAATTCAAGCCCAACGCTGTAGACAAGCGCCTCACGCTGGTCGCAGTAGATGGCTTGTGATTTTTTCGGGCTAGCTCGTCCACTCGAATTTCACGTGGTTCGGGAGAAATTCCCACCAACCTGACCAAATTGCCCTCCAGATCGGTCACCACCCGCACGCCGACGGTGCAAGTGAAAGCCAGTCGATCATCCACGTAGGACTGCATTACCCCATCACTGCAATGCAGGCGGAATGATCGCTCACCCCAAATCTGTTCGTAGGTAAAGTCCGCTTCGTCCGGATCGGCCACCGACCACCAGACTTGACCTTCCGCCACATCCAGGTGGACACCATGTTTCGAGAATCCCATCGCCATTGGAGTCGCGCGTGCGCCAGAGATAGGCGTCGTAGTCAACGAGCACCTGGTAGAGTTTTTCCAGGAAGGCACGATCCTGCCCGATCCAATGGTACATTCGCCAGGCTGGTTCGGGAAAACAAAAGCCCTGCAACATCTCAAAATCCGCAGCAGATCAGCCTCCGGCATCCAAATAAACCCCTCCGGCGGCTCCCTGTCCCAGCCCTGAGCACGCGCCGTATCTCCGGCCACAACCCGGATTATCCGAAATTATGTTTTCGTTTTGCTTTAGGCAATCTATCAATTTACTGTCAATTGCGGATTGCTACTGCAAGTCCTGCGGATAACTAGCATAATCTGAGTCCTTGATGGTCATCCGTCACTTGTCAGCTGCAGCAATTATGAAAGCTCAGCTTTCATTCCCGATGTTTTCTTACAGTGATTTACCTGCTACAGCAGATGCAGGAACCAACTGGAATTCTTTGATGGTAATCCCTTTGTCGATGACCTCGGGAGATTCGTGCGAAAACCTCAGTTTGTTTTCGCCGCGCTTTAATTCTACCTGAATCGGTGCAGTCTGATCCCACAAGCCGACGGTATGTGGAAGCGGAATAGTTGCCGCCTTCTCCAAGTCATTAACCGAAACGATTAGATTTTGCTTCCAGCTGGGAGTCGCCACCTTGGCAACCAGATTGTAAGTTCCCGCATTGGGAGCCTTAAAGGTGTACTCGAAGTCCTGCTTTTTTCCCGACCGGGCATAGTGCATCTGCAAACCACCCAGCACACTGGGCATGAATTTTATTCGACCGTTGCTACTCTTGGGATCGCTGGTGGCCGCTGCGGGAATATTGATCACCCCCTGGTCATTGACACTGACTTCGCGATCCGCATCGGTGATTTCCTGGGTTTCGATAGCGTAAAAGGCCTCAGCTTCATTGGCCTCTCCCAACTCTTCACCAACAGCACCGAGTGCTTCTTTGCCGGCAATCAGAGCACGCTGGGTATGCAGGGCTACGCCGTTCCAGAACTCTGGTGGCTTCTCCTTGTCAGGTCGTGCTTGAACCAGTCCGTACACACGTTTCTCACCCATGACATCCCCGATCCAATGGGCGCGTTTGACTTTCATGTAGTGATCACCCAACGCCCTGGCTTGGGTTGTCGCCAGGAAGTTAAGATCTCGATCGTAGGGGGTCTTGGTCCAACCAGATCCCCATCCTGCACCCAACACTGGCACCCAGCCCTCCGGTGTCCAGCGGACCAGCGCGGCATGCCCGCGCTGGGGTCGCGCGGTTGTCGGGTTACCAAAGGCGCGTAGGATAAATCGCCCGATAAAAGCACGCCGCCCACAGATCCCACCATTCATCAAAATGTTCTGGAAAAATTGCAGCTCATTCTTGTCATATTTATTTTCCTGAGAACCATAGCGGATATCGCTGCGTACCAGGCCGACATAACGCCAGCGGTTGTCCTTAGTGGTGATATGATCCGGGCGATAAGCTTTGAGCATCTCACGTCCCCAGGCCAAAATTTCGTCTGGCTCCTCACCATTGACAACATGACGGTAGTCCCAAACTGTAAAATTCTTAAAGTAAGGGTCTAACTCACCATCCAAAAATGCCTGCTCAAAGTGCAGGTAACGTTTGACCGGATCGACAAATTCGGGTGCATCGGTGTCGGCATCCGCATTGCGTTGCTTGTGCGGTTGGGCGTGTTCGAGGGCGACCGCCAGCGCCAGTCGCTGCAAGGCACCTTCCGCTGCCTTGTCGCTTGCAGCCTGGATCGCCTGATAAATTTCCATCGCACGACCGTATTTGGCATCCCGCGGACCATCCGCCACGGCCATTTGTACCAACAGGTTCTCATTCGCCAGCATTTCATCGATTCGCTGCTGGTTGTCGACGCTCTGACTGGCATATTCGGCTAGTGCCTGCGGTGTCGCATCATGCAAGGCAACGAATCGTGCCAACTTGCCGTCCATCTGATCACTACTCAAAAACCTCTCCAAGCCTAGCCCCTTAATTGCTCTGACTGTCGCCTCCTGGGCACGCTCGAGATCGCTCTTTGCCCGCTCGATCTCTCTTTCAGCTTGTGGTAATTTACGCTTCAGCCTTTCCCAGTTGCGGGTACGCTCCTCAAGCGCACGCTGACCATCCTCCAGATTTTTTTCCCATTTACGCAATTCGTCTTCCGCGGCTTTGCGCTCCTCGCTGGTAGTAGCCTTCTCCAGCTTAGCCTTTGCCTCCTTGATCCCTTTTTCGGCGCCGCCGATCCATTTTCCTTTGGCATGATCCACCAAACCCTTGGCACCTCTGATTTCGTCTAATTCCTTCTGGATCTCCCGGATTTTCTCTTTAGCCTCTGCCTCCTGTTCCAAAGCCTCCACATAAGTACTTTTTTTCCAGCCGCTTACATCAGGAACAACCCTCGAAAGTTCATCCCGCAAGGAGTCTAGTTGATCACCATACAATTTCACCAGTTGCTGTTTACTGGCAGGTTCTGTGCCTTGCGATTGCGTGAATACTGATGCTTGCAGGTTACTTGCAACGCTTACTGCGACCAGCAATGTCATTACTCCGGTTTGAATGGCTAATTTACTCATGAGTCAGTAGATGTTGTTTATTTGTCAAATACACTAGCACGACTTTATTTCCGGTAAAGTCGTGCCAAGCATGAATTCCGCTTAGATTTTTCGGGTTTTATGCTGCAACCACACTTTATGCTCATCATCCAAAGCATCAGCTAGTTGCTCATAGACCATTTGATGATAAGCGTTTAACCAGGCTACTTCGGCAGACGACAAGAGTTCTTTAGCGATCAATTCCAGTTCGATCGGGCACATGGTGATTGTTTCAAAATAGAAAAATGCACCATGCCCGCGCATTGATAGTTCCTCATCCCGGCAGACGATCATTAAGTTCTCGATCCGCATGCCATACTCATCAACCATGTAGTAACCTGGTTCATTAGAGACGACATTGCCCAGCTCTAATGCCACGCCTGGATCCTTGGGCGAAAAGCCGATCGGCCCTTCATGCACATTCAAACAGTGCCCCACACCATGGCCGGTCCCGTGATTGAAATTGCGGCCGCTGTCCCACAGCGGTTGGCGTGCTGGTAATTCCAGCTGCTTGCCACTGCTGCCCTTGGGAAACCTGATCTCGGTAAGCCCGATCACGCCTTGGAGCACTTTGGTGAATACTTCACGATGTTCGGCCGTTGGCTCTCCCAATGCCAGCGTCCGCGTAATGTCGGTGGTTCCCGAGAAATAATGACCACCTGAATCGAGTAGAAAAATCCCCTCAGGCTTGAGCTCGACATCCGATTCCGGAGAGGCTTCATAATGGATTATCGCCCCGTGGGCACCATAGCCCGAAATAGTAGGAAACGAAGGACCAATAAATGAAGGATCGGTCGCACGAAATTCCTCCAGCTTTTGAGCCGCGGAAAGTTCAGTAACGCCTCCTGCAGGAACCGCCTCCTCAAGCCATTTTAAAAATCTGACCATGGCCAAGCCATCGAGCAGATGGCAGTCACGAAACCCTTGCAATTCAACCTCGTTCTTGGCTGCCTTTAGATCGGTAACAGGCGAACGCTTATCAAATACCTTTATCGTATCACCAATCTGATTTTCCAGCCATTTACTGGTGTATTTGGCATCAATCCATAAACGGCTCTGCCCATCGATTTCCGAAATGTCCTGCAAAAACCCGTCAATTGATTCGTAGGGCTTAATCTCGACTAAACCATCCAAATGCTCCTCAATCTCTGAGGTTACCTGCTCGGGATCGATGTAAAGAAAAGCCTTCTGGTCGGTAATCACCGCGTAAGACAGAAATACCCGATTGTAATTAATATCACTGCCACGCATATTGAACAGCCAGGCAATTCCGTCCAGCGAGGAAATCAGGTGGGCCACGCAGTTCTGCTCGGCCAGCTTTTCACGCACCAACTGTAATTTTTCAGCAACGCTGCGCCCTGCGTTCGCTTGCGGAAATACTTCAAGTGAGGAGAAAACCAGATCCGGCTGATCGTCCCAAATCTCATCAATTAGATTGCTTTCAAGGTATCGGATCGAGCTACCTGTAGCCGCAAGTTCAAGCTCAAGCTTTTCAGCGGTCTTGATGGAAAGAACCTTGGGATCCACCCCCAAAACACCCCCGGACAATTTGTCGGCTGACCATTCACCAATCGAAGGCACGTCACTATCGCCTAATTTATTGAGACTAATCCCGGTTCCTTGTAACTGCTCCTCAGCCTGCAAAAAGTAGCGGCCATCCGTCCAAAGCCCAGCCTCATCCAAGGTAATAACCACATCACCTGCGGAACCAGTGAATCCTGAAATGAATTGCCGCCGTTTCCAACACTCCGGGACATACTCGTTGTTGTGGGGGTCGGCCGATGGAACCAGATACGCATCGATACCCGCACCACGCATCAATTCCCGCAGCCGTGCCACGCGATCAGCAATTGAGGTGAATCGTTGACCCTGATTGGTCGATTTCTCGGTTTCTACGGTAAGTGTTTGCACCCTGCTATCTTCCTGCATCCGCAAACAATAGGGAAGTAATAATGGACTTAGCAATCAAACAGAACGCAAATAAACGATTTTTTTTCGTAATTTGTTCCCCAAACACCCCAATCGACGCCTGTTTTATGGATAATTAGTGATAGATTAATGCCGCTACCATTAATAAGAATCAGCTTTATGACTAAACGTATCATCACAAACTGGCTAATCGTTGTCCCATTTGTCGTTTGCCTTACTACCCAAGTAAATGCAGAGGAGGGTCAGGATGCTGCAGCTCTTGCTGAGTCCATCAAGCTTCCCGGTATCGCAATTGACTTCGAAAAGCGCCATGTCGATGTCGTGGCGGAAGTCTGTCTCGACCAGGGGCTTCTGGAATTGGTCGCTTGCACGAAAGGAACTAAAGAGCATGAGTCAGTTGTCGCCATAGCGGCTGAACCGGTGCACGTTCACACGGCATTGCTACTGATCGGCGCGCGAAACGGCAATCCGGCCATGCGCAAACCCATCAATGAAGAGCAAACAAGGTGGATGCATGTCCCCCCGCGAGGTGATCCGATCGAGGTACTTCTGGTAGTCACGGATGCAGACGGGAAACAGACCGAACGCCCGATCAGTGACTTCATCAGCCGCTCAGAAGGAGATCCTTACATGCCATATCAAGAGGAAGAGACATCAGCGGAGCAGGCAGAAGATGAAAAAAAAGAAAAGTTTCCGACTGTCTTCGTCTTCGCAGGGTCACATTTGATCGAAGACGAGGAGCACCCTCCCCAGTATTTGGCAGCACAAAGTGGCAACATTATTTCAATTTCGACCTTCGGCGACGAACTACTCTGTCTGCCTGAAATCCAAAGCCACGCCAATGCCGAGCTGAGCTGGGAAGTCGACTCAACCCACCTGCCGGAGGTAGGTTCTAAGGTAACTTTACGCCTGCGCCCAAAAGTTAACTCGCAACCGGAGTAACTTCACCTGATGGGGATCGCTATCGGTGCCTATTCAACTTAGCAGGCTGCGCAGTCTCGAGCCATCGGCGGCGAAACTCATTCCAATGCTTTTGCAGCGCAACCTCATCTTGCTGCGCCAAGGCAAGCCCGGCCCGGTACCAGGCGGCCCCAGCCAGCGGGAGTTGGCGATTAGCCGGGTTACGCAGGGCCAGAACCGGATCCTGATCAGGCGGAGTCGTCGTTAATAGCTGGTCGACCAGATTGGCGAATTTTTCCCCTACGAATTTGGGATTCTCGTTCTTGCCCATGCGATGCATCGATAGTGGTGTGCCATATTCAATCACAGGCCGGTCATCGGTGTTGAGTGGATACTCTGAAAAGTACTCACGCATACCCGAAATATTACCACAGTAGAACAACGGGATGGTGTGGCTATTCACCGGGAGCATGATACGCATGATGTCGTATTGAGTCATCCCCACCAGTGCATCCTGTTGCTCCTGGGAAGTATCGAGAGCAGAGGCTGGCAGTGGCGAGTTGCCATGGTGGCCGACAAGCGCCACCGTGTCCGAGCCGGGTTTAAAATCGCAGCGCCATAAGCTCACGGTTTCGAAAACCTCAAGCATGGTGCGGGCGATGATTCCAAATTCACGCTCGGAAAGCTGGTAGAGCGGCAACCATTGTACGAAGACGCCGCCAGGATTCAACCGTTCATGAACAGTCTGAAAGTGTTCGAGGCTATAGAGGCTGCCTGAACCGCTGCGGTAGGGGAGAAACAAATCCGCGTTGATCATGTCAAAAGTTTCGTCGTTAGCCATCAGGTAATTGCGGCCATCGGCAACCAGCACTTCGGCCCGGGCATCCGTGAACAGGCCATTGCACAGGTCCGGCGCTCCTTCACTGCCACCAAAATATTTAAAAGCCGCATCCACTACGCTCGGCGATAGCTCCGTGACCACTACCCTCTCGACCTGTTTGAAGTCGCGACGATCAAGCGATTCACCAGCCGTCATGCCGGTACCCAGCCCCAGGTAAAAGATCGACTTTCTGTCAGGCCAAGCCAGCATCGGCACCCGCGTCTGATAGATCTGGGACATGTAAGCTTTGCTTGAGCCCAAGCTGTAATTTGAGTTGATGCGAATCCGGTGTTCACCAATCTCATCGCGCACCACAGTCACGGTACAATCGCTTGCCTGCCAGGTTTCGACGACTTCCTCCTTACTACCGAGAGGATCGAATCCGGTGACCGGTAAACGTGAACTATCCAACCACGTGAACGCCGATATCAGGAAAATAACTGCTGCGGCCTTCGCACTAATAACCAGCGCGCTGCTGCGCAGCGGCAATAACATTGCCAGCAACAAGTAGAGAGCCGCGAGTACTTGCATCGAACGCCACATCCCCAGCCACTCCAGCAACAGAAAGCCGCAGACCAGCGATCCGATGATGGCGCCAACAGTATTGACCGCAACCAGCAGGCCGATACTTTTTCCCGGTTGGCTGGCAAATTGCTCCTCGCCTTTCATTAGGTAAGGAAAAATCATGCCGAGCACAAGACAGGACGGACCGATCGACCCCAAGCTAGTACCAAACAGCGTCAACACATAAACCGTAAATGACCCCGGAATGGCAAGCATCTGCAGTCCATTAGTCAGCGCGTGAAAACTGAATGGTACGATCACCACGGCAAGCCCTGCGCCAACGGTCAGTAATAGCAAGGTTGGCAATGGCTGCCGGGAGCGTGTTGCCAGCCAGGATGAGAGCCAGGCGCCCGTAGCCAGACACAGCAACACCACGATCAATACAGCCGCAAAACTGTAAACCGAATTCTCGTGCACCTGTGCCAGCATCCGCGTCCACAATACCTCGAGAGCAAGTACGTTGAATCCGGAAACAAAAGCCAGCAGCAGAATGAGCCATCGCGGCACTGCAGCAACTGCAGCTTCCCTGGCGACCTTCTTACCACTTTTTCGGTTCTTTGGCTGCTTGTTTGCACTACCCAGCCCGAGGTCGCGGCGAGCAAGTACCAGCGCATACGCGGCTACCGCCAGCGAGATGGCTACTGCAAGCAGGCAGGTAAGACGAAACCCCAGCGTAGGCAACATCAAAAACGCCGCTGCAAAAGCACCGACTGCTGCCCCAAAAGTATTGACGCCCAGTATCACCGCAGCAGTGACACCAAACGCAGACTGCTGGCGGATGATGATTTTACCCATCACTGGTAACGTCCCGCCCATCAGGAAGGCGGATGGAAAAACCAAAGCCAGAGCCAGCAAAGCCTTGACCGGCCAGATCTCTTCAGCACCAAACTGACCGTACAACGTAGGGTAAATTGCCCGGTAAAGCTGCAACACCGGGAGACACAGCAAGCCGGCACCACCAATGCCAAATTCCAGCCAGGCATAAGTACACAACGGCCTGCTCAAGCGAGTCGAACGACCTCCCCAAAACCAACTACCCGCAGCCAGTCCGCCAAAAAAGATCCCCAGCGTCATCGCGGCAGCATGTGCACCGTTGCCATAGATCAACCCAAGCTGACGTAGCCACAGGATCTGGTAAGCCAGGGCAACAAAACCGGAAAAAAAAATCAGCGGCAGTAATTTAACCGCAATATGCTTACCCATAATAATCCATAAATTCCGCAGCAAATGCTACAATTTTTAATAGTAACATTAACCCGCATCCGTCACAAGTTTGTGATGCTTCCGTGTAAGTGCTGACTCATGTCGTGGTAGCAGCCAAGGAAAAAAAGTTCACCTCGACTTATTAAGACTGACAGCGCCCCCTAGCATCAGCTTCAAGGAATAGGTAAAAAGCTGGCCCTTTTTCCACAATCACTTGCTACCGGGGGGACACTACGCATATTGATAAATCGTGCAATCAGCACAATTCGTTTCTATGATACATCGATTCCTGCTTCTTTTTCTGATCCTTGGCCCGGCCTTAAACTCACACGCCGAATACTACAAAGCGCCGCCCCAATTCCACTTCACTCCGGATCCCAATGCGCCGCGCGAGGAAATTGGCCGACTGGGACCCATCGGTCTCGCCCTTGAATTACGCAAACCGAATTTCACCATGTTCATTAAGAGCA
>CAYUDZ010000114.1:7416-8992 GCA_964443575.1 uncultured Chthoniobacteraceae bacterium | reverse complement strand
GCCCGCCAACCTATTTTATTCCACCGGCATCCCCGTCTGCATTCTCGTGCTGAAATACAAATTCTATTGCGCTGTTGGTAGCGAAAAAGTAGGAGAAGATTATGAAGATTGGGGCTTAAAAATTCAGCCCTCCTGAAAAGCGAAAAGCCCCGATGAAACTCACCGAGGCTATGACGCCGACCGGGAAACCCCCAATCCACTTATTAGAAAATTAAGTCAGCTGATGCGCAGGGGCAATAAGAAATTATACTTTTTAAAGAAAACCAGAGAGTGATCATTCACTGTACTAGCTCAGTAATAATCAAACGAAAATCTGCCACGCCTCAGCGCCGAGGAAGAACAGGGCAACTATAATCCCTGAGAAGAACAGCAGGGTCAAAACCAGAAAGCCGCGGGCTACCCAGACCAGCGCGCCGTCGCGCTCAAGCTCCGCCAATGCGGCAAAAAAGGCGATCGCTGCCGGCAGCATATTATTGAATGGCACGGCGATGAATGGCGCGCACATCAGCAAGCCACCGATTGCAATTAACAAGCCACATGCTTTTCGGCCACGCTCACCTGTGACCAGGTGTTGCAGGCGCGGGCGACAAAATTTTCGGCAGAATTTGAGCACCCGGATACTGAATGCCAGCGGCCACGAGAAGACACGTCCACGAACGTTGGCATTGAGCAATTTTTGCGGCAGCACTGGTGTTTTGCGGCCGCGGTACATCTGCCAGCCGAGCGCCAGCAGTGAGACCCCGGCTACGGTACCAAATGGCCCGAGCGGCAGCGGCTGCAGGAACGGCATCGCCAGCACCATGCTGATCAGAGCAAATCCCAGCGCCTGCATTTTAAGGAAAAATTCGGCGAGGTTGACACCTTCATCGCGGCACTCATCCACCAACTGCTGCAGGTCGAGGATGACCTGTTTGTAATCGCGTGATGGTGCATTGGTTTCCGCAGCCGCCTGGTCAGCCGGTTGTTCGAGCATTTGACTCATTGTGTTGGTCGAATTCATAGTTGTCAGTACTAGATCGCTTGTCCGACCGCATGCCCCGATGCCCAGGCCCATTGAAAATTGTAACCGCCAAGCCAGCCGGTTACGTCGACCACTTCGCCGATAAAAAACAGCCCAGGGACTAATCGCGACTCCATCGTTTTCGATGACAGCTGTGATGTGCTGACCCCCCCGCGGGTCACCTCCGCTTTCTGGTAGCCGTCGGTTTCTGAAAATTCGGCCTGCCAGACAGCCGTACGGGCTGCCAAGTCTGCCAGCTGTTTTTTGCTGAGCTGGGCGATCGGCAGATCGTAATCCTTAGTGATTTTGTCCGCCAGTCGGTTCGGTAGCAATTTGCTTAAAACTTTGCCCGGCCGTGCACCGCGAGCATCACGAAACAAGTCTGCTAAATTAGTTTGCGGCAGCAAGTTCACATTAATAAGGACGCCTGCCGACCAGTAATTGGATGCCTGCAGGATCGCCGGTCCGCTCAAGCCGTGGTGGGTAAACAGTATCCGTTCGGCAAATTCGGCTCCACCACAGCTCACCTTGGCCTCGGTTGCCACCCCGGCCAACTCACGCATTTGCGGGCGTTGC
>CAYUDZ010000114.1:0-7406 GCA_964443575.1 uncultured Chthoniobacteraceae bacterium | reverse complement strand
GCACAGGCACCTACTTGCGCCGCCCCTTGCCGCTGCGTGGCAGGCCAGCGCAGCCCGACCAGCCCGGGACAGGTCGGCTCGATGTTATGCCCGAACTGCCGCGCAATATCGTAGCCGAATCCGGTGGCCCCGATCTTGGGTAATGATAGGCCACCGGTTGCGATGACGACTGCCGGGGAATGGAACTCCCCTTGGTCAGATGTAACCCGGAAACGATCAATTCTCTCGATAGCCGCGACGCGTACCGGATGTCTTAGTTCAACCCCGGCAGCCCGGCACTCCTTAAGCAGCATATCGACAATCTCGCGTGCCGAGTTATCACAAAAGAGCTGCCCGAGCTTCTTTTCGTGGTAGGCAATGCCATGGCTTTCAACCATCTCAATGAATTCCTGCGGCTGGAAACGGGCTAACGCCGAACGACAAAAGTCCGGGTTGGCCGAAAGGTAATTCTCGGCGCTGGCACCGGTATTGGTGAAATTGCAGCGGCCGCCACCCGAGATACGGATCTTGCGCCCGATCGTGCTACCATGGTCGAGTAAAAGTACTCGTTTGCCGCGCTGGCCGGCAACAATCGCAGCCATCAGCCCGGCGGCACCAGCACCGATGATAATCACATCGTACTCGCGGCTCATGATTGCGGCGGCTGCGGCGGCACCAAAGAACCCTGCAACCGCTTGGCCGATCTGGCATACCACCAGGCCAGCCCACCCTGAAAAATCAAGCTCAGGATAATCAACAGCCCGTAGGTCAAACTCAGGGAAATGCCGATAACCGGTTCCAGTAACTCAGGGTACGGGTACACTTCAATGAATTCCTGCATGAACGGGTACTCAGAAATTTTCTCCAGCAATTCGGACGCATCAGCAGTCTGTAACCGCCAGATGGCATACACCAGGATGATCACAAGCAGCAGCAATTGGCTGCGGATCAGCGACTTGAAGCCGTCGTGGATACCATCACTCACTTGCTTGTAACCGTGCCGCTCCACCAACCCGGCGCCACAAGCCAGCGTACCAAAGATGGCCTCCAGCCAGTAGCCGCTCAGCAGGCACAACAAAACCGCACAACCTGCTATCACCAGGACGCTGATATGGTCTACTGATGCTATCTGTAAAACTTTGTTCAGCTTGCGTTTTATCTCATCTTGCTCGCTCATGTGACTTGGCAGATCCGCCAACAGTATGCACAAAAGAGCTATGTTGCGCGAACGGAATCTCCAACCCGAAGGTCCAATCGGCGGTACTGGTCTGGGCAGGCGCAGCAAACCACGGGCTCCCTGTGTCACGATTGCCGCTGCTGCCATCGGCGGAATCCTAGCTGCAGCAGGCACACAAATGCCGGCTTGGGTGTGGTTGCTCGGGTTTTTAGCATTGGTTAGCTGCCTGGCGCTACTGCACCGTAAACCTCTGCGTCGATCACTACTGGTGCTGCTGGTTACTTTTACATTTTTTGCCGGCTGGTATTCGCTGCGCCACCTTGAATCCACAGAGCGCAAGCTGGCCGAGCAACTGCAAAGGCAATTACCCACACCGGCATCGATCGAGGGAATCGTCGTCTCCCGCCCACAAACCATCCCAACCAAAAGACCTGCCGATCCCAAACTCAGCAAATTGGTAGTCCGGGTAACCCGGTTGGAGACCGGAGGGGTGAGCTACCGTGGCAGCCTCAGGCTCAGCCAGTACTGGTCTGGTGAGCCACCGGCCTATGGGGATAAAATCATCGCGACCGGGACGCTCGACTTTCTGCCGCGGGCCCGCAATCCAGGCGAATTTGACGAAGCGGCTGTGATGCATCAACAGGGGATATATCTACAGCTCAGCTGTCGTGAGCCCTGGGACAACCAAATCGTCGGCCACCACGCTGGCAACCCGATTCTTGCCGTCTGCCACGCTGCGCGGGAGTGGATGATGACTGCACTGAGCAGGGATTTGGCCGACTCGCCGGATGTTATTGGCGTGATCACCGGCGTGGTACTTGGAGCCAAGGAAAATCAATCGGGTGAGTTGCGCAGCAAGTTCCGCGAAACTGGCACCCTGCACCTGTTCGCTGTTAGCGGCCTGCATGTCTGGATGTTTGGGGTGCTGGCTTGGGTTGCGATCAGCATGGTGATCCCGCAACGGCGCAGGGCACTGGCCATCCTGATCCCACTGCTGATCTTTTACGCCCTGGTCACCGGGCTGCGGCCATCTGTTGTCCGGGCCACAGTAATGGCCGTGGTCGTGCTTGCAGGGCTGCTGGTCGAACGCCCGCCCAACCTGGCCAACAGCCTCTCTGCCGCGGCAACCCTGATCCTAATGATCGATCCCAGGCAATTGTTTTCACCCGGTTTCCAGCTATCATTTTGCGTGGTGACCAGCATCGCCATTCTGGCATCACCGCTTGCCACCCGCCTTGGTGATTGGTGGGTGCCGGACCCATTCATCCCGGCGTCGTTGTTGTCACCACTGCAACGGGCCTGGCAGGCTGCGGGCCACAAACTCACCGCGCTGATCGGCGTCACGCTGGCCGCATGGCTGGGCTCACTGCCACTGATCTATCTGAACTTTCATCTGATCAGTCCGATTGGTATCGCCGCCAATTTGATTGCCGTGGCACTCGGTTTCCTGGTGCTGGCCATCGGGTTGTTGAGCATCGCCCTTAGCCTGCTCAATCCCGCACTGGGAATTCTTGCCAACAATGCCAATTGGCTTGCTGCGACTGCCTTGCTGGCGCTGGTGCAGGCTGCCGCCAATGTGCCTGGCGGCCATTTTTACCTCGCCAAGCCGGATTTGTCTGGCAACGTGCAGGCCAAGTTAACTGTCTTCGACTTCGATGACGGTGCAGCCATTCACATCGAGTCCGGCAACCGACATGTGCTGGTTGATTGCGGACACTTGAGCGATGCCAAGTACACACTCACAAGATATTTGCGCTCACGCGGGATCAGCCGCTTGGATGCCGTTATCATCACGCATGGAGATGCCAATCACATTGGCGGGCTAACGACTTTGCTCGAAGAATTCGAAGTAGGCTGCGTCTATCAGCCTTGGACCAGCGACCGGTCATCCACCCGCAAAGCGATCCTCGAGGACCTGAAACAACGTGAAGTCCCAGCGCCGGTACTCCATGCCGGCGACCGGTTGGCAATTGATCAAGGACTCTCCTTGAATGTCCTCTACCCAGCGCGTGGCACGCGGGTTTTCCGTACTGCCGACGATGGTTGCATGGTGCTGCAACTGGTATGCGGGAGCACCAAAGTTCTGCTGCTGGGTGATGCCGGGTTTAGCACTCGGAAAGAACTTGCACGGAAAACTGGGACGCAGCTACGCAGCCACGTCGTGGTCACCGGTTGGCATCGCAACGACTGGTTGGGATTAACCGGGTTCTTGCAGCAGTCTGTCCAGCCGGATCTCGTCGTAGCTGCAGGCAACCGCTATGCCCGCCAGCCACAGACACTGCAAGCCGAACTACAAAGCATCGCCGCAAATGGCGCTCAAGTCATCGATCAGCAGCAATCTGGGGCAGTGGAAATAATGATTAACTCAACCCACATGACGGCGACGACTTATTTGCAGAAAAATCAGGTCAGGATCCCGCTAAATTGATTACCCGCCTTGTGCTTGGACGGCAGATTGGTTAACCTGCGCCGCTATGGATAGCGATATCGTCTACTTTGACCTCGAGACCCAGAATACCGCCAATGATGTCGGCGGTTGGGAGCGCAAGGCCGATATGAAAATGTCCATCGGCGTCACCTACAGTAGCCGCGACGGCGAGTACCGCATCTTTAGCGAAAACAAAGTCAACGAGCTGATCGAGCAGTTACGGCAGGCTGACCTAGTGGTCGGCTTCAATACCATTAATTTCGATTACGCAGTGCTGATGGGCTACACCATACTCGATCTTGAGCACGAGCTGCGCAGCCTCGACCTGATGGTCGATATCGAAAACCAAATCGGCCACCGCCTGAAACTGGAAACGCTAGCCCAGGCGACCCTGGGAATCGGCAAAACCGGTGATGGCCTCGACGCGATCAAATGGTGGCGTGAAGGCCGCATCCTGGATATCGCAGAATACTGTTGCTTTGACGTCAAAGTCACCAAGCTGCTGCACGAATACGGCAGCGAGCATACACACGTCCACTACAACGATCGCACCGGCAAACGCCAAACAGTAAAGGTCGAGTGGAACCAGGCACTGCTGAATAATCGTTAGTCCCACGCATAGCTTGATTGACTAGTTTCGCTCTGAAGAAAATAGTCAGAGCCATGAAAACAATCCTAGCAAGTGAACTTGCAGCCAAACTCAACGGTGAGTTGGCAGCAGAACATGCCGGAATCGAAATCACGGGCGTAGCCGCTGCCAGTGATGCCGCAGCCGGGCACCTGACATTTTTGGGCAACCCAAAGTACCTGCCCAAGGTTGCCGCCTCGCAGGCATCCATCGTGCTGGTGCCGATGGATTTCAACGGGCAAATGCATGCCGCCCCGTTGCGGGTGGAAAATCCATCGGTGGCCTTCGCTGCCGCGGTCGAGCTTTTTGCTCCGCCACCGCCGCCACGCTTTAGCGGTATAGCCGACTCTGCATCAATCGACCCCGCCGCAACCATCGACCCCTCGGCAGCCATCGCCCAAAATGCTGTGATCGAGGCCGACGTAACGATCGGGGCCAATACATTCATCGGAGCCAATTGCTACGTTGGCGCCGAATCGGTCATCGGTGATGATTGCTACATCCACCCCAACGTAAGCATCCGCGAGCGGGTGACGATCGGCAATCGTGTCATCATTCATTGTGGCGTGGTGGTCGGTAGTGACGGCTACGGGTTCGAGTACAAGGACGGCCGCCACGTTAAAATCCCGCAAATCGGGACAGTGCAAGTCGATGACGATGTGGAGATCGGTGCCAATACCACTATCGACCGCGCGAGGTTCGGGCGCACCTGGATCCGTGAAGGCACAAAAATTGATAACCTGGTGCAGATCGCGCACAACGTGGTCGTCGGCAAGCATTGCCTGCTGGTTTCGCAAACCGGTATCGCCGGCAGCACCACTCTCGGTGATCTGGTCACGCTTGCCGGGCAGGTGGGTGTCGTCGGGCACGTGGAGATCGGTGACGGTGTGATCGCCGGGGCCAAGAGTGGCATTTCAAACGACCTGCCGGCGGGCAGCAAGGTCTTCGGCTACCCGGCTGTGGACATGCGTGATGCCAAACGCCAGATTGCCGCCCTCCATCGCTTGCCCGGTACATTGTCACAAATCAGGGATATGAAAAAGCGCCTGGAAGCACTGGAACAATCGATCGAGTCCGCAGAGTCATGAACCCGGGTGATACTTGCATCGTCTTATGTACTGCGCCGGATCCTGAAACTGCCCGCACCATTGCCCGCGCAATAGTCGACGAGCGCCTGGCCGCCTGCGCCAGCATGACCCCGCAAATCCAATCGATCTACCTCTGGCAGGGTAAGGTCGAGGAGGAAAATGAGACGCAGATTCTCTTCAAGACGAATGCCGCCTGCTATCCGGCACTGGAAAAACGTATCCTTGAACTGCACCCGTACGAGGTACCGGAAATAATTGCCTGCCCGGTAACCTCGGGCTTGAATAGTTACCTGCTCTGGGTTAACGAAAACACCGCATCTCACAGCGGAACATGATAAGCCTTATGAATTTGATAAAGTACCTAACGTTAAGTACCGCCCTCGTGGGGCTGATGCTTGGCCTGAGCAGTTGCTACGATCCCAACGAAGTCACGCCGGCGCAACGCTGGGTGCGAAGCGCCCCGGAACACCTGGCGCTGAGCTACGAAAAGCTTAAAAAAGAGTTGGAAAAAATTGCTGTTGAAGAGTTAACCACCGCCGTCCAGCGTCGCGGCTACCTGATCTGGGAGCAGGGTCAACACGAACAACCGGTGCTACTCGAAAGCTCCGCCTGGGACTTTAAATTCGATGTCTTCGGGGCAGGCACGGAGCCAGCCGAGGTCATCGGCGTCGAAACGGACGAAAAACACCAATTGCTGCCGCGCGATCTGCTGCGCTACGGCCTGCTGTTGCTGCGTGAGGGACAGTGGGATAAGGATACCTTACTCGAGCCTGATACTGCGTTGGACACTTGGTATGCAAAGGAGGCTGCCTGGTTCACTGGTACAGTGAAATTTGATGACGCACCCTACTACGCCATTGGCTCTGCCGATACCTACTGGCTGATCCTCCTGCCTGCCGACGAGATCGCGTTCGTTGCCGTGGCCGGCAACGAACCCCTGGCTGAACCAAAAAAATATGCCGATGCACTTGCCTCGGCGATGCATGTGATGCGTAAGTAAGGATATGATCTGCATTATTAAAGGAACCAACCGTCCGCAAAGCAATACCGGCAAGGTGGCAGCTGTAGTTCAGGGCATCTATCAGGATTTGAACGCCGACCCGCAGTTGCTCGATCTGGAAGAATTGCCTGCTGCCATGTTCGCACCTGCAAGTTACGCCGAGAAGCCTGCCGCACTGCAGCCATTCACCGAAAAAGTACTCGAGTCCTCAGCGCTGGTAGTAATCACGCCGGAATACAACGGCGGCTTCCCCGGAGTGCTCAAATACTTTATCGACATGCTGCCATTTCCGGAAAGTTTCGAGCGCAAACCAGTATGCTTTATTGGACTGTCCGCCGGATATTACGGTGCGCTACGTCCGGTCGAACAACTGCAACAGATTTTCAGCTACCGCAACGCCCACATATTTCCGCAGCGCGTATTCATTCCAGGTATCAGCGAAAAAATTAACCAGCAGGATGAGCTTACCGATGACGAGATCAAGCAACGCTTACAAGACCAGGCAGAGGGCTTCCTTAAATTTATTACCAGCTTGCGGCAACCCGGTGGCTGATCTAGCCGCGCTCGCCGGTCGGAATTTGACATGCGACGCTGAGCTGCCTTGATATCATTTATGGAAATTGAACAATTTACCGGCGGCGTCCTCGATACTAATAGTTTTCTGTTAAGCACAGCAGAGGGCACCATCCTGATCGATGCGCCACAGGACGCCGGTGACTGGCTGGCCAAAAAAGGGCATAAGGTCGACTTGCTATTACTAACGCATGGGCACTTCGACCATGTTGCCGATGCCGCTAAGATTGCCCGCGACCACGGCTGCAAGGTCGGCTACCACCGTGATGGTGAACAGATGCTTACCGATCCCGAGTTTTTCCGTAATGCCGGGTTCGAGTTGGTGATCGAACCGGTAAGCGCCGATTTCTTCATCGATGAAGCCGTATCATCAGAGTTCCTTGGCGAAAATTTCCAGGTGCTACTTGTTCCCGGTCATTGCCCAGGCAGCCTCTGTTTCCTGCACCTCGCGAGCAACCGGCTTTTTGGCGGGGACGTCCTGTTCGCCGGTGGCGTCGGCCGCTGGGACCTGCCCGGTGGCGACTTCGACCTGC
>CAYUDZ010000113.1:0-9150 GCA_964443575.1 uncultured Chthoniobacteraceae bacterium | reverse complement strand
ACCTGGTTTTCACTGACTACCAGGACTCCTGGCAGTTCCGTCTCCTCTTTGAAAACATCACCCAGAGTCACTCCTTTTTCCGCGATGTCCACCAGACGCTGGTAGGCCGGCATCTCTGCTACTGTCGATTGCGCAGTTAAAGCAGCTGAAGCATAGTCTGTTAAAGTGTCTGGCACAGCTTATTATTTTTTCTGATATTTATGAAAAGACTCAATCGTTGCTGTGTCACAATTTTGTCACTTGACTCAGCTGGCTGACGGCTGCCATCCCACTTTATCGAAATCTTCGAAACACAATGTAATTACTTACCAGGTAGTGCATTTGGTGTTATAGATGAACATGATGCAGTTGGTAACAATTGGTATTCCTTGCTATAACTCTGAAAAGTGGCTGGAGGTTGCCATACGCAGCGCACTCGAACAAAGCCACCGTCCAACCGAAATTATCGTCGTAGATGACGGCTCGACTGATGGTAGCCGCGAAATTGCGCGGCAGTTTGGCAATGAGATCTGCCTGATCGAGCAGCCTAAGAGCGGAGCCAATGCGGCACGCAATACGATACTCTCCCAAGCAAATGGTGATTGGCTGCAATATCTTGATGCCGACGATTACTTGAAACCGGTCAAAATAGCCGTCCAGCTGCGTGAAGCAGCCGACCAAGTGGACGCAGCAGATATACTGTACGCCCCAACTTTTTCCGAAGACTGGTCGCTTGGCGAAGCGTACAACCGGACAGAAAATAGTATTGATAGCGACCGTAGCCTCTACGAGCAGTGGCTGCTTTGGCAACTCCCCCAAACAGGTGGTTGTCTGTGGCGCCGCACCTCATTGGAAAAACTTGGAGGTTGGGACGAAGCCGCACCATGCTGTCAGGAACACGAACTTTATCTGCGTGCCATTATCGGCAGTATGCGCATGGTTTTAACTCCATCACCCGGAGCGGTCTACAGGATTTGGTCAGAAGCAACCTTGTGCCGTAAGAACCCAAAACTAGTAATCGAGGTCAAAAGCAAATTGATCGAACAGATGATCGAGTGGCTGGAGCAGACCAAGCGCACCACCAAGGCCACGACGCAAGCCGCCGGTCGCGCCTTCTTTGAAATGGCGCGGACTCTGGCAAGGTACGATCTCGATGCCGCAATCGACTACCACGACCAGTACCACAAGCGTGGATTGATTAATCTCAAGGGAACTCCTGCTGCTCCCTGGAAATACCGCTTGGCCTATAAATTGACCGGATTCCGCAGCGCAGAAAAGCTGGCAAGCGCAACCAGGGGAAAAGCTGCATGAGTTATCCCGCTTACGCCGTTGTCATTTCCACCTTGAATCGCCCACAGCCATTACAACTGGCGATGGAAAGTTTAGCCGCTCAAACATATCTGCCGGAGAAAGTGGTGGTCGTCGATGCTTCAGACAACAGCGAATCAAGATCCGTCTGTGAACGCTTTGCCCACACATTCCATCTGGAATGGAGCCGTTCCCACGCTGCTAGTGCGGCCAGGCAACGCAATGCGGGAGCAGATAAGGTCAGCACTCCGTTGATCGCCTTCATGGATGACGATGTGATCCTGCAGGATGAGGTGTTCGAGATGCTGTGCCTGCCATTTGCGAGAATGAACCCGATGCCGGGTGGAGTGGCAGGGCGGATTATCGGACAGGGCCACCAGCAACCGGAAGGCTGGTTGCGCAGGTATTACCGCCTACAAGCCGGCTTCGACCACCCGGACTACGGGGCGCTGTGCTTTGGCCCGGCGATCAATACCCTGCCCTGTTATAAAAATGCTGACCAGCCGCTGATCGAATCGAGCTGGCTGAATTCCACCTGCGTGATTTACCAGACTGACGCATTTGCTGCAGAACAATTCCCAGACTTCAGCGAATACAGCTTTATGGAAGATCTCCACCTGTCCTTGCGCATTGCACGCCGGCATTCCCTCTATTTTCACCGTGATGCAAAATATGAGCACCACAGCCAATCAAGTAAATTCAAGAGCGACCACCTGCGCCTGGCGCGCTACCGCATAAACAACCAGCGTATTGTTGCCCGCGATGTGCTCGGGTTGGATGGATTCCAGCTAGGCTGGAAATTTGCCTTGCACCAGCTATTTATTACTAATGCACTGATACGCAGCCGCAAGGCAGGTAAATGGTTGGAAGCCGCCGGGACATGGATTTAGTATTGCAAATTTGGCGTGGCTTAAATTCGCGACTGGCTGCTCTGGTTTTACGACTGCGGGGAACTCAAATCAGTGGCCATGTCTGGATGCGTAGTGTCGATGTGCCGCGTAATGCCTGGGATATCGAGTTGGCAGACGGTGTCGCGCTCGACCGCGGCGTCAGCCTGATAGCAACCGGCCCGCGCGGCAGTTCACCACGAATTCGGATTGGAACTAGTACTTATGTCAATAGGTACTCCATCATTGATGCCTCGGAAAGCATCGTCATCGGTGCCAATTGTCTTGTAGGTCCACATTGCTACCTGACAGATCACGACCACGCCATGGACGGTGCCAACCGGAAGTCCGATCTGCCGTCCGCAGCTACAGTTTTGGACAACGAGGTCTGGCTGGGGGCTCATGTGACCGTACTGAAAGGGGTTTCCATTGGTACAGGCAGCGTGATTGGTGCTGGTAGCGTCGTAACCAGGGATATCCCCCCACATTCGCTTGCCCTGGGTACACCTGCCAGGGTCGTACGCAACCTGACCTCCACCCCCGACACAGAGAGCAATGAGTGATAGTGCAGACTGCAGTATCATGATCGCTACCCATAACCGCTGTAGCGAGCTGGAAAAAACCATGCAGGAATTACAGCGTCTCACACCGGCTCCCGCAGAAATCCTGGTTTGCCTTGATGCCTGCACCGATGGCAGTGAAGCAATGCTGAAGGCAAAATTTCCCGATGTAATCACAATCAAAAACCGTCAGCCACTGGGATCAATTGGCAGTCGTAACCGCCTGTTGCGTGCTGCCAACTCTCCTTTCGTTCTCAGTCTAGACGATGACAGTTATCCGGTTGAAAGCGATTTCCTGTCATTCGCGCTTAAAGAATTCATGCAATACCCAAGACTCGCCATTTTGGTATTTCCCCAGCGCAGTGAAGAATTCCCGGATTCACTCGTAGAAAAAGACTTTGGGGCATCCCAATTTCAGGGCAGCTACTCAAGTAGTGGGGCCATGCTCAGGCGACATACATACCTCCAACAGCAAGGGTATCCATCATTTTTCTTTCATGCTTATGAAGAGCCCGATTATGCCCTGCAATGCTTTGCGGCAGGCTGGCAGGTTAAGTTTTGCCCGCTGCGGACGATTCGCCACCGCTACACCAGCATAGGTCGAAATGAAATAAGGATCCATCACCGCCATGCACGTAACGAGCTACTCAGTGTGGTCATGCGTTGCCCATTACCCTATGCTCTAGGAGTTGGCCTGTTTCGGCTGTTGCGCCAATTCGGCTACGCCTGTTCGCGTGGGGCAAGTTGGGTAATCCGCGAGCCAGTGTGGTGGCTGAACTTCTTAAAATTGCTGCCGCAAGCCATCGCACAACGCAGTCCACTCCCCTGGCGCACCTACCGCGGCTGGATGCAATTACTGCGACGTCCTGTCACCACCGAATCGGAATGGTTGCAACTGGCAGGCATTTCCGCTCACAATCGCAAACAGTAATGAAATTTCTCCCGGTACTCTTTACATACCTGGCACACAACCGCGGTGGCCGCCGCAATCTTTTGCTGCTAGCGCGCTTTATTCTCGCCTTCATCGCATTGGTCGTCATCTACAGCGTCATATTCCATGTCCTGATGGACATTGAGGGCCGCGATTACAGCTGGATCACCGGCTTTTATTGGACACTGACTGTGATGTCGACGCTGGGTTTCGGCGATATTACATTCACTTCTGATATCGGACGCCTTTTTTCTATAGCGGTGATGCTGTCCGGAGTCATGTACCTGTTGGTGCTGCTGCCATTCACATTTATCGAGTTCTTCTATGCTCCGTGGATGAAGGCCCAGCAAAGCGCACGCGCGCCGCGTAAATTAGCCTCCAACATCGAGGGCCACGTCCTGTTGACTCACCTCGATCCGGTAGTCCAGGCGCTAATCCCCAAGCTTAAACGCTATAATTATCCGTACGCGGTCATCGTCCCTGAGTTGGAGGATGCCCTGCGGCTGCATGATGAGGGAATCAACGTCATCCATGGCAACCTTGACGACCCCGATGTGTACCGTGCTTGCCGGGTTGATCAAGCGGCGCTGGTCGCCAGTACTGTCAACGACCCGGTCAATACCAACGTGGCATTTACTGTCAGGGAACAATCTGAGGATGTGCCGATTTTAACGACTGCCAATCGGCAGGCTTCAGTTGACGTGTTGCAGCTTGCCGGTAGCAACCGGGTACTCCTACTCGGTGAGTTCATGGGCCAGTCGTTAGGCCGCCGGACAATCGGTGGCGATGCCCAAGCCCATGAGATCGGGCGCTTTGGCAACTTGATCATCGCCGAAGCTACCGCCAGCGGAACCCCATTAGTCGGCAAGTCGCTGGCGCAAAGTAAACTCAGGGAACTCACTGGCACAACCGCGGTCGGCATCTGGCAACGCGGTGAGTTCAGCCTGCCGTTGCCGGATACCGTACTCACGGAACACAGTGTGCTGATCCTGGCCGGCACCGAGGAGCAGATCAGTAATTACAACGCACTGTTCTGCATCTATCACAATGAAGGGTCGCAGGTGATCATCATCGGCGGTGGCCGTGTTGGTCGCTCCACTGGTCGGACCCTCGCTGCGCGCGGATTCGATTACAAGATTATCGAGAGCCGCCCGGAACGCATCCGTGACCCGCAACGCTATATTATGGGTGATGCAGCAGCCTACGAGGTTCTCGAACAGGCCGGCATAGAAAAAGCCACCGCCATCATCATCACCCCGCACGAAGACGATATAAATATTTACCTGACACTGTATTGTCGTCGCTTGCGCCCGGATATCCAGATCATCACTCGCGCCACCCTCGAACGCAATGTCTCGACGATCCATAGGGCCGGCGCCGACTTTGTCATGTCCTATGCCTCGATGGGCGCCAATGCCATCCTCAACCAACTCAAGGACAGTGCCGTGCTGATGCTTGCCGAGGGCCTCGATGTTTTCAGTGTCAACCTGCCTCCACAATTGGCCGGCAAAACTGTTATGGAATCTGCGATCCGCGCAAAAACCAGTTGTAGTGTCATCGGCATCAAACCGCCCGGACAGGAAATGATCCCCAACCCAGCCCCGGATACTGTATTAGTCGTCGATAGCCAGGTTATCCTGATTGGCTCTGAAGAGGCCGAAGCCCGATTCCTCGAATTCTACCGCACCAAGCGCAATTAGCCGCGATGCCATGTTAGTACTCTAAACTAATTATATGGCTGCTTCTAGTTCGCGGAATTACTGACCCGGCTGGCCCAGGCGGCGATCACTGCGGCCGCATGATCAGCATCCTGAGAGTCACTCAACAGGTGGTCGGCGCCAGCCAATGAATAAAAACTTTTCGGGTGCTTGGCAGATTCAAAGATGCAACGCGCCTGATCGATGCTGACAATTTCATCGATCGGGCTATGCATGATCAGGAGGTCACACTTGAGTTTGGCAATGTTTTCGGCATGGCTCAGGTTCTCCAGCTGGTCGAGGAAATCTGAGCCAATCTCAAACTTTCTTCCAGCCAGGGTTACTTCAGCCACCCCGCAGCTTTTAATCTTTTCCAGACTCTCCCCCAGCAAATGCGTCACATGCCCGGGGTCGCATGGTGCGCCAATCGTAGCAACACCTCGTACCGACTTGATTTCGGCGGCGGCCGCCAGCGCAGCAGCACCACCCAGGCTGTGCCCGATCAGGATCCGTGGCGCACGCAAGTTATCTGCCAACCACTGGGCGGCAATAGTCAAGTCTTCCACATTGGACAAGAATCCGGTCTGCGAAAAGTCCCCGCCACTTGCCCCCAGTCCGGTAAAATCGACGCGTAGCGTCGCAATACCTTCACGCGCCAGCAGCCGCGCCACCCTGGTTGCGCCACGCAGGTTTTTGCCGCAGGTAAAACAATGGGCGTACAGGGCAACTTCCTTCAACGCGCGGTTCGGACGGTCCAAAACCGCAGCCAACTTATGCCCGGCTGGGTGCATGATCTCAAGCGATTCACTGTAAAAATCCCGCGCATCAGGCGCTGCTAAAGTTAGCAGGGCTTCGATTTCCCGCTGGACCGATAACTCGTCCAACCACACTTGTGGCAGCCACGCTGCCCCGCTGATCGCGCCAAAGACTAAACCCATGAGTATTCCCCGCGCCGCACTGTCGCCACCGGCCAGCACATTGGCACTCAATCCCTCCAGCGGTTCATCGGCAAACTTAAGCAAGTAACTTAATGTCAGCGGAAAGGCTTCGGGTAAATGACAGGTGAGCCCGAGTTTGCTACCTGCTTCCAATGCATCCAGAGTCGAATGTTCACGTGCCTTTTCCAGCATCCCGCGTGCATCCAGCGACTCGTACTCGGCACGCGCCGCCGCTTCCAGGGCATCCGCAATCGAGTCGCCACTCAACCCGGCATCTACCACGCGCACAAAATATTCAGCCGCATCCACTACCCCGGCGTCACCATGGGTCATTTGCGTTTGCTCGCGAGCTGCTGCTATCCTTTCTGACAACGGCCGGTCTGCTAATAGTGCAACCAAAGGCGCAATTCGCGATGCCCCCGCCAGGTCATTGCTGACCGACGACTTTTTGCGCTCGCCCGCAAGAAAACTCAATGTCTCGCTGGTCGCCCCATCAACATAGCTGCGCGGACGTGCCAGCCAGTAGCGCTGCCAATCGCTCACCCACCCGTCAGGATCGTAGCCTTCACGCAGTACCAAACTGCGCAATAAGACCAGCATCTGGTCGCCATAGTGAGTCAAGTCACCAGCCCGCTTGCCACTATGATACTTGGCCCGTGGCTCATCATAACGTTGCACCCCATCCGGGTATAGACGAGCCAACTTTTCCTGATTGTAAACCCAATGGCCACCTAAACTCAGCGCGTCCGCACAAAAAGCAGACCAAATCATATCACCTAATGCCATATCGCTAACCTAACCACCCACCACTTGAACGCAATCATTCTGAGAAAATTCTCCTGCGCTGCAATACCATCACAAGGCCACCAGCACAGTTATGCTGCAAACCTGTTGAGCAAATAACCAAGCAGCAATATCTGCGGCACAGTGACTGCAGGCAACAGCAACGCCTTGGCCCAGCCGCCGGTGGTTTCTTTCAACGACATGATTTCTGTGTAATCGGTCGAAGCTCCAGCCATTAGGAACACAAAGCCATTGCCGGGGGCACCGGCCCGGTTGACTAAATCCGCTCCGATCGGGGTCGATCCTTCCGAGCAAACCTCAATAATTGTCGCCCCAAGTAATGTCAGCAGCAGGCCGGCTACGCTGGGACCAAACCAATGCTGAAAGGCAGCCGGATCAACCAGCGCACGAATTGCCGCCGCCAGCACCACCCCAAATAATACCCAGCGCAAAATCATCCGCGATTCCGCCAGGCCATCTTTCAACACCACCGGCTACAGCCGCGACTTTTCAGGAAAGGATTCACGCGTTCGCTGCCACACTTCACGCCAGCTCAAGTCGTCCATTGATGGCTCACTCCCCGATGGCGGCACAATCAACTTTTCAACTAATATGCCGGTAACCAATGCAATCACCGCCGATAACAGAATAAATAATAGCGTCAACGGTAAGCCAATCAACCCAATCAAAATCAGCGTTAAGGTGAAAGAATTCCATGGGCTGGCAATCAAGAACGCATAGACCTGGCCGAGCGATGCTCCGCGCTCGTATAGCTTCATTGCCACAAGCAGGATGCCGTGGTTGCACAAGTCGAGCGCCAGCCCGCCGAACATTGCCCGCACAATACCACTCGTACTGCCAGACCGTCCCATCACTTTCATCACCGCTTCACGCGGTACCTGGTGCATGATTCCAACCGCAACAATCCCAGCCACTATCCCCCACCACATCTTGGCCATCAATTCATGCACACCATGCACAAATGTCACCAGCGGCTGCCAGCCAAGCTCAGCTTCAAGACCGCTCAGGTGCATCAAATAGGCCGCCACCACAACCACCAAACTCCCCCATAACAACCAGTCAAAACGCCTGCCGCCACAACCACCACCATCCTTCTCCTCCTCAGGTTCACAGCAATCGGACATACCCCAGCATAACATCTACCCCATCCTAATGGCAAATCGCTGCGCCCGGCACTCCAATCACCACTCACAGCCATTGACCCCTAATAGACTGTTAAAAATCTCTCGGTTGCCTCGCGTTGTGCAAAATAGAGATCAAGGCAAGGAGTCAAAAGACGATGCTTACTACTCAATCCTTTCAGGATTGATCCATTGGACTATCGATATCCCGGGGTAGCTCCGCAACCTCGGGCTGATTACACAACGCCTTCAGCGTTATTGCCCGCAATAATATGTGCTCATACCGCTATGCCAAAGGCGTTCCGTATCCCAGCCCAGGGTTGGTACAACCCTGGGTTGACGGTAGGAATTGTCGGCAACCCCATCGGGGTTGTGTAGATTACATCTTTCCAACACTGAAGCTGCATCGGATCTTCTTATAAAACAACGCCCAACGACCTGCCCCTACAATACGCAAAGGCCAATACGAGCTGCAACAAAAACCGAACGGCTTTTTCAACAGTCTGCCTAGTGGCGCATGACCAATAACTGCCAGAGGCCAATCCAGTACCCTCGAAAAAAATTCATTTTTATTGCAACTGAGTCTCATGAGCAGTTATACCTCGCGCTATGTTGAGGAATGAAAAGCAACGACAGGCGGCCACGAGAGTGGGTAATTATTGGCAATTGGGACTGGTTCACGGGGGGAATTGTTTTAGGGTTACTGGCCTTTTGTAGTAGTGTCCGTGGGCAGGATGCGGGTGAGTCGCGTGAAGGGGTCACGGTGTTGGAGGAGGTCGTGGTTCGCGACAGTGGTGCGAGAGAGCCGCTATTGGCACCGGCTGTGGATCAGGAGACTGGCCAGATCAGGGCAGCCAAAAAGAGTACAACAACCAATATTGCGGATTTACCGGACGCGCCATCCAGCGATGTGCGGCAGATATTT
>CAYUDZ010000112.1:3726-9312 GCA_964443575.1 uncultured Chthoniobacteraceae bacterium | reverse complement strand
AGCAGATGGCTTGTGATTTATTCGGGCTAGCCCTGACCATTTGGCTCTTATTGGTTGTCCGGGCTAGCAGTCGGAGAGGCTGGGATCCGGCTGGCGCCGGACCTCCGCCTTGGCGGTCGCCTGCAACTCGCTGATTGCTGCCTCCGCAGCAGCAACTGCCTGCTGGGTATCGATGGTTTCGATGACCAGTCGGGTGGTGCGGGACTCACCACCAGCCAGTGACATCACGCGCCCTTGATCGCGCTCAAAACGGCGTGAGTTAGGGTAATTTGTTGCCGGCTCCAATCCGGTTACATAACCATCGGCTTTGCCTGCCGTATTTTTCCACAAGGTAAAGCATGGAAAGTCACTCAGCGTGAAGCGCAGCAACGAGGCCTTATCGCCTGCCGCGTTACGCAGCAGCACCATGGTGTCACCACCAGTGTCTTTACCAGCCAATTGGTAGAGGTATGCCTGCTCGACAAACCCAACTTCCGGCGCTCCGTACTGATCGTAGGTATCAATACCTTCGGTCGAGCGCGGGTCGCGCGGCGCCACCAACTGGAACGGTGCCACCAGCCGTGACCCTGCTTCCAGCAGCGGCTCACCATAGTTGATATGATAAAGCATTTCATGCTCCTGTGGGTTGCCACCAAGGTTAGTTACAGTGTCGGTAATCGTCATGCTGCCACTGCCAAACTCTGTCCTGATCTCGGTATGCAGGCGCAGCGGCGGGCCGAACATCATGGTTTCATCGACTTCACCGCTCAGGATGATGGCTTCATCGGTTATTTCAAGCACTACCGAGCGCGCCGGGATATTGGCGATCTTCCCATGCAAGGTCAGCGGCACCTCGAAGGCGTTGCCACTGTAATCCAGCACGGTATCGATACCCGGGGCGCCCATGCTATTGATACCGCAGCGTACGAACCATTCGTTGAACCCTTTGAGCCAGCCAAGACCACCGCGCTCCTGTTCGTTGATAAATGCCGGGTTGACCGGGTCTTTGACAGGAGAGTTCCAGCCGAGGGAAATCTCTCCACATTGCCCTTTCCAGATGCCCATTCCACGTGTCGGCAAAACTGCGAACGACAGCTTGCCATTGTTAATCTCGACGACTTGGACACCTTCTTGCAGCCCCCCGCGCAGCGTGTAGGACTCGACTGACCAGTCAGCGACTTTAGACCCTGTCTCGGTACTTGTCGCGTCCAGTTTTACTGCCTGAAATCCCTGCCGTGATTGCGGACTTATTAACTCGATCCGGGAATTTTTCTTCATTGCTTGTCTAGTGGTTGGTGATTGAACTGATCTATTTGATTCCGCTATTTGTCGGATGCCTTTTCTATCTGGGCGATCATCTCTTCCTTGGTCGGGCCGGTTGCATGGGTAACAAAAAAGGCGGTGGCCGCATTTGCCATCACCAACCGCTGCTTGGGTGGCAGATCACCCAGCGATGCGCACAGGTAACCACCGTTGAAACTATCACCGGCCCCGGCCAGGCGGACAGTATGAGACTGTCGATCCTGCAAGGCAAATGCCTCGCCGTCGTTGGCATTGGATACCGCACCAAAATCCGGTGTGTGCACCACCAATTCATCGAAGCCAATTTTCTGCCGGGCAATGGTCAACGCAGAAGCTATCGCTGCAGGATCCAGTTCAGGCTGGTCAACTCCCAACCGTGACAAGAGTTCCATGACTTCGTGTTCATTTAGGCTTAACGTCATCGGAATCTTATCATTAAAGCGCTTGATCAATTCCAGTGTCTTGACGAATGACTCACTCGACTTTTTCTTGATATCGGCAAAATCGAAGAACATCCGCCGTGGCGGATCCATCGCTTCATACTGCGCCATAAAACCCTCGAACAGGCCATCAAAGTTCGAAGTCAGCGACCAGTAGCCAAGGCCCAGGATATCAACTCCCGAAAACATTTCCTTGAGCTTCTCTGGCCCGAAATGTTGCTCCACATCCTGCCAAGTCAGGTTGGAGACCGCTTGCAAGTCACTCATCAGCAGCTTGCCATCGGTAAATTCCAAGGCGATTGTCAGGGCGGGATCACCCAGCGAATGCAGCTCACAAGTATCTTTGAACTCATCGTAGGCTGGGTCAATTGTGGCGCCTCCGTACAGGCCGGGCAATATCGGCTTAATACCCAGGCAGGCAGCAATCCTTCCAGTATTAATTGCAAAGCCGCCCTCGCAGCGACGCTTCGGTACCAGCTCGACACCAACTCCACCATCAGCTCGTGCCACTAGCAACTCCCCAAAACTTTTCAGCTTTTCGACAGCCGTGAAATCGGTCGGGCTGTGGCGGGTTTCAACCAACTGATAGGTCTCGTCGACAAAGCCATCACAACCGAGCAGGATCTTGCCGCTCATGGAATTAATGTAATCGATATATTCTTTCATAGTATTGCTCATCTCATTCTTATTGGGGGTTCAATTTCTTTGCATAAACACGAAGTATTAGGCTTTTGAGTGGTTGCCGTTAATCGTTATTTGGCAACCTGTATTATCCTGTCGTTACAATCCATAGCCAAGAGTACATACTATTACGGGGGTCGACTTTGAAAAGCTGAAAATCAAATTCTCAGCTACGTGTCATTATCTACCAGACCCACGCCTGCTGCGCTCACCAGAGGACAACTCAGATTAGTAGCGTGTCATCGACGAATCCAATTCACTGGCCCACTGCTCGATGCCACCCCGCAAACTCATCACTTGGGTATACCCGCGCTCTGCCAGGTAATTAGCCGCAGTTAGCGACCTGCGACCATGATGGCAGTAAATTAATATTTGCTGCTGCTTATCCGGTAATCGTGTGGTCGCCTCAAAGCCGAAAATACTCAGCGGAATCAACTCGGCTCCATCGATCTTACAGATTGCAAATTCATCTTCCTCCCGGCAGTCGACCAGCCTCACGCCGCCCTTTTCCAGCATCTCTGCAGCTTCTGCGACTTCTACCTCAGCCCAACTCATGATTTAATAAACCACACGCACGGGAGTACCAATGGATACGTTACGGTAAAATACCTGGGCCATGTGCTCGGGCATGCGGATGCAGCCATGGGATGCCGGAAATCCGGGCAGGAACCCTGCATGCAACCCAACCCCACCATGGATTCGCATAAAGTAAGGCATCGGTGCGCCCTCAAACTTGGTGCCGGGCGGTTTCGGATCCTTGCGAACGTCCACATCACGGACCACGACATTGCCAAAGTTATCGACATAGTTGCCATATAAATTAGAGCGGTGATCCGGGCTTTTCTGGGTAACTTTGAATGATCCGGTTGGAGTTTTGTAGCCTTCCCGCCCAGTCGAGAGGCTGGATACCCCGACCAACTGGCCACCTTTGTAAAACTCTGCCTTCTGGCCACTGAGGCTAATCACCACCCGCGGCGAACCGCTGACACCATCACCATCCCAGTAAGATACCGTGTCATGCATCTGTTGCGGGGTCGAGGTGATAAACTCCCCCCCGCGACCGAGGTAAATCGTGGAACGATCGCTCAGCCGCGTGTCATGCGATGCGCAACTCGCTAAGAACACTAAAGTGACCAGGGCCGCCCCATGGCCGACCGCATTGCTTATTCTCTGCCAGCATATATTATTCATATTAATTATAATGTGTGATATCCTAACATTTACTTATTGTGAATGAATAGCATTATCCAGTTTGCCGAATGTCTGTGATTCTGCTATCACGTTCTACTATAAAAATCAAGTTATGCCCACCTACGAATACGAGTGTAAAGAATGCGGCGGAAAGTTTGAGCTCTTTCAGTCGATGAAAGATGATGCGCTGACCGTTTGCCCACAGGCAAGCTGCCTGCGCGAGAGCTGGGGCAAAGGTGAAGTCAAGCGACTCCTTGGCACCGGTGCCGGCCTTATCTTTAAAGGCTCTGGTTTTTACAGCACCGATTACCGTAGCGACAGCTATAAAGAGGCCGCCAAAAAAGAGACAGAAAAACCCAAGGCGGATAAAAGTTCAGATAAGCCCAAGTCATCATTATCCACTCCAACCAAAACCAAGGACTAACGATGGATCGCCTTACCTGCATCGAGTGCGGACACGAAAACGAACCGGAACGTGTCTATTGCCATAACTGTGGTGCGAAGCTGGACCACGCCTTGTTGCCAAAAAAAGTTAAGGAGAAAAAGCCGACTAAGGTTGATCCGAAGAAGGCAAAACACAGAATCAAAGTGCGCCAGCCAGTGCTTAAACCACTGCTGATCAGCCTGCTTATTTCAATGCTACTAGCCGCCTTGCTGCTGGCCGTATTGCCGCCGCAGGATGCACCCGACCTCGATCCGCCGCCGCTGCTGAATTCCCCTGATATCGGTGTCGACCTGATCAGCCTCAGCACCACGAGCCGCAGTACGTTCGTCTCCTACACCGAGGAGCAGGTGAATTCCTACCTTAGGACGGCGATCCGCGCCAGCCGCAAGGAGAAACAACGCTACGTCTTCAAGTACGTTGGTTCATTCGTAAGCTTTGATGAAGACCAAGTGCGATTGACCTTAGTTGAGTCGGTTTATGGCTACCCGATCTATATCCACAAAACAGTGAGTCCGGTCACCACCGATTCCGGTCTCAATGCCACCACTGTCTCCTGCGGCTTTGGCAGATTGGATCTGCCGGCTATTGCAGCACCGGTCACCGATCTGTTTATGAACAAGGTGTGGAAGGCAGCCAAGCGCGACTTGGAAAGCTTGGCCAAGCTGGGTCAGGCAAAGGCAGAGGAAGACCTGATCACATTAGTATCCTCACCATGAAGCTGCTGCTGCGCTGCTATCTGTCGGCTATTACTTGCAGCAGCTTGATTCTTACGGGCACGCTGGACGTCCGGGCCAGCGACCTGAACAACCGCAGCACCAGCTCCAGCGGCCAGTTTACCATTTATGCCGGTGAGCCCGTCCTGCGCATGAGCGCCAGCAGTGCAGCGGAACGGGTTAAGGAAAAAAACCACAGTTTACTTGGAATCAAATCCGCTGGTGACCCGGTACCGATTATCATTACTCTGCGACCACGGCGTATCGGCGACACCGACTCGCTGCCGGCTCGCGTCGGCCTGACCAGGACGCTGGCAGGCCCCAAAGTAGATGTCCTGATCCGCACCGGACCATCGCTGGTGCCGGTCGATTTTCACCTCTTGATTACCCACGCTGTGCTGCTGGATATCGCCCTTGATGAGCTGGGTGAGGAAGTCGCCAGTGGCGCCGCCAGGCTGCAACGACAACTGCCCGAATGGATGGTACTCGGGTTGGCTACCCTGAGCGACCCGCAGCAGTTCCCGCGTGCAGCTTATGTCGGCTTGGTTGAAACCGGCAATATTCCTGATCTTGATCGCTTCATCTTGAATCCACCGGCCGCGGACGATATCACGCTCGATGCCAAGGTCTACCGGATCTATGCCGCTTCCCTGGTAGCGACCATCCTCGACCTGAAAGACGGCAAAAGCCTATTCCGCATGCTGTTAAAAAATGCTCTGCTGCCGCAAACACTGGCAACCCTGGAGTCGCTGGCGCCGGTGCTCGAGCGGGTCACGCCGGCGGTGGTCAACGTGTATTCGGCCACGCGCGTGCGGGTGCGCACCAGTCCGTTTTT
>CAYUDZ010000112.1:0-3716 GCA_964443575.1 uncultured Chthoniobacteraceae bacterium | reverse complement strand
GCTCGAGTCTGCCGGTAGTTTATCCGGTTTCAAACGGCAATGGTCGTTGCAGTTGGCCAAGCTGGCCGAGCCCGACGGGTCGCAGCTGGCAGCTACCGAGGACTCGGTGCGTCGCTTGCAGGCGGAGTTCAACCGTCAGTTTACAATCGATCAATCCAGCCCGCCTGCGACCGCCACCCTGGCCGAGATAACCAGCATCCCTGACACTCCTGAGGTCGAGGGCCAGATGCGGGCAGCAGCTCAGGAACTCACCGTCCTGGCGGCTATGGCCAACCCTCTGACCGCACCGATCTACAATGAGTTGGCAACGGTTTGCCAGCGCAAGGCAGAAGGCAAAAACAAAAAGCTCGAGCAACAAGTAGCCGCCCTGCAGCAACTGACTGCGGAACTCGAGGCCATGGCAACCGATATCACCGATTATATGAATTGGGTCGAAGCCACGCGCCTGAGTACCGACGAAAGCCCGTTCCAGGACTATTTCCTATTATCCAAAAAGATCGAATTCGAGCTGCTCGAAAACCAGCGCGACGCGGATCCGGTCGCCAGTTACATCGATAATTTTGAGGAAATCCTGACGCGTTCGGATTAGATTTCCTTGCCAGTCATTGTCCTGCAAGGCTAATAATCCGCCTTCGCACATGAGCAAGGAAAGACGCAAGCCATACCCATTTGATGTCATTGAGCCCAAGTGGCAACAGTCCTGGCAGGAGCAAGAGACCTACCGGACCGCCAACCCGGGTGAGCCGGCATTTGATAAGAAGCGTCCGAAGTACTACGTCCTCGATATGTTTCCTTATCCGAGCGGGCAAGGTCTGCATGTGGGGCACCCGGAAGGTTACACGGCGACCGACATCATCGCGCGCTACAAACGGATGTGCGGGTTCAACGTTCTGCACCCGATGGGCTGGGATGCGTTCGGATTACCTGCGGAACAGTATGCCATCAAGACCGGCCAGCACCCGCGGACCACAACCGAAGCAAACATCATCCAATTCAAGCGGCAGTTGCAACGCATCGGGTTCAGCTACGATTGGAGCCGCGAGGTAAATACCACCGACCCCGGCTACTTCAAATGGACCCAGTGGATCTTCCTCCAGCTCTACCACTCCTATTTTGATGCTGAGAAAAATCAGGCACGTCCGATTAGCGAACTCAGTGCTGCAAGACGACGGGAACTGCCTGATGAGGACGTGGCGACACATAAGGCTTTCCTGGATTCCCGGCGCCTCGCCTACGTTTCGGAGGTACCGGTCAACTGGTGCCCGGAATTGGGCACCGTGCTGGCCAACGAGGAGGTGGTCGACGGCAAGAGCGAAGTGGGCGGCTTCGCGGTCGAGCGCCGACCGATGCGCCAATGGATGCTGCGGATTACCGATTATGCCCAACGCCTGAGCGATGAACTCGACGGGCTCGACTGGCCGGAGTCGATCAAGCTGTTACAGCGTAATTGGATCGGTCGCAGCGAGGGTGCCAGCGTGACGTTTGCCGTGGCCGATATACCTGAGCACAGCATCGAAGTTTTCACCACCCGCCCGGACACCTTGTTCGGGGCTACCTATATGGTACTGGCACCAGAGCACCCACTGGTGGATCAAATCACGGCCACCACCCAGCAGAAACAAGTCGCTGCATACCGCAAGCAGGTAGCGGCAAAGTCCGACCTCGAGCGTACCGACCTCGCAAAGTCAAAGAGCGGCATCGCCACCGGCGCCTATGCCATTAATCCGGTGAACTCGGAAAAGATCCCCATCTGGATTGCCGACTACGTGCTGATGGGGTACGGCACCGGTGCCATTATGGCAGTGCCGGCCCATGACCAGCGCGATCATGAATTTGCCACTGAGTTTGACCTGCCCATCCGTGAGGTCGTCCAGCCGGATGAATCGGTCGACGGTTGCTTCAGCGGTGAAGGAACAGCCATCAATTCACCGCTGATCGACGGCTTGCGCACCCCACAGGCAAAAAGCAAAATTACCGACTGGCTGGAGCAGCAGGGCGTCGGTTGCAAAACTGTGAATTTCAAGCTGCGCGACTGGCTGTTCTCGCGCCAGCGCTATTGGGGCGAGCCCTTCCCGATCATCTGGGATGAGCACGGCCACTCTGCCGTTGATGAATCAGAACTACCGGTATTGCCGCCCGAGATGGACGATTTCAAGCCAACCGGTACCGCTGACCCACCACTGTCGAAGGCCACCGAGTGGGTCGCCTACAGCGACGCAGCCAAGCGCGAAACTAATACCATGCCGCAGTGGGCCGGCAGCTGCTGGTACTACTTGCGCTATTGTGACGCAGACAATAAATCACGCTTCGCCGGAGAAGACGCCGAACGCTACTGGATGAGCGGTAGCACGGATCAGCAACCTGCACCCCAACCAGGTGGGGTCGACCTCTACGTCGGCGGGACCGAGCACGCCGTGCTGCACCTGCTTTACGCCCGTTTCTGGCACAAGGTGCTGTACGACCTCGGGCACGTCAGCACCCCGGAACCATTCCAGCGTTTGGTCAACCAGGGACTGATCCTTGGCGAGGATGGCCAGAAGATGTCAAAATCACGCGGCAATGTGGTGAACCCCGACGATGTGATCGATGAGTACGGCGCCGATGCCCTGCGACTCTACGAAATGTTCATGGGCCCGCTCGAACAGGTCAAACCTTGGAGCATGGCCGGCGTCGAGGGCGTGGCCCGCTTCCTGGCCCGCGTCTGGCGCCTGGCGATGCAGGAGGACCAGGAGGGCCAATGGCAACTCAGCGATGCCATCGCAGATTGCGAGCCGGATAAAAACCAGCTCAAAGTGGTCCATGCTACCATCAAAAAAGTCACCGGCGATATCGAGGTGTTGGCCTTCAATACCGCAATCTCGCAAATGATGATCCTGACTAATGAACTGACCGGTGCCAGCCCCCGACCGCTCGCCGCAGTGCGCACCCTGCTGATCCTGCTCAACCCGTTCGCCCCCCACATCACCAGTGAATTGTGGCAGCAACTGGCCAAGAAATTTGACGCCATCAGCGGTACCGTCGACGCCCAACCATGGCCGGAATATAGCGAGGAATTCCTGGTCGAAGACGAAATCACCATTGCCCTGCAAGTCAATGGCAAGGTCCGCAACCAGCTAACCGTGCCCAAGGCCGCGACCAAAGAAGAGCTGGAGCAACTGGCCCGCGATAACCCGAAAGTCCAGCAGTTCAGTGAAGGCAAGACCATCCGCAAAGTCATCGTCGTACCAGGCCGCCTGGTCAACGTCGTCGCTAACTGACTAGCCTGGATAAATCACAAACTTCGTAGCGAGACGAAGCGTGGGGTGCTTGGGTACAAGGCGGGCGATGGATTTCGCTATGAGCTGTATGAGTACATACTGTAAATAGCGAAATCCAAGCCCAACGCTGTAAACAAGCGCCTCACGCTGGTCGCAGTAGATGGCTTGTGATTTTTCCGGGCTAGCACGGTTGTTAAACGCAATATGCGCTCACCAGGCCAAAACGTCCCATATCATCAGTCTTGGTCGTAGACCAAGGCACACATTTCAAATCTCTCTTATCCAGGCACCGGACGTCGTCCCTCCCTCTCAGCATTTCTGGAGGGCAAAGTTCCCCTGTCTTGCCGTAGTCCCAATCAATCGGGACGTAGGCAGAACCTTTGCCGTAACTCCTTTCCTCTGCGCCTCTGCGCGAGTATGATTTTCACGCTAGCGTTCGTTCCAGCGGACTCAGCGTGT
>CAYUDZ010000111.1:0-9587 GCA_964443575.1 uncultured Chthoniobacteraceae bacterium | reverse complement strand
CAAGCACCCCACGCTTCGTCTCGCTACGAAGTTTGTGATTTTTCCGGGCTAGACCTTTGCGCTGACTACTGAAAGATCCGGTCGAGAGCCTCATTGTATTCGGGAACCTGCCTGGCAGTCTCCAGCAACTGTTGGCGGGCCGGTTCACCGAGTCCTGAAACATGCGCATAGTAAGCTGCGATCCAGCTACGCTCCTGCTTGTCTCCTGTCACTTGTGGCAACGAGTTGAAGTGATTTGCCAGGCGCAGTTGCTCCGCCACAGGAATTTCCTGCCACGAAATAGGCATCGAACCAAAGGGCACCACAATTTCTATCCCGGAAGCATCAGCTTTGCCAACTTTGCCTTCCAGCGAACCGCCCGTGGTGCGCATGATCGGTTCGTTGTAACCGTACGTGTTAAAGTCACTGATCAGTGTGTTACGAAATTTAATTAACCAGTCCAGTTGGGTTTCCAGCCAAGCCTGCTGTTCCTTCGCGACTTCCGTTTCAGGCTCAAACGAGTTGAGTCGGTTCTTGAGAGCATCGAGTTGGTTATCTTTCAACGCCGAAGGGATCTCGACACTCAACTTTGCCAAACCAGCCAGTTCCTGCTTCTGGGCAGCGAGATCAACCTCAGGCGTGGCTGCCGGGGTTGCCGTACTGTCCTCTTGCTCCGGCTCATCCTGACCCGGCTTCACATCAGCAGAAACCACGACCCTGCCAAAGTTTTTTATCCTCTGGTTCAGGTCACGTTCAAGCGCGTCGAGCGCCGGTACCAGTCCCTCACCTGAAATCAGGCCGACACGGACTGCTCTTACCTGATCCCTCAAACCTCCGAGCTGCGGGCGGGTAGCATCCTTGATTGCAGTGGCTTCCCTGACCCGGGCATAAGCCTCGTAGTCCTGCGCCATTTGTTCGGCAAGCGGATGATAGTCGGCAATCCATTCATATGGCGGCAGCGGGTTGGCTCCAGCAAATGTACCGAATATTTTCGCCGCCGCCGTGTATTCGCCGAGGTACCAGTCTTTGATCCCGAACAGAAAGATTGCCAGTGCCTCGTAGTTTACGGTTGAATACAGGTTGATTATATTGGCAGCGATCGGCCGCTCATTAGCTATCAGCCGACCTGTTTCTTTGAAAAAATTGGCCAGAGCAATTTCTGAAGGATCGCGTGAATACAGGTCGGCATCTGCCAGCAGCTGGAAGTCCTTCAGGGCAAGCTCAAGGTTGCCACCCACGAGGTGAGCTGTACCCTTACTGAGTATAATCCAATTACGCAGTGGTTGCCTGATAGTTTCCACTTCACCCGCCTGGTCAAGCGTCACTAACGCCTTGGTAAATTCACCATCAGCAATCTGCCTCCTGGCTTCAGCAAGGATGGCTTCAACATCCACGTTCTCCTGGTAAACGACCTCTTCCTGTACCGGCTCGGCAACCACTTCCTCTTCCGTAGAATTGCCTTGCCACACTACCAACCCGATTACAATCAGGCCGGCTATCATGATGAGCGTTACCAGGCCGCCAACCAGGCTGCTCTGATCGGTTTTCTCGGCCATTTTTTGCCTGCGGGTCTGGCCGGTGGAGACTTTGCTCATCAACTGCTCTCGCGCATAGGTCAGATGCTCGATCAGCTCCGTGTAGGAATCGTAACGGTCCTGCGGATCTTTTTTCAGCATCCGGTTAATGACATAGGAGGTCTCACTGGATACATCCGGCGCAAATGATTGCAGGCTTACTGCTTTGCTTTTCAGGTGTTTCAGCGCCACCAGTGAAGCATTTTCTGCATCAAATGGTGGCCTCCCGGAAAGGGCATGAAAGAGTGTTCCACCCAGACTGTAGATATCACCACGCAAGTCTTCGCGTTCTTTATTGAGACGTTCCGGTGGCACATAATATGGCGTACCCCAGATTTCGTCACTCTGCTCAGCTTCATGCTCCTGTAGTACGGCCAGGCCAAAATCAACGATCTTGGCCGTCCGTTGATTGGCAAAGAGTATGTTGCCCGGCTTGACATCACAATGGATCAAGCCTTTTTCGTGTGCCGCCTCCAATCCTTGCGCAATCTGGATACCAATATTCAGCACCTGCGCTTCGGCGATTTTATCCTGGATACCCATCAGGGTGTCGAGGCTACCCTTCTCGACCAACTCCATTGCGATGTAGTACTGTCCGTGCTGCTGGCCAAAACTGAAGACTTTGACAACATGCGGGTGGCTGATCGATGCCGTCAATCGCGCCTCGCGCGCCAACTCCTTGATCGTCTCCTCATCCTCACCGTACTCTTCACGCAACACTTTGAGAGCTATCTTGCGCGAAAGCACTACATCCTCTGCACGGTACACGGTCCCCATGCCGCCCTCACCCACTATATCGATTATCTCAAAGTTATTAAACCGCCTTCGTACATGCATCGCACCACCACACGAAGGGCAATGAACACGCGCATAGGCACGCTGGTCAGTCACATCAATAAGCATGCCACAGTGCGGACAATCTTCAGTCTGCTGACTTGAATTATCGGGCTGATCTGCGTCAGACATTAATGTAATTTAGAATAGTGGTTATAATTGGCAATGCTTAGTGTGCTAATTTAATTTTTGCACATACTACTATTTGCTGATGAAATACGCACGTGATTAATTTTCGCAAGAGCATAATGCTACGGATATTGGGTGGAGTCATCGGGGCTGTGGTTCTTTTGTTTGTTGCCGCGGTGGTCGGGGTCAATTTGTACCTGCAATCCGATGGGGTAAATGAACGTATTCAAAATGCTCTCAATGATGCGCTGGGTGTTGAAGCCAGCATCAGCCGTTGCGGGTATTCGCCATGGGGTGGAGTAACGTTACAAGGGATCAAGCTGCAGAATCAGGCAGGTGCAGAAGCGTCAATTCACAAAATCCGACTGCAATGTGAGTCGCTGCCTCTGTTTGAGCGCCGCCTGGTAATTAAAAAGATCAGCATCCTCGAACCAGACGTGAAGTTTCAGCCAATAATCGCAGGTAATAAACCAGCGGAGGTCGATACCAGCGATCCTGTTGACTCCCACGGTCACGCAGAGGATCCCGCCACACAACGACCACCACAGCAGCATGATGAAACTGCAGCCCCGGCAACCGCAGATGAAGGCAAAGTTCCAGCCCGGCAGGATTGGAAGGTCGAAGTTGAACGAATTGCCATCGATGGCGGTTCATTGACTTTTCTCACCGACTCAGGTGACCGCCTGGTATATTGCGAGAACCTGGCGGTGCGCACCGAGTTTGAAAATGCCACGACCAGCTCGGGAACTATAACCATAGCGCGAGCCATTTACAGGGATGCGATTCAACTTAGGGAAATAAGTTCGCCATACCTGCAAACCAATGACTCGCTGGAACTAAGTGATATCTCAGCCGATCTCGAGGGTGGACAGGTAAATGGCACGATCGAATTGAACTTAGCGAGTGAACCTATTGTCTATGCCGCTTCGATCGCGGTAGCAGGTGCCAATGTAGTGGAAATGATGGATTTCAGCGGATTGCCACGCGACCGCTTGACTGGCACTCTGAATGGCCAGATACAGCTGACTGGCGAGCTGGATAACTGGACATCAGCAAATGGACAGGCAAGCCTCGAAATCGTAGATGGCTCGATGAGCCAAATCGAAATCCTGCAAACTCTCGGCCAGGCTTTGCAAATCGCGGAATTGGTTAAATTCGATATCAACAAGGCGCATGCAGAAGCAACCATCGACAACGGCGTGACTCGGGTTAATGAGCTTCTTATTCGCTCCAGCAATATGCGGGTCACAGCAGACGGTAAGATCACTCCCGACGGCAAGCTTGACCTTGATGCACGCCTTCACCTGCATGCAAAAATCCGCAAACGCTTGCCCGACTTTGCGAAAAAGAACATGCAAGACTCCGCCGAAGATGGCTACAAGTACCTGAAGTTTAAGGTCGATGGCACGCTCGCTAAGCCAAAGACCAATGTCATTGAACGCCTGATCGGAGATGGTCTTGAAAATAAGATGAAAAATTTCCTTAACAACTTATTCGGCGATTAGGACATGCGCGTTGTCTCCGGCTTGGCAGGACGAATGCCATTAGCGGTCCCGAGAGGGATGGATGTTCGCCCCACTATGGATAAAGTTAGAGCTGCGGTGTTTGATAGCCTGTCGACTGCGGTTATTGATGCCGATGTTGCCGATCTATTCGCAGGCAGCGGTGCGCTGGGAATCGAAGCGTTGTCACGTGGAGCGAGGAGTGCTGACTTTATTGACTCCGATCAGCGCGCTGTCGATTGCATAAAAGCAAATCTTGAATCGACACAAACCTACCGGCTCGGGTGCGTAAGGCACGAGTGCGTCAGCCGCTTCATCAAACGGCAGTCTACCACCGGCAAGCAATATAACTTAGTATTTGCCGACCCTCCCTACTCCGGACCAAATGTGAACGATAGCACTATTAGCCAATTGCTGGGTGCCGGCGGTGTCGCTGACATACTGGCACCTGACGGCTTGTTGGTGCTGGAGTGCGCCGCTTCACATGACAGCCTCGATCACGTCGAAGATTGGCAGGTGATCCGCGATAAAAAATATGGCCGCACCAGAATTGCCATGCTGCGGCCTACGGCAGATCGCAAGACCAAAACCACAGTAAAACAGTAATTTTTCAGAAACCTTGGCAAGCATCCTTGCAACTTGTCACAATAACTGCTCTATCTTGCTATGACATGGCGCCACTACTTAAAAAATTAGCCAGTATTAACTGGCTGCTGGTTGTGCTGATGTATTTGCTGCTGGGATTTGGTCTGTACGCGATCTACAGCGCCACCTGGATGCGTGAAGCAGACTACCTGGTCAGCGCCTGGCGCAAACAGGCGGTGTGGATAGCTATCGGCACCGTATTCTTTTTTGTTACGGCACTGATCCATTATAAATATGTCATCTGGGCAGCAATCCCAATCTATGTCTCCGGCTTAATCTTTCTGGTGCTCACCAGGTTTTTTGGTAAGATTGCCGGCGGTGCCAGAAGCTGGCTTGAGGTTGGCCCATTAAACTTTCAGCCATCGCAGATCGCCCTACTCGGCGGCATTTTAGTGCTGGCACTGATTCTGTCCAAACTGGTAGAGTTGCACCCCCTGATACGCATTGGTATCTGTGGTGCGGTGGTGGCAGTGCCATGCCTGTTGATTGTGCTGCAACCGGACCTTGGATCGGCGATCGTATGGATTCCTGTCTTCATGATTATGCTTTTCCTCGGCGGAATCCAAATGCGTTACATTATCCTGCTGTGCCTGCTGGGTGCGTTGATGCTGCCGATTGTTTATTACTTCGGCTTGCAGGAATACCAGCAAGCCCGGATCACTACATTTCTCAACCCCGATTTGGATCCACAAGGTGACGCCTGGACAATTAACCAATCGTTGAATGCTATCGGTTCCGGTGGCTGGGATGGCAAGGGGTTTAAGGCACCGAATACCCTGAACGAAATGGGGTTCCTGCCCAGCACGATCGTCCACAATGACTTCATCTTTGCGGTGATAGCAGAGCAACACGGTTTCCTGGGTGGAACCTTACTGCTAATCTCCTTTGCGCTGCTATTATTAACCATGCTGTTTATCGGCTTCTTTGCCCGTGACCGCCTTGGCGTTTTGCTGGTAGCAGGTATCACCGGGGTGGTTTTCACCCATGTACTCATGAATATCGGCATGACCATTTCTGTGACTCCGATTACCGGCCTACCTCTGCCATTCATCAGCTATGGCGGTACCTTTGCCCTGCTGCTGATGTTTTGTTTCGGCTTAATCCAAAGCGTTTGGATCCACCGCAAAGAGGCTCCTGATTATCCTCGACTCGGTTAATCGACTAAGGTGGCTGCCGGATAACTGCCAAGGACTTTGATGGCGGTAGTGTGCTGTTCGAGTCGACTGAGAGCCTGCTGAAATGCCGCGTCTTCTTTGTGAGCACGGGCATCGACAAAGAAAATATATTCCCAGGGCTGGCGTTTTGACGGCCTGCTCTCGATCTTGCTGAGGCTGATCCCCTGATCTTCAAATGGTCTTAACGCATTAAGCAAAGCACCCGCTTCATCGCGCACAATAAACATGATAGAAGTTTTGTCGGATCCTGTTGGTGGACTGCTGCGACTGCCAACCACTAGAAACCTCGTGATATTCTTGGGATCATCCTGGACTGCTTGCTCGACCACTGGCACATCATAAATTTCGGCGGCCAACGCCCCGGCTAAAGCGGCGCTACCCTGCTCGGATTTAGCCATCTGGACCGCGCGCGCGTTACTGGAGACCTCGATCAACTCGGCTGCAGGGATGTGCGAGCGCAACCATACCCTGCATTGACCAAATGACTGCCGGTGACTGTAAACCCGATTAATCTCCTCAAGGGGGTGGTTGGAAATCAAATTGTGGATAATGCTCAGTGGGATTTCCGCGCAAATCTGCAGCGGTGAGTCAACAAATTCGTCCAGCGTATGGCTCACCGCACCTTCCGTGGAATTTTCCACCGGCACTACCCCATAGTCGGCGTCACGCCGCTCGACCTCCCTGAACACATCGGTCACCGACTGCTGGGGCGCATACTCCACGCTCGCCCCAAACTTACTGCGGGCTGCCTGGTGGGTCCATGTCCCCTGCGGACCCAGGAATGAAATTACCAACTTTTTTTCCAGTGCCAACGACAGTGACATGATTTCGCGATAAATAGCCCTGATCGCACGTTCAGGAAGCTTGCCATCCGCCTGCTTAACCAACTCTTGCAGTAGCTGTTCTTCGCGCTCCGGCGCATAGATTTCTGCCCCGGTTTCCAGCTTGATGCGCCCGATCTCGTGAACACACTCAACCCGCTGAGCCAACAATTCGATCAACTTGCTATCTAACTCATCAATCCTTCTGCGGTACTCATCAAGACTCATGATCTACCTCCACTTTGCTCTCATCCTTTTTCGCGGCATCTTCCCCACTCGCTGCATCTTCTCCTCCAGTCATTGCTGGTACTTCTGATTGCTGTGCGTTTGCAGGCCCCTGCTCAAGCGGCATGACGGTTTGCAAGTCCTGCTTCTGCTCTGCTTCCGGTTCGGATTTTTCCTTGCCGCTCGGTAACTCCACCTTGCGCAACTCATCGGCGTTGGGAAGCTCATTCAATGATTTTAGCGAAAAGTGATCTAGAAATTCCTTGGTGGTTTCATACAACAACGGCCTGCCGGGAACATCTGCACGCCCCGCAATTCGCACCAGCCCACGATCCAGCAACGTTTGCATCACCCCATCGACATTGACACCCCTGACAGCTTCCAGGTCGGCCCGGGTAATTGGCTGCCGGTAAGCGATGATGGCCAATGTCTCAAGTGCCGGAGCACTGAGCCGGGTCGGTCGGTTTTCCGGGTATAATTGCTTCACCCAGTCGGCAAAATCCGACCTGGTCAACAGGTGCCATCCGGAACCTGATTCGGTCAGCTCGTAAGCGTGCTGTCCGTCATTATATTGAGTTTGCAATGCCAGCAGGGCGGCGTTGATTTGAGCTGGTTTGGCCTGCGCAGCCTTTTGCTTGTCTTTGTCATCGGGGTCAGCTTCAAGGGTAGCTTTCAGAGTCGTGATGATTTCGCTTTCTGACAATGGCCGCTGAGAAGCAAACAATAAGGCTTCCAATATTTTGTGAAGTTTAACCTGTTCTATTTCATCCATATCGATCTTCTCCAGCCGTCTCACTCGCCCATCGGCAGCTGCCCTGCAATAGTCACAGCATCTGCAGTTGAATTCGATTCGCGGTTACGTTCCAGCAAAATATCTCCAAAACCATCAGCTTGCATGACCCTGACCTGTTTCAAGCGGATCAATTCGAGCAATGCCAGAAACGTGACAACGATCTCGGTACGGGATGCAGCACCACGGAATAGTTCATCAAATTTCATTTTATTTGCAGTGGCAGTTGCCTGCAAAATCACTTCGATCTTCTCACCAACGGTGTAGTTTTCTTCAAAAATCTCCCGCAAGTCTTCACGTTTTTGGTCGATGCGGTGTAAGACTTTCTGGAATGCACTAATCAGATCAAAGATCCCGACATCACCCATGCTACGTGACGGATCAATTTCAAATTCCGGCTTTTCCGGCAGGCGAGAAAACTGTAGCGCACGATGCTGTTCCCTGATTTGCAGCTGGCTGGCAGCATCCTTGAATTTCTTGTACTCGATTAATTGCCGGATGAGTTCCCAGCGCGGATCATCATCCTCCGCATCATCATCGGGGGGTTGCTGTGCCACCGGTAATAACGTCCTGCTCTTCAAGTAGATCAAATTGGCCGCCATGACCATGAATTCGCCTGCCACCTCGATCTCAAGCATTTTAAATGCTTCCAGGTATTCGAGATATTCCTTGGTAATTCGCTCCAGTGAGATACTATAGATATCTACTTCCTGCTTCTTAACCAAATACAGCAGCAAGTCTAAAGGCCCTTCAAAAACCTCCAGTTTGACCTTAAATTCCGAATCCATAAAAAGCCCAACAGTATCTTACCGCTGTTCTTTGACAAGTCCCCACTATCCATAGAAAGCAATTGCATGGTCGATTTCCACAGTAATAAAAAGCGCAAAGAAAAACGCGAAGTCCACCGGCTATCCTCGAGTGGCAAAAAAAATGCCGCCAAGAACTATTCGCGGCGCACACGAAAAAACAAATCCAAGGCAACCAGCAAATCCTCAGGTAATTTGAAAAACAAGGACGCCATAGCCGAAAATATATCCCGGCTGCTATCTAAAAAATCATACGAACCGCTCGACCGCAGGGAAATTGCGCTGGAACTGGGCGCTTCTGGAGGTGCCTTGAAGTCGGTTTACTCAGTCCTCAACGAACTCGAGCGCACCGGCAGGCTGGCACGGGTGCGCAAAAACCGCTACATTATCCCAAAACAGGCCAACCTTCGTAGCGGCATCATCCAGATGCACCCAAAAGGGTTCGGGCATTTGCTCAGCACAGAACCCGGTGAGCCGGATCTATTTATTGCTCCGGCAAATACTGGCACTGCAATGAACGGCGACCGGGTGCTGGTGCGCGAGGTGCCAAATGCGCTACGCAAGCGCCGCTTCCGTGATGAAGATGATCGTAGTGAGGGCGAAGTAGTACGAATCCTGGAGCGGGCCAACGAAATGATCGTCGGTACGCTCGAACAAAGCGCAAAATTCCGCTATGTCATCCCGGATGACCCGCGCCTGCCACAAAATATTTATATTCAACCGCCGGATCCAGGCACCGACAGTCCTGCTGCACAAATAAAGGATAAAGTAGTCGTGCGCATGCGCGAGTGGCAATCTCGGCACGTCAACCCCGAGGGCGAGATAACGGAAGTACTGGGCAAGGCGGGGGCTCCAGGTGTCGATATACTCTCGATCCTGCGCAAATACCGGCTTCCCACTGAGTTTCCGCAGAGCGTTGAGCAGTCGGCAGCTGATTTTGCCGACCACGTGACCGCTGCTGACCTTCACGACCGGGATGACTGGCGGGAGCGTTTAGTGATTACCATTGACCCTAAAGATGCCCGTGACTTCGACGATGCCATCCATGTTGAAAAAACGCGCTCGGGCTGGCTGCTCGCAGTGCATATCGCTGACGTCTCCCATTAC
>CAYUDZ010000110.1:0-9599 GCA_964443575.1 uncultured Chthoniobacteraceae bacterium | reverse complement strand
GGCCATCAATGATCTACCTCCTGGCGGATACTTTGAGCTGACAATCTAACAGACCTATAAAGACGATTGACTCTAACCCCTGACTCGCTGAGTAGTTGACTATGACTTTTGACTTCCAACATCCTTTTTTCGGTGATGCCTCGCACTCAGGTCAGGGGCAGGTCATCTCCACGTTCGATTTTACAATATTGACCTGAGACATTTCGGGAGCAAAATTCAGATATGGCCATTACGATTCCAGACACTTCCCAGCTTTCATCTACGGAGAAAATCGCACTGATGGAACGCCTATGGCAGGATTTGAGTGCCTCTCCAGATTTAGAGCCCCCCGCATGGCATGAGAACGTTTTAAAGGAGCGCGAGAAGGAATGGGACATGAGAGATCAAGTGTCCCAGGATTGGTCCGAGGCCAAGGAGGAACTTCGCCGGGAATTGAAGTGAAGATTCGGATTCAGCCTTCGGCGAAGCAAGACATACGACGAGGCTACCGTTTTTACGAACAGCGAGAGTCGGGACTCGGCCCCTATTTTTCCGACTCCATTTATACGAGCATCGATTCTCTTCAGCTTTACGCCGGAATTCATCGCATGCGTGGACCGTTCTACCGCTTCCACGCGCGCCCTTTTCCGTTTTGGATCTACTACCGGATTGACGATGATACTTGTTTCATTGTCGCTGTGCTTGATGCACGCCAGAATCCAGAAACAATTAAGGAGAATGAACAATCCCGTGGAGACAACGGCTGACAAGCAGCCGCGCCTCACGGAGAACGTTGGCCCGAAATTTTTTTACCAATACTTGCCGCAGTATTACTTACCAGCAACGACGACTTGCGCGAAGGTCGTAACTTGTGCCCGGCTTTTGTCGCCAATATCCCGCGTACGACCTGCTGTGCCAACAACTGCCGGTAACTCGATTTCTGGCAACGTTTCCCTTCGGACGGATTGGTCAAAAAACCGCATTCGACCAATACCGAGGGAATCTTAGTATGCCGCAGCACATAAAAGCCTCGCCGCTTGATCCCGCGATCATCAGTACGGCATGCCCGGATCATTTTATTCTGAATGTTGGCTGCCAGATCGTACCCCGAGTTATAATAATAGGTCTCAATCCCCGTGGCATCACGGTTACGTGAGGAGTTGAAATGGATACTGACAAAAATGGCATCCCGGTAGCTGTTCGCTTGGCGGACCCGCTCAGGCAGCGAGACCGTCCGGTCATCACGCCTAGTCATGACGGTGCGTACCCCGCTAGCACGCAACAAGCGCTCGACACGCTTGGCTAAATCCAACGCCAGCAACTTTTCGGAGATGCGTTGCTTCGGCATCCCGCCACGATCTTTACCACCATGCCCGGCATCGACAACGACCGTAGTAAAGCCAAAGCAGGGGGCAACCACTGCCAAGACATAAACCAATACATGTACTAATGCCAGTTTTTGGATCATTACGCTAACTAATGTGAATAACTTCTGAATAACTATCAAAGCTATTCACTACTTATCAACAGCATAAGCCATGCCTATGGCGGAACGAATCAGGTATTAATTAAGCGATGAACTTGATGATTTAAGGAGTATATCAGCGTTAAAACAACGACGAGAACACCCGGCTCACGCCGCAAGACGACGCCAGAATTGCCGACAAACCTCATCTACAATACCTGTTAATAATTTCCAGAATTTATGGGTATCGCGCGCAACCTATTGATTAAACTATTCTTGCGGCAAGTCAGCTGGTGGCTCCTCATCGTCGACATTGACCACCTGGGCGATTCCTTTGAGTGATTCGCCTTGCTTGAGATTAATTAGTTTCACCCCACTGGCATTGCGCGAGGTGACGCGCACCGGTTCTGCGGCAATCCGGATCATTTTGCCCTTATCAGTTATGAGCATCAACTCATCCTCAGTGTGAACGGTTAATGCCCCGACCAGCTTACCGGTTTTGGCAGTGGTCTTCATGGTGATAATGCCTTTGCCGCCGCGGGTTTGAGAGCGGTAATCATCAAATGGTGTGCGTTTGCCTATGCCTTTTTCTCCTGCCACCAGCAGCGTGGCATCAGGCTGCACCAATGCAATGCCAACCACTTCATCACCTTTCTTGGGTCGAATACCCCAGACCCCGCGGGTATCGCGCCCCTGGTCACGCAACTGGTTCTCATCAAAACGCAGGCTCTGGCCGTCACTGGTCACCAGGATCAGCTCGTCGTTACCACCGGTTAATTTCACATCGATGAGCTGATCGGTTTCATCGATCTTGATTGCGATAATTCCACCTTTACGGACATTTTTAAATGCTGAGAGGTTGGTCTTCTTGACCGTACCCGACTTCGCGCAGAACACGACATGATAGTCTTCATTCCACGTACGATCGACCGCGGCCTTGCCGGTGCCTTCGACGTTGGACTCGATGCGCAGGATTGAAGCAATTTTTTCGTCAGAACGTAACTGCAGGATATTGGCGATCGAACGGCCTTTGGCGGAGCGAGTACCTTCCGGTATCTCAAATACGCGCTCGACATAGCATCGTCCTTCCTTGGTAAAGAACATCAGGTAGTCATGGGTGCTAGCCGTGTAAAGGTGCTCGACAAAGTCTTCGCTCTCGTCCACGGCGGTGGCGGTGCGAGTGGTGGCCCCTTTGACGCCCATGCCACCGCGGCGCTGCTGGCGGAAAGCGCTAACCGGGGTGCGCTTGATCAGGCCCCGGTGGGTTACGGTGACCACGCATCCCTCTTCGGTGATCAAATCCTCGATGTTGATGTCACCTTCGTCCGGCACCACTTCTGTCATCCGCGGTGTCGCATATTTGTTTTTAATCTCACCCAGCTCGTCTTTGATGATCCCAAGTACCCGCTTTTCCTTGGCGAGGATATCCAGTAAGTCTTTGATCGTCTTGATTAATTCCTTGTACTCATTCTGAACTTTATCACGCTCCAACCCGGTCAACTGGTACAAACGCAGTTCAAGTATGGCATCCACCTGACGCTCGGAAAATTCATACAAGCCATCCACAATCCGGGCTTCATCGCGGATCAATATCCCGAGCTTTTCAACGGTTTTGCGGCTAAATTCATAGGCCAACAGCTTCACTTTGGCCTCTTCCCGGTTGGAAGATTCACGGATAATTTTTATAAAATCATCCAGGTTGGCCAATGCGATCAGGTAGGCCTCCAGTGTCTCGGCGCGCTTTTCAGCCTGCATCAGCAGGTGACGGGTCCTGCGAATAATGACCTCGCGACGATGTTCGATATAGCAGCTGAGCGCGTCTTTAAGCGACAACAACTTGGGTTTGCCATGATCGAGCGCCAGCATATTGACCGAAAACGATGATTCCAACGCGGTCTGCTTGTAGAGGTTGTTGATGACAACCTTCGGTACGGCATCGCGCTTGAGTTCGATGACCACCCGGGTGTTCTCATCAGACTCATCACGCACCGCGGAAATATCGTTCAGCACTTTCTGATTCACCAGGTCAGCGATCCGTGAAACCAGGGTGGCACGGTTCACATTGAATGGGATCTCGCTGATGACGATTTGCTCACGCCCTCCCTTGATTTCTTCGATACCTGCCCGACCACGTACGCGGATACTACCGCGTCCGCCCCTGGTGTAGTCCATGATACCCTTGTTCCCAAGAATCATACACCCGGTCGGAAAGTCAGGACCCTTGATGTGCGTTAGCAGCTCTTCAGTGCTGATTTCCGGGTTTTCGATCATCGCGATAATGCCATCGATCACCTCGCCCAGATTATGCGGCGGGATATTGGTTGCCATGCCCACCGCAATGCCGGTGCCGCCATTGACCAGCAAATTCGGGAATGCTGCCGGAAAGACAGTCGGCTCACTCTTGGTTTCATCGTAGTTATCGACGAAATCGACCGTGTCTTTGTCCATGTCCGTCATTAATGCCGCACCAAGGTGCGTCATGCGTGCTTCGGTGTACCTCATCGCCGCCGGCGGATCGCCCTCGACCGAACCAAAATTGCCCTGGCCGTCGACCAACCGTTCACGCATCACCCACGGCTGCGCCATGTGAACCAGCGTCGGATAAATTACCGCTTCACCGTGCGGGTGGTAATCACCCGATGTGTCACCGCAAATCTTGGCGCATTTGCGATATTGGCGTCCCGGATACAGCGATAGCGCCTGCATCGCAAACAGGATACGCCGTTGCGATGGCTTCAAACCGTCACGCGCGTCCGGCAATGCACGTGAAACAATCACCGACATCGAATAGTCGAGAAACGACTTCGACATCTCATCAGCTACATTGACCGGCTCAACTTTTTCGTTTTGTGTATACATTAAATCTTAAAACTAAACATCCAGATTACGCACGTTGAGCGCATTATCTTCGATAAATTGCTTACGCGGCTCGACCACATCCCCCATCAACACGGTAAACATCTTGTCAGCTTCGATCGCGTTGTCTTCATTCAGCTCAACCTGCAGCAACTTGCGTTTCTCCGGATCCATCGTGGTATTGTAAAGTTGCTTGGCATTCATCTCGCCCAGCCCCTTGAAGCGCTGGATCTGCATCCCCGAGCGCCCGAATTCTTTCACCTTCTCAAGGATTTCAGGGATTGAGAATACCGGGGTCACTTTGGACGCTTCACCTTTGCCTTCGATCAACTCGAAAATCGGCTGGTCGTTAGCGGCAAAGTGGTCGATATGCAAGCCCTTGCGATCCAGGTCAGCAATCAGCTTTTCGATCGGTTGCGACTCATGCAACTCAACCAGACGAGCGCGGCGGGTTTGCTGTTGCTTCGATTTGGCAGCAGTACTGTCACCGTTGCTGCCCGGGCTATCGTCATCCGTACTAAACAAATTCAAGTCTTCGTTGTCCTTGGCATAGTTTTTCAGTGCAGCGTCGTCTTTGAAGTATTCTACGCTGTCATCATTACCAGCGCGGATCTTGACCAGAAATTGTGGCAGCTTGCCCTTCTTATCACGCTGGTGCAGGTACTCCTCAAAGTCACCACCATGCTGGCGGATGGATTCACTAAAGCGGCTCAGTTTCATCAACAACGCCAGGATGTCTTTCAGCTGCGCTTCACTGAATTCCTTGCCGTCAGTTAAATTCTTGAGACGCACATCTTCAGTGCCCAGCGATATCAATATCTTGCTCATCTCGGCTTCATCCTGCACGTATTCCTCGCGCTTTTTACGTTTGATCAGGTACAACGGCGGTTGTGCCACATAGACATGACCCTTCTGGACCAACTCGGTCATCTGCCGGTAAAAGAAGGTCAGCAGCAGGGTACGGATGTGGGAGCCATCAACATCCGCGTCAGTCATGATAATGATCCGTCCGTAACGCAATTTCTCTAGATTGAATGCACCTTCCTGCTCGCCATCGCCAATACCTGTCCCGATTGCGGTGATCATCGTCTGGATCTCAGTATTTTGCAGCACTTTGTCCAGCCGCGCCTTCTCCACATTGATGAGCTTACCACGGATCGGCAGGATCGCCTGGAAGCGCCGGTCGCGGCCCTGCTTGGCCGAGCCACCCGCAGAATCACCCTCGACAATGAAGAGTTCTGTTAACGACGGGTCACGTTCGGAACAGTCAGCCAGTTTGCCGGGCAGGCCACCGCCCGAGAGAGCGCTTTTGCGCACGGTTTCACGAGCCTTGCGCGCGGCTTCACGTGCCCGCGCTGCAGTCAATGCCTTATCGACCACTTTTTTAGCCACCGGCGGGTTTTCATCAAAGAATGTCATTAATCCTTCGTAGACCACCGAAGATGCCATCAACCTCGGTGTTGACCAGCTTGACCTTGGTCTGCGATTCAAATTTCGGATCGGGATGTTTGACGCTCAGCACGCAGGTCAGGCCCTCGCGCACATCATCGCCGGAGATCGACGGATCCTTATCCTTAACCAGATTATTGTTTTTGGAATACTGGTTGATCGCCCGGGTTAATGCCGAGCGAAACCCTGTCATGTGGGTGCCGCCGTCCGGGTTAGGGATCGAGTTGGTGAAGCACAGGATCTGGTCGTTGAACGAATCGTTGTACTGCATCACGCAATCAACATAGACATCCTCTTCCTTATCCTTGTTGTCTTTATCTTTCATGGTGACTTTGCGCTCACCATAGAGAGCGATCGGCTTGGGGTGGATCAGATGCTTGTTCTCCCCTAACTCCCTGACAAACTCGACAATGCCCTCCTTATATAAAAAGCGCTCCTGCTTGAGCAGGTCACCGTCACCACCACGTTCGTCGGTCAGGATAATTTCCAGCCCGGGGTTGAGGAACGCCAACTCCCGCAAGCGCCCGATCAGCCGTTCAAATTTAAATTCGGTAGTAATCGTGAAGATCTCCGGGTCCGGCAGGAAGGTAATCGTGGTGCCTGTCTGCTTCTTGTTGTTCAACTTGCCAATCACCTCGAGTTTCTTGGTGGTTTTCCCCTTGGCAAAGCTCATGCTATGAACCTGGCCGTCACGGTACACCTCCGCCTTGAACCACTCGGACAATGCGTTGACACATTTAGCACCCACGCCATGCAGGCCGCCCGAGAATTTGTATGCCCCCTGCCCGAACTTACCACCGGCATGCAGGTTGGTCAGTACCAGCTCAATCGCCGGCATCTTCCACTTCGGGTGCATTTCAACCGGAATCCCGCGCCCGTTGTCGCGGATCGAAACCGAGCCATCAACATGCAACGTCACCTCGATCTTACTGCAGAATCCCGCCAGGTGCTCGTCGATCGAGTTATCCAATACCTCGTAGATGCAATGGTGCAGGCCACGTTCATCGGTGTACCCTATATACATTCCGGGGCGCTTGCGCACCGCCTCCAGCCCCTCAAGTTTGTCGATTTGTGCTGCGCCGTAATCGGCATTCTTCGGTTTGGTATCTTGCGATTTGCTATTTGCCATAAAAATCTATCAGAGAAGGGTAATGCTAATCCGCAAGCTTAGCAGAAAATTCTCAAAGATCGCAATGTTTTTTCTTGGTGCACTGCTCCTGGGTTCCGCCACATATTGTGAATAAGTCGCGTACCTATACCACATTTTCCGCTCACTCCATGCCAGCAACACATCATTTAGCGACCTTTACTATTATGATTACTGATCAATTGGGACTAGCCGAAAAAGATATTGGCAAATCTTGATTAATAACTGATGTTGCAACCCATGAGTCGCTGTATATCAGGAGTTCTTTGCCTAACCGGCATGGTTATAGTATTAGGCTGCGGACCGCGCAACCAGTTTGCTCCACCGCCGGCACCGGAAGTAACTGCAATTCAACTGCAGCCAAAAGATGTCGAGGTTCAGCAGTCATACAGCGGCAGGATCGAAGCGACAGAAAGCGTGGAGGTACGTGCCCGGGTCAAAGGGTTTCTGCAGAAAATCCACTTCGAACCCGGCGAGGTAGTCAACGAAGGTGATCTGCTGTTCACTATCGAACCCGATACTTATGAAGCCACCGTCAAGAATGCAGTCGGAGCACTGCAACGCACCCAGGCTGCGCAGACCCTGGCAGAGACCACGTTCCAGCGGCAAAAACAACTATTCGAAAGCCAAACCATCTCCGAACTGGAGTTCCTGCAATCGAAAGCCCAGTTGGATGAGTCGATTGCAGCCGTCAAGCAGGCGGAAGGTGCCCTGCAAAGTGCCGAACTGGACTTGAAATACACTACGATCAAAGCTCCAATCCGGGGCAGGGTCAGCCGTGAGTTGGTCACTGTCGGTAACCTGGTAGGCTCCGGGGAGAACACACTGCTGACAACGATTGTCAGCGACGACCCGGTCTACGCATACTTCACGATCGACGAACGCGAAGTCTTATCGTTCATCCGCCGCCAGGGGGGACGGCCTGAGGAACGCAATGAACAGGGCCCGGAGGTGAGCCTGGTACTTGCTGATGGCCACGTGTATAGCGAAAATGGCAGGATCAATTATGCGGATAACCAGATTTCACAGGAAACCGGGACTATTGAGATCAGGGCGGAGTTTCCAAATCCCAACAACGAGCTGGTCCCGGGAATTTTCGGTCGCGTCAGGATGGCCCAACAGCGTGAGCAAGCATTACTGATTCCGCAACAGTCCATCCAGCGCGATCTATCGGGTCCATACGTGATGATGATTGACAGTGAGGGCAACGCACAAATCAAATATATAGTCGAAGGCACCACGGTAGGTGCTGAAGTTATTGTCACCGATGGGCTGCATGCTGGTGATCAAATCATCGTCGAGGGACTGCAGCGGGTCAGGCCGGGGTTGCCGGTAAAAGTTGTCGCCGCGACAGAAGAAAAGGATCCGGACGAACAACAACCGACACCAGAACCGTCCGCAGATGAAAGCGGACCGCTAGCGGAGTAGTTACTCATGAGTCCGCACTTTTTCATCAAACGCCCGATCTTTGCCTGCGTCGTCTCGATCGTCATCATCATCCTCGGCTTGGTGGCCATGACTGCCCTGCCGGTCTCCCGCTATCCTGACATTGCCCCGCCGACTATCAATGTTTCGGCAAACTACCCGGGTGCTGATGCGGCCACGGTCGCCGACACGGTCGCCGCGCCGATCGAGCAACAGGTCAACGGTGTAGAGGGCATGCTCTACATGTCCAGCGTCTGTGCCAACGACGGCAGCATGAACCTGACGGTCACTTTCGAGACTGGTACTGACCTGGATATTGCCAACGTGCTGGTCCAGAACCGGGTCGCGGTCGCCGAAGCCAGACTGCCGGAAGAAGTCAAGCGCCTGGGTGTCAGCGTCAAGAAAAAATCAAACGATGTGGCAGTCTACATGGCGCTGTTCAGCCCCGATAATAGCAAGAGCGATCTATTCCTGAGTAATTACATGACATTGCGGATCCGCGATGAGGTAGCCCGGGTCAGCGGCGTTGGTGACGTGATGGTCTTCGGCGCCGGTGAGTACAGCATGCGCGTCTGGTTGGATCCGGATAAACTGACCAGGTTAAACTTGTCGGTGGATGATGTACTCAATGCCATCCGCGAACAGAATGTCCAGGTGGCAGCGGGGCAGATCGGTGGCGAACCGGCGCCTGAAGGCCAGGCATTCCAGTACACGGTGAACGTCAAGGGCCGCCTGGTCGAGGCCGAGGAGTTCGGTAATATTATTGTACGCTCCGACCCGCAAACCGGCGGACTGCTGCGCATCAAAGACGTGGCTGAGGTGGAACTCGGCTCCGACAGCTATAATTTTGTTTCGCGCTACAATGGCCAACCATCTGCCACCATGGCCGTCTACCAGATCCCGGGCGAAAACCTGCTCGAGGTAGTCGACGGCATCGAAGCCAAGATGAAAGATCTGGCTGCAGCCTTTCCGGAAGGGCTTGAGTACGAAATTTCCTACGATGGCTCGCTGGTTGTCCGCTCCTCAGTCAAGGAAGTAGTGCAAACACTTTTTATCACCCTGGCCCTGGTGGTAGCGACTGTCTTTGTTTTCCTGCAAAATGTGCGGGCAACTATAATCCCTGCCATCACTATACCGGTGTCGCTTATCGGTACTTTTGCGGTCTTGTCGGCGCTTGGCTTTTCAATCAATACCCTGACCCTGTTCGGGCTGGTTTTGGTGATCGGGATCGTGGTCGATGACGCCATCGTGGTCGTCGAAAACTGCGTCCGCCACCTC
>CAYUDZ010000109.1:0-9674 GCA_964443575.1 uncultured Chthoniobacteraceae bacterium | reverse complement strand
GAAAAGAATTTTTTCTTATCGGCGAGCTGGATACCATCCGCCAGATCAGCTTCGCTTTTGCCGGCAGCCTTCAGACACCCGGGGCAGGCCATTAAGGTAACCCCTTTATCTGCCAGGGTTTTCAATTGTGTTAGTGATGATGGAAAATGCGCAAATTCGATATCGTCAGCATCCTGCAGTACAACTTCGACTGCTTTGATGTCAAAGTAGATCAGCACGTCATGGTCATCCGCCATGATCGCCGCCATATTGAGCGCCATTAACACACGGTGCGGCTCATCAGCGCCATGGCTGATGTGGATAAATACACCATCGCGAGACGTGTCGTCCGCCTGCAAGTGAGGGGCACTAAACAAACACACGGTTAGAATAGATACTGCTGCAAAAAGTACTTTCATCATATCAGTAGACTTAAGATTTGCGTAGCCGCACAAGATGTCAAATCAGTTCTAATACCCTCTCTTGTTTTGTTTCGTAATCGTAATCATACTCAACTCAAAGCCGTTGATCCAGATAAAGTCACGATTACGAGTACGATTATGATCATGATTATGAAAAGGATACTTACTCAAACCTCTTCGGAAACGGTATAAGGCAGTGCGATCACTCTGATCGGGGGGGGTTAGCAATCAAGCATTCTATGCAATAAAGCAGCAATTTTTACGGTTCGATCACCCGGGCATCGGCCCGCTTGGGTGGCTGCAACAGGTCTTGGATCGACTTATCGAGGTCGTTGGCACGCATCAGCGACTCCCCGACCAGAATCGCATCAACCCCCCAGCTAATCAACTGAGAAGTCTGTTCACCATCACGTATCCCACTCTCGCTGACCAGCACGATTTCATCAGGAACCTCTTCGCTGAGAAATTGTGTCGTGTTCAAATCGACCTCAAATGTTTTCAGGTTACGATTATTAATCCCGATCAAACGGGCTTGAGCATCCAGAGCAATTTCCATTTCCTGCAGTGTATGCACTTCGACCAGCACATCCAGTTGGCACGCTTCCGCTGCGTCCATCAGCGCCAGCAACCGCTCTAGCGGTAACGCCGCCACGATCAATAATACCGCATCAGCGCCGGCGGCAGCCGCCTCGTACACCTGCACTTCATCAATGATAAAATCCTTACGCAGTACCGGCAGCGAAACCGCCTCCCTGACATCGCGTAAAAAATCCAGGCTACCTTGAAAAAATTGCTCGTCGGTCAGCACGGATATTGCATGCGCACCCGACGACTCATAAGCCCTGGCTATCTGGACGGGGTCAAAATCCTCGCTGATAATCCCTGCGGAGGGCGAAGCCTTCTTGACTTCGGCAATCAGCCCCAACTCACCCTCTCCACGCTCCAGCGCCAACGCAAAAGGCCGGATATCATCACGCTGCAAGGCGAGTTCACGTAGCTCCTGGAGCCTGGGCCGGATTTGCTCTATTTCGCCACGCTTTACTTCTATGATCTCGTCCAGCTTACTCATTGGATTATCGATAGCTTCGATTGCGGCTCCAGTCCAGTGGGATTCAGCGAAACTACTGGATAGGCACAGCACGGGATCGCCATTTTACATCGGCTGTTACCAACGCTATTATAAAATTAAAATTAAGGAGACCTACTATGATCAATGCCTACGCTGCAACAGAAGCCGGAGCCAAACTGGAACCATTTGAATATGATCCGGGCGAACTCGGTCCACGGGAGGTAGAAATCGATGTCGACTATTGCGGGATCTGCCATAGCGATGTGAGCATGCACCATAACGAATGGGGATTAACGCAATTCCCGTATATCGGCGGGCACGAAGTCGTCGGTCGTATCGCTGCCATCGGCAGCGACGTTGTAGGTCTCAGCCCTGGTCAAGCTGTCGGGCTCGGCTGGCATTCAGGCTATTGTGAATCCTGTGCGCAATGCGGCAGCGGTAACCACAACCTGTGCGCCGGTGCCGAAGCAACCATTATCGGTCATTACGGCGGGTTCGCCGATAAAGTCCGAGCATCTGCGGCGGCAATCATTCCACTGCCAGATGGGATTGACCTGGAATCTGCCGGACCGTTATTCTGTGGCGGGATCACCGTCTTTAATCCGCTTGTTCAATATGATATAAAGCCCACCGACAAAGTTGCCGTGGTTGGAATTGGTGGGCTCGGTCACCTGGCCCTCCAGTTCCTTAATGCCTGGGGATGTGAAGTGACCGCATTTACATCCAGCGATACCAAGCGCGAGGAAGCACTCAAATTGGGGGCGCACCAGACACTCAATTCCCGCGACGAAAAAGAAATCGAACAGGCTGCAGGGCGCTTTGACCTCCTGATTTCAACCGTCAATGTCAAGCTCGACTGGAACCTCTACCTGGGCACGCTGGCACCTAAAGGTCGCCTGCACTTTGTCGGTGCAACACTCGAGCCGCTCGACCTCGCCGTGTTCAACTTCATTATGGCGCAACGCTCGGTCTCGGGGTCACCGGTAGGCAGCCCTGACACCATACGCAAAATGCTAGATTTTACAGTGTTGCACAAGATTAAGCCGGTTATAGAAAAGTATCCGTTTTCGCGGATCAATGAGGCAACGGAACACGTTCATAGCGGACAGGCCCATTATCGGGTAGTCCTTCACCGTTAACCATTCATCGTCCAACCTTTTCGATACGACTTGGTCAGGTATTCATTAGCACCCGAGTTGTTGGTAACCTGGCCTTGCGCTGGATCGTATGCCAACTCTTCGCCAGCGCGGAATGCAGCTAAACCGAGGCACATCGTCTCGATCATATTGGCGCTATACTCAAAATTGCAGGCCGTCGCTGCGGGGTTGCCGTTTTTACAGGCATTAGTCCATTGCTTCTGGAAGTTGCCCAGATCATCTATCAGGCGCTCTTCCGGGCGCGGCTGGTAATGGGTCATATCCCCAGACTTGCCATCGGGAATAATCAGGCGACGAGTGAAATCGGCGATGATGAACCCGTTGTCTCCCTTGAACATCGCACCATGACCAATCGTATTCAGGTCGATCCATTTGATTGGTGAATTCGGCATCGCGCCGCCCTGGAACCAAGTGCAACGAATCTCATCACGCCAGTCATTTTTTGGCAGCGTGAAGCTAGCCGTCAATTCAACCGGGGTCACCTCGGGGTGAAATTCTTCCGGCGATACAGCTTTGATTCCGGTCGGCAGCTTGGCATCCAGCACATTCCAGGCAAGGTCCATGGTATGGCTGCCCATGTCACCCATCTGGCCGATCCCCCAGTCCCAGTACATATTCCACTTGAGGCAACCAGCCCCCGGCTTGGCATCAAAATACTCAGGATTGTAAGGGTGCTCCAGGGAAGGTCCCAGCCACAAATCCCAATTTAATGTAGCGGGCACCGGCTCTCCTCCTGGCAGGTAGCCATCCTTGCGAATTTGGCGATTTCCCCAGGCGTAAACCTCCTTGAGTTTACCTATCGCTCCATCATGGACCAATTCGCGTAGTCGGTTGAAGTTCGGGTTGGCGTGGCGCTGCATTCCTACTTGCGTAGCCAGCTTGTCTTTTTTCTTAAGATAGGCATCACGAACAATACGTGCCTCCTGCACCGTGATCGCCAGCGGCTTTTCCATATAAATATGCAAGTCGCGGTTCAACGCCCAGTTCGCGATAAATGCATGAGTGTGATCGGTGGTACAGCATAGCACCGCGTCCAGGCCGGGGTGGTCGAGGCATTTCCGCCAATCTTCGTAGACTTTGGCTTTAGGAAATTCCTTCTGGGCATACTGCAAACTTAGCTGATTGACATCACAGATGGCCGTCACATTCTCATCTTTCAGGGTCTCGTAATGGGCCTTGGCTCGACCGTAAGCCCCGATCAATGCGATATTGAGTTTGTTATTCGGACTGTTTTGGCCGAACAGGGTACCGCTGGGCAAAATTAACAGTCCTCCGCCTGCTGCCAGGCCGGATTTGATGAATGTTCTTCTGGATGGGTTATTCTTATTTTTCATATGGAATTCCGTGCAATTATAAATCAGGCATTAAGCACTTTCCAATCTTTTTGGGTTCCCGGCGTCACCGGCTGCATATCAGGCATCTCAACTTCGCCCTGCTCAAAATCGATCGCGGCAGGAGCCAAAGTGAGGTTGTAAAACTCTGATTCGGTATTCTCTGTCAGGTCATTCCAGCGTAATAGCTTGCCGGTATATGCGGAAATGCGTCCGGCGATCGCGCACATGGTAGCCTCGGCCACCGTCCGCGAGCTGTTGAGCGGTTGATCCTTGCCACGTATGCTACGCAACAGGTCAACATGCTCCTGGACCATCCCAGAGTTATGGTCAACTGACACCGGCTTAATGGTTACTTCCTTACCTGTCACCTTGGCCCCGTTGATGTGACCGTCAGTTCCACGGAATGTCTCACCGACCCGGTCATAGCACCCGGCTATCTGCCGGCACTGGCTATGGATGTTGATGCCATCTCCGTAATCCATGTTCACGCTGAAGAAATCAAATTGGTTACCACCCGCAATTTCGCGGCGCGCGCAGCCCCCGTAACCCACGAAAGCTTTGGGCAGACGACCCATGACCCAATTGGTGATATCCAGCTGATGCACATGCTGTTCAACAATGTGGTCACCTGACATTTCCGTAAAATTGAGCCAGTTGCGTGCCAGAAAATCGGCATTACTCATCTCGGGCGTTCGCTTGTAGGTCCAGAGCGTTCCCATATTCCAGAAGATGGCGCCGCCGACAATCTCACCAACAGCACCGGCCTGCAACTTGGCGATCATTTCAAGATAATTCTTCTGATGCCTGCGCTGCGTACCGGCAATCACAGTCAAGCCCTTTTGGGCTGCCAGTTCGCCGGCTGCTGTAAATTCGCGGACTCCAGGCGGATCAACAGCCACTGGTTTTTCCACAAAACAGTGCTTACCAGCTTCAATACAGGCCTTGAAATGCACTGGCCGGAAGTTAGGTGGCGTTGCCATCAGTACCACCTCCGCATCAGACTCAACAACTTTTTGGTAAGCCGTAAAACCGTGATGACCACGTGCAGCATCCAGTTCAAATTGTTTGACGGCACCAGCCACTTTATCGGCAAAAGCATCTGCAACCGCTACCACCTCAACCTCAATCCCCAGTAATTTGGCTGCTTCATGAAAATGTTTGAGTGCTCCCTTGCCGCGGCCCCCACAGCCAATCAGGCCCACTTTAATCTTACCGGTATTCAGGCCGCCCTCGGTGCCGGCACCGAACATGTTATAAGTTGACATCACAGCAGTGGTGGCTGCTGCCGTTTTGACGAAGTTGCGACGGGATATTTTATGCATTGGATTAGTTACTTTTTTTCTTTTTGGGTTTTTCGTAGTCCTGATTCAATTCCATGTCTATTTCGCTGGGGGTTCGGGACACTATTCCATCCTCAGGAATATCTGCTTTGGCTGTCCAGGCCAAGGCATTCAATACCAATTTACGGAATTCATCCTGTCGCCAGTTTTCATGGAAATGTCCCCCGGTAAAGCCGAAGCCGTGGCCACCATTTGGACGCTCGTAGGCCCAGGCCACATGCTGTGGCTCACCGGCTTCAACTTTAGCCAGCACTGTCGGGTTGCTGCCACGGTTTTTGTCCCTGGCACGCTTGGTCAAGCTTTCCAGCGGTGGCAATGCCGAGAGGATTGGTGTAACCCCTTCCATCTCGGGTTGAAATCGCATGTGGTAATACCATTCATCCCGGATCGTAAACGGCTTGACGCCGCGTGTTATGGGGTGATCGGGAAATTCTGAAAAGGTCGCATCCCAGTGCGGGTTAACCGACCAACCGATTTCAAAATAACCTCCGATCCAATCGAGAAATTCCGCCCCCAACTCAGTCGGCTCCACTTCCACCGCAAAATGCAGGCAGGCAACACCCACACCAGCATCGGTCAGTGCCTGGATCTTATCCTGGTGGTCCTTAGCCATGTGACTTTTGAAGCCGTCGCAGTACATCACGATGCTATCCGGCTTATCGTAGCCAACCCATGGCTCGGGCCAGGCTCCCTCGCTTACCACCTGAGCTATGACATCGGCCTCACTTTCATTGAGGCAGCGGGCTAGCAGGTGGCAACCTGCATGGTGTTCGTGGGCACCATAGCCATGGCTTTTTTTACCCGCCAGGAACAGGATTTGGTTTTTCTCATCGTCGGCGAGTTGGCGCAGCCTGATATTGCGAAATTTCACCTGCATCGGTTCCCCGGCATGCAACTGCAAAGCGATCAACCCTGTTTCCAGGTGATCAGCTTTTTCAGAAAATTCTGAGACAATCACACCATTGATCAGCTGGATAAATTGGTTGCCACGGGCAATGATGTGGTACTCGTTCCAGCCGTCGAGATCGATCTTTGAAAGAATTTCATCGCTGTCGCCGACCATGGCAACAATTTCTGCTGATCCCTGCTTTTCTCCAACGATGGTCTTTTCTCCACGCCGCGCAAGAATCCCTTTATGCCTCTCACCATAAGCAGCTCCCACCCACTGCCCGGCAGCATCAATATCCGCCTGGTAGCCGCCAACGACCCACTTCTGGCCCTCAACCGGAAAGCTTCGGTATTGAATGCCGCTATTATGGTTGCGCAACTGAAACTCAACCTTCAGCTCGAAATCCGCCACCTCTCCACCTTGCCAAATCAGGAACGTGTTGGCCTGAGCTTTATTGTCCCCGGTGGTTTCGCCGATAATTACACCATCTTCCACCCGCCAGAGTCGCGGGTCACCGTCCCAGCCATCCAATGTCTCGCCGTCAAATATGGCGACAAACCCGGACTCCGCTTGCGCATATGGCAACGCTGTCGCCAACAGCATGGCAAACAAAACCACAACACGCTGTACTAATTTTAAAATCATGCTCATGGGGGAAAATTGAATCACAACTCGTAACTATGCTTACTCAGCTTTGCATTTCTTTCAGAAACTTCAAGCCATCGACGGCAAGCTGCTGCGGACTATCGTAGAGTTTTCTCCACAGCGAAACTGCCTTGGCTATCGCCAAATTGTCAGAGGTAAAGCTCTCAATAACTATATCACCGCGGTAATCAATCTCAGCCAGTCCCTTGAAAACTCCCGCCCAATCCACCTGATCTTGACCCAGCAGGCCCCGATGGCTGGCACTGGCATGCACATGGGCGACCTGCTGGCCGGCTGCCAGTATTGCCGCGTAGGAATTATCTTCCTCAATATTCATGTGAAAGGTGTCAATGTGGATTTTCAAGGCCGGGCTGCCAACCAGGTCAATTAAAGCCAAGGCCTGTTCGATCGTATTAATACAGTCGGTCTCGAAGCGGTTGAGCGGCTCCAGCGCCAGACAGATGCCCGCCGCCTCCGCATCGTCACATAATGGCCGCAGTGACTTTGCAATCTGTTCAAACTGCTGGCAGCGCTCGACTTCAGAGTGCTGCCCGGTGCGCCCGGTTTCCGAGTACATCGGCCCGCAAACCACCGATGAACCCAAATCTTGTGCCAGCTGAATCAAGCGCGAAATGTATGCCACTGCTGCAGCAACTTGTCCGCTATCTCCACGCAGGTCACGCCCGCCGCCAAAAGCCCCGCATACCACCGGACGCTCCATGCCGGATTCCGCCAGCGCTGCCTTGAGCTTTCCAGGATCCACCGCGTCCGGATCCACTATCGCCAGCTCGATCACGTCCGCCCCCCACTCCTTGAACTGCCCAATCAACGGCAAATCAGCATCCGTGAAGCCGGCACTCACTAAAAAAGTATTCAGTCCGTATCTCATTAGATGATCATAGTAGTGCTACACCGGTGATTGAATACTTTTAGTAGCAATAACAATTCTCATAATTCGGCCAATATTCTTTGGCATCAAGGATATTCTCAACTACAACTTGTCGAGTGGTACAGAAGCTGCTAATAAATTATTTATGCAGCGATTTCAAAGTTCCGAACAGCCTCAAGCCGAGGGTTTGGCCGGGTCCTTGCTAGTGGCTCATCCCGCGCTGCTGGAGCCAAGCTTCAGGAAATCAGTTATTTACATTGCATCGCATGATAACAATGGCTCACTCGGGTTCGTCCTCAACAAACCGTTGGGAAAATCAGTAGCCGAAATTATCCCGGGTGAGGAAGCACTTGGTCCGGTTGCCCAAATGCCAGTTTATCAGGGTGGCCCAGTAGGCCGCAACCAGCTGATCATCTGCGTGTTCAGGCAGGATCAGGCCGATGGCGCCATCACCTGCTCGCACAGCATGTCCGCAGGTGACGTGGAAAGCCTGGTCAATGACAATGGATCGATCCTACGTGCCTTCGTCGGCCACTCCGGTTGGAGTGCCGGGCAACTGGAAAATGAGCTACAGCACTCGAGTTGGATCGTCAAGACTCCCGAGCGCGAATTACTGACTTCGGACAGTGACCACTCGCTGTGGAGTTCAATTTACGAAAACATGGGTGCCTGGGGACAATTCCAAGCTGGTGCCCCTGATGATCTTTCCTTGAATTAATGCCCGATTTCGCCTGAAATCGTGCATCCATGGAAGCCGGAAATACATTCGAACGCGTCCGTACCGGCTCTAAATTTCTGTTTGCCGGCAAGGACAAGTTCTTCCTCAAAGGCGTAACTTACGGACCGTTTAGGCCGCGTGAATCCGATCAGCACTATCTGCCCGAGGAGACGCGCATCAGGCAGGACTTCGCGCAAATGCAAGCTGCCGGCATCAATACCATCCGGCTTTATCACGTACCACCACGGACACTGCTGGACCTGTGCCAGGAGTACGATCTGCGTGTGCTGGTTACGATCCCATGGGAGCAGCATATAGAGTTTTTAGATGAGTCAAAAAGACGCCGCCGGATTATCGAAACTGTAGAGAAAGCGGTCGGCGCATGCCGCGACCACCCGGCTGTGCTCGGGCATCTGGTAGGTAATGAAATTCCATCGCAGATGGCACGCTGGCTGGGACCACAGAATGTCATCGATTTTGTTGAAGAGCTAATCGCTCGCGGCAAGACGATCGACCCTGATGCACTATTTTCTTATGCCTCTTATCCGCCTACCGAATACCTGCTGCCACCCAACGTGGACTTCGTAACCTACAATGTGTACCTCCACCGTCAGGTCGATTTTGAACGCTACCTGGCCCGCTTGCAGAATTTGGCTGGCGAGAAGCCACTAATCATGGGTGAGTTCGGGATGGATACCGTCCGCCATAGCGAGGATGAGCAAGCTGCAATGCTCGACTGGCATATCAGCAGTGTCGTGCGTGGCGGCCTCGCCGGCACCGTACTCTTTGCCTGGACTGACGAGTGGTTCACCGGCGGCATGGAAATCGAGGACTGGGCATTCGGCTTGGTCACCCGTGAACGCCGTCCGAAATTAGCGTACCATACGGTCAGCCGACGGTTCCAGGGTAGCGGCACAATCACATCCAAGGTGCAGCTGGAAAAGTTTCCCAAGGTCTCGGTTATCGTCTGTTCATATAACGGCGGTAAAACCGCACGTGCCTGCCTCGAAGCGCTCGAACGCATGACCTACCCAGATTACGAAATTATTTTCGTCGATGATGGCTCGACCGATAACACCCAGGAAATTCTCAGAGACTTTCCGGAGGTAATCAAAGTCACCCAGCGCAATATGGGATTGAGTTATGCGCGCAATGTCGGCGCAGCCAATGCCAATGGAGAGATTATTGCCTATACCGACTCCGACTGCATGCCCGATGAGGACTGGCTGTAT
>CAYUDZ010000108.1:0-9960 GCA_964443575.1 uncultured Chthoniobacteraceae bacterium | reverse complement strand
AGAGCCGCATGAACGACACAAACTTGCGCTTCTCCCGCTCCCCAAACAAATACTCCCGGTTCACCGTACGCGAGACACAATGAATATACCCACGATCAGTCCCCGAGCCATAAACCGGCTTCAATCTTCGCGTCCGCATAAATCAACTAACTATCAGCCACAAACCACCAAATCAAGCAATATTTCTATATAAGTGTCTGTCCCTTTATTAAGAATTATTCAAGAATCTGCGGGTCGCGTTGTCGCTCGGCTCCTCGCCTTCACCACCCATCCCGCTTAGTGCGCGGCCTCCCACGATCTTTCAACAGTCTGCTAGGTATTGCGGTGGTACTCTTGGAGTGCCTTAACTTCCAAGCCCTTGTTTAACAGGGATATAATTCCGTTCAGTGAAGCACGTGCGGCAGCCAAGGTGGTCATGATAGGAATACCTGCAGCCACCGCGGCGCTGCGAATGCGAACTTCATCCTCTCGCGGTGACTTGCCACTCGGAGTGTTAATTATGAATTGGATTTCACCGTTCTTAATCATATCGAGCACATTAGGGCGCCCCTCAGAAAGTTTAAACAGGCGCTGAACCGGAATGGATTTATTCTCAAGAATAGTGGCCGTGCCACTAGTTGCATAAAGAGTGAAGCCTACTCGAGACAATTGCGAAGCGAGTTCGGTAATTTCATCTTTATCGGCGTTCTTAACGCTGACAAATAAATTTCCTTCAGTCGGTAACGGCGGTTGGGCTGACATTTGCGATTTGGCGTAGGCAATCCCAAGGTCACTATCAATTCCCATGACTTCACCGGTCGAGCGCATCTCCGGCCCCAGTCCAATATCTATCCCGGGGAACCGTACGAACGGAAATACAGCCTCTTTGACACAGAAATGCTCTGGCACTTTTTCGAGGGTAAAGCCGAGTTCGGCCAAGCTGGCACCTGCCATTACTTTTGCGGCAAGCTTAGCCAGTGGCACACCGATGGCCTTGCTTACAAAAGGAACCGTACGTGAAGCTCGCGGATTCACTTCAAGGACATAAACGTCATCTCCTTTGACGGCAAACTGAACGTTCATAAGGCCTCGAACTTGCAATTCGTTTGCCATGGCTTTGGTAGCTTCAGTGATTCTTTGCTGCAGCGAATCAGACAGGGAGAACGGCGGGATCACGCAAGCGCTGTCACCGCTATGGATTCCCGCTTGCTCAATGTGCTGCATGATTGCCCCGATCACGCTGGTTTCACCATCTGCTATGCAGTCGACATCGACTTCGATGGCATCCTCGAGAAAGCGGTCAACCAGCACCGGGCGTTCTTCGCTGGCTTCAACTGCTGTCGTGATATAACGCAGCAGATCAGCTTCTTCATAAACAATTTCCATGGCCCTGCCACCGAGCACGAACGACGGACGCACAAGCACCGGGTAGCCGATACGCCGGGCAATTTCAACAGCTTCGGATTCATCAGTGGCACTACCGCTGGGAGTCTGTTGCAAGCCAAGCTTATCCAGCATGGCAGAGAACTCCTGGCGGTCTTCCGCCCGGTCGATACTTGCAGGTTGCGTGCCGATGATATTTACCCCGGCATGCTGCAGGCGTGTCGCAAGGTTTAGCGGAGTTTGTCCACCGAACTGGACAATCGCTCCCCAGCAATTTTCATTCTGGTAAATGTTCAGTACATCTTCGTAGGTGAGCGGTTCGAAAAATAACTTATCACTGGTATCATAATCCGTCGAAACTGTCTCCGGGTTGGAGTTGACCATAATAGTTTCAAATCCCTGTTCCTTTAGTGCAAAAGCAGCGTGGACACAGCAATAGTCGAACTCGATTCCTTGTCCGATCCGGTTGGGGCCACCGCCTAAAATCATGACCTTACGTTTGTCGCCGCCACGGGCCTCATCTTCATCACCATAGGTAGAGTAATAGTATGGCGTGTAGGCTTCGAACTCTGCGGCGCAAGTATCGACCAAGCGATACGTGGGGGTGACACCTTCAGCGCGACACTGTTCACGCACCTCTTCCTCTGTAAGGTTTAGCAATTGCGATAATTGGCGGTCAGAAAATCCAAATTTCTTGGCCCGTCGCCAATTGACATTAGCACCAGGCTTAAGTTTGGCTTCTTCATCTACAATTTGCTTAATGTGAATTAGAAACCAGGGGTCGATTCCTGAAAGGTGTTGAATTTCATCAATTTCGATGCCGGCGAGGAATGCAAAACGAATGAAGAAAACACGCTCGCACACAGGGATAGATAATTTGCGCCGGATTAGCTCTAAATCCCAGTCGCCGTTCTCGAGCAATGGCAATATATCCTTCCCATCAGCCCCCAGACCGCCTCGTCCGGTTTCGAGTGAGCGCAAAGCTTTTTGGAATGATTCCTTAAATGTTCTGCCGATGGCCATAGCTTCGCCAACACTTTTCATCTGCGAGGTGAGTGTCGGGTCGGCATCAGGAAATTTCTCGAAAGTAAATCGTGGAATTTTAGTGACTACGTAGTCGATTGTTGGCTCGAAGCTGGCGGGGGTCTCTCTGGTGATATCGTTGCGCAACTCATCCAGCGAATATCCTACGGCCAGTTTGGCAGCTATTTTGGCAATCGGGAAACCGGTCGCCTTAGAGGCGAGGGCTGATGAGCGTGAGACGCGCGGATTCATTTCGATCACAATCATGCGACCGGTTTCGGGATTAACGGCAAACTGGATATTCGAGCCGCCTGTCTCCACCCCAATCTCACGAATCACGGCAAATGAAGCATCTCGCATCAGCTGGTACTCTTTGTCAGTCAGCGTTTGTATTGGAGCAACCGTGATGGAATCGCCGGTATGGACGCCCATCGGATCCAGGTTTTCAATCGAACAAATGACCACGCAATTGTCGGCGTGATCACGCATGACTTCCATCTCAAATTCTTTCCAGCCAAGCAGGCATTCTTCGATCAGGACTTCGGACACTGGCGATAGATGCAATCCCCGGGCAACTATTTCATCAAATTCTTCTCGGTTGTAGGCAATTCCACCACCACTGCCACCGAGCGTGTAAGCCGGGCGAATAATCAGAGGAAACTTACCGATTTCCTCGGATACTTTTCGTGCTTCCTCGCGGGTGTGGGCAGTTCCCGAAACCGGGATATCAAGGCCGATACTGACCATTGCATCTTTGAATGCCTTGCGGTCTTCACCTTTTTCGATAGCTTCCGCATTAGCCCCGATCATACGCACATTCAACCGTTCGAGCGCACCCGAGCGGAACATTTCCATTGCGGCGTTGAGTGCAGTTTGTCCACCGAGAGTGGGCAGCAATGCGTCAGGTTGCTCTTTCTCGATTACTTTTTCGATTACTTCAGGTGTGATTGGTTCGATGTAGGTTTTGTCAGCAAATTCCGGATCGGTCATAATTGTTGCCGGATTGCTATTGATCAGGATGACTTCGTAGCCTTCCTCAGCTAAGGCCTTGCAAGCCTGAACCCCTGAATAATCAAACTCACAGCCCTGTCCGATGACTATCGGACCCGATCCGATGAGTAGTATCTTTTTTATGGAAGTATCTTTAGGCATGAAATGTCACCCGCAGTCAGATTGAACATATTGGCTAGAAGCGACCGCGGAATATCATACCAACAAATGGTGCGCCATCGGAGCGAAACGAGCGTTCGGGCGAATCATATCTGAAGCGGCGTTGAAAGGTGTACCCCGCTGAAACGCTCAACCTGATATCCTCATTGAACGAGTATGTAAACGAAACCCCTCCAGCCAGTTCCCGGTAACTTAGCTCGGTATCAGCAAAGCGTGGATCCTCTACGTCATCATCTGTATCCACGGATAAACCGCGATATTCCGCAAATAACGACAACTGCATGTGTTCATCGATTTTGTAGGTAAGGCCAGGACGCGGAAAAGCCAAGTTGAATTGAATGTCCTCTGTGATGTCCCATAAAAAACCAATTACCGGCAAAATCGGGTACTCACGCATGCCTGCATAGGTGGCCCCGTAAAGCAGGATGAAATTATCACTGAACTTATAAGCTCCACCAAAAACAGTCGGAATATCGAAACTATCGCTGCCAGCAGAATCTATAAAATACAAACCTGGTGAGGCCCGCAGAAAGAATGCCGGTTTACCTTGGATTAAATATTCAAGGCCAATCACGGCAGAAACGCCCTGCATGTAGTCAGGGATAGTCGTAGTTTGCAGGCTGCCAAACTCGAAGCGTTCGTAGGCCAACCCAGTCTGTAAACGAAACGACTCATTTAATTTGATAGGCAGGGTCACCACCATCCCGAGGCTGGTAGAGCTTATGTCGCCGAGATCGCTGTCCTTGAAGCCACTTTCAAAAGTGTGGCTGACACCTCCCTGAATGCTAACTTTCTCGGCCTCCATGGCAAAGATTGTCGCTTCCGGCCTAGTGACGGAAGTTTGTGCTCGAGTTGTGGTCCATGCCATCCCGATGACAGCAGTTGCTACAAGTAATGATAAGACGCGCATCATCTAAGAGGATGCTTTTCTAGATCTATCATTGCAACGCTTTTCTAAGATCTGCCTGAGTTTGAACTTTTCAGGTGATACTCGACTGCTTATCAAGGCTGCTTGACAAATGAAAGTTAAGACAGTTCTCAGCCCAGCCGAGATCGCGCTATTACCTGAGCATGATTTGGCTCAAGCATGTTGCTTAGTGATTGATGTACTGCGTGCTACTTCTTCCATTACAACGGCACTGGCTCATCGAGCTAGTGCTGTATTGCCGGTGGCGTCCATTGAGAAAGCTGAGATGCAAGCTCAGCAAGCTGACAGTAATGGCGGACGTATCCTTCTTGGTGGGGAGCGCCATGGCGATAGGATTTCCGGGTTCGACCTGGGAAATTCACCTGAAGAATATACGGAGTGTCAGGGTTACCGCATCGTAACCACAACGACCAATGGCACTGTTGCCTTTACGGCATGCTCTCATGCTAAGCATGTCGCTGCAGCCTGTCTGCTCAATTTACAAGCCGTTGCCGATTTCGTGACCTCCCTGCAGCCCCAGCAGCTGTATTTGATCTGTGCAGGCACATTTGACCGGGTGGCACTTGAAGATGTGTATATGACCGGCGCATTGATCAATTTATTAGAATTATCAAATGTTGGTGATGATGCCAGCTTGATTGCCAAATCTGTATTTGAACGTTGGCCCAATGATCCTTTGAGTGCATTGCAAAATTCGGAAAATGGGCGGGCACTAGAGGCTGCCGGACGTGCAAATGATGTCAGTTTTGCCGCGCAAATATCACTTTATCAGGTAGTCCCACGGCGGGGTGCTGATGGCTGGCTACGTGCCGGCTGATAAATGTACAGTGACTTACAAATGCTCGAACGACTTTTTTTCGTTCAAGCTTTTGCAATATGGACACGTGACCAAACCACTACTGTCATAAGTTTGAAATACCTGATTACAAGTCGAGCAGCAAACCACCCCCTCACGTAATTTAAAGTCTCGGCGCCGACGGCGACGCTCGTAAACCATCCACAACAAGCCAATAAATGCCAGCAAGGCCAACAAATACACGATTGCAAGATATTCCAGTTGAATTTGAATCATTGCTGCGAACTTTCGTACCCGCTGTCCGAATTGGGTAATTCAGGGACAACAAAAACCTGCTGCCAACCAGTTACATCTTGAGGCGGGGGCATCATTCTTAACTGTTTCGCTATCCATTCATCTGCCCGTTCGTTACCTGAAGTTTCCTTCATGAATACCCACTGGGGTAGTTGTGACTCAGAAAATTTGATAATAAATCGTGCCGGTTTTAATGGTTCTGTCCAAAACTCTTGCGGTAACTGCAAGCCGTAGCAAAGCCGGGAACCGGCATAGTTTACCGGCAGACCGCTCTCCTCTTTAGCAAAATCTGAAGATTGACCAGCCGTATTGTTGTGATATCCAGCCAGCTCTACGGACGGCCTGATCAACCGTTTTGTTGCCAGGATCCTCTCAGGCGGATTGAGTATTGGCGGTAGCTCTGCGGTGCGTGTAGTAACCGAATGAAATGTTGGTACATACATCGAACTTTCCAATAGCTCATTAACATTTGGATTCTTTAAGTTAACCGAAGCAATTAGCGCAGGATCTTCAGCTGCCAGCCAATTGGCAGTTTGCACATTAAATTCCTGACCGGATAGATCCAGGGTTACCTCCGCTGCCGGCGGACGCAGAGATAGCGATGGTGGATAAACAACCTGAAACAGGTAAAACCCGAAAGCATGGACAGCAAAGGACAATGGTAACAACCAGAGCAAGGGCGGCATCAACTTCTGTAGTACCGACCAATGAAAAATCGTATTGCCGTCTGACTTATTATTCATCTGCCGGTATCGGTGCCAGCGGCACATCATTCTCCTCCATCACCAAAGGCTTCGCTTCAGGATTGGTAGCCAAGACCACAGAAAGGCCATTTTGTAAACACAGTGCAGTAATCCTGGTAACTAACTGGTAGCTGCTTTCAGCATCGGCTTTGACCACTACGGTGGTGCCATCGACTCCATCCTCAAGCCTCGCCGCAAGACCATCGATCGAGTAATTGCGGTTGTCGTAGTAAATCTTTGAATGCGGGGGAGGGGTGATTGAAATAATCTCCGGCGACTCAAGTGGTGCCAGCAGAAATGGTGAAAACGGAACCTCGACGCGGATGCCCGATTGCAGAACAAAACTCGAGCCAAGCAGAAAGAAAATCAGCAGCAAGAAAGCGATATCTGCCAATGGAATAAAATTCATTAACCATGGGCTATTTCTTGTTGTGCGAACTAACTTCATGCTGCTACCAAAAAGCTCAACACTAGCGGTCGCTTTCAGCTTTTTTGCGCGAGCTATCAAAGTCGATGATTGCATCCTTGGATGGCTTTTGGCAGAGCAAGTTAACGACTTCGATGCCGGCGCGTTCCATATCGTGCATGAATGTGGTGACCCAGGCATTCAGGTAGCTGTATCCGACGTACGTCGGGACTGCCACCATCAGGCCGGCTGCGGTGGTTAACAAGCTGGTGTAAATACCGCTGGAGAGATCAGTAGCCGTGGTATAGCCCCCGGTTGTGGAAATTCCGACAAAAGTCGTTATTAGTCCGGCAACAGTCCCCAACATGCCAATCAGCGGAGTAATGTAGGCGATCGTCGATAACACAGAAAGATTGTGCTCCAGCCGCGGAACTTCGATCTGCCCTGCCTCCTGAACGATTTCCTTCAGCTCGCTGCGTGGTGCGGAGTGGTGTGCCAGCGCCGTGTGAATGACACGCGCCACAGGACCTGGTGCCCCTGCTGCCTCATGCAATGCTTCCGCCAAATTACCGTTGCGTATAAGAATAGACAACCCTTGGAGAAATTCGCCGACGTGAAATGAGATACGGTGAAAATACAGCATTTTCTGCGCGAAAATAGCGACTGCTAATATACTGCAGCCTAGCAACACCCACATCAACGGGCCGCCTTTTTGCATGAACTCAATCATCGAAAAAATATACTCTATTGGCTGGTTAATAAATTAAGGCGGGGGCGGGAATCGAACCCGCGAATGGAGCTTTTGCAGAGCTCTGCCTTACCACTTGGCTACCCCGCCGCAAAAATAAGCAATAAACCGGCTCTGAAATTTATTCAAGTATTCCTTTTTTTGCTGTTAATTGATGCGATAGCCTAAGCAGACTGTTGCCACTGATGGGGTATAATCCGGCATTTTAAAATAAGTTGTTACTTGTCAGCAGTTTTACCAAACGGCCAATTGACTCCAGTCGGGTACTAACCCAAAATTAATGGCGCATCACAACTATTATAATCGGGAGGCTATTTAAGGGACTGACATTTACATGGACTGATTGTTCATGCACCGAAGGTGCAAAATTCTTTAGCCCAGTCCAACGGGGTGGGTTATTGGTTAACCAGTTTGTTGCGGCCTGAAAGGTCGCGATTTCTTCCAAGTGGTTTAAAACAAAAGGAACCGTTTATTCTTCGTTTCACTGGCAATCAGGTTACGGTGCATTTTCCGTCCGTCAGCCTGATGCTGTGGTGAGCACCATTCGGAACCAAGTGGGATTGAGAATCCCGGCCTTTCAGGCCGGACTATTATATGTTCGCTTTACCCAGCCCGATGGGCTGGGCTATAGGATTGGATACCTTCGGTGCCAGAGATAGTTCCGATATTTAACAGCGAGCAGGAATCGCCTAACATCTTTTCTTAAAAGCTTTGAACAAATAGCTGGTAATTAGCTGTTCTCTGCTAGCGTTGTAGCCACGGCTTTCTTACACCATGCCAGCTTCAAATATTGCCTGGCGAAAGAGAAAGACACGGCTCTGCTGGATGTTGGACCATCCGGCGGCGCCTGCCAACCGGTTCAGCTCTTTGAAGCTGAATGCACGCCGGATTGAGACCCGTGCGTCATTGCGGCTCATTGGTGCAGTCAGTATAACAGCCGTCAACAGGTCGATAGCCATGGTGGCCAACCTCGAACGTTCAAGGTCAACAACCAATCGTGAAGCAGCGCGAATATTGCCCATCTCCTGCATGACGGTAGCGGCGTCATCTTGCGAAAAGTGATGCAGTGCCTGGAAGCTCATCACGAGGTCATATCCACTCTCAAGCCAAGGTTTGCGGATGTCATGCTGGTGAAGCGTAATCTCCGGAAAACTCTGTGATCGCTCGCGGGCGATCGTCAGCGTGCTTGGCTGAAAGTCGAGCGCGTCCACTTGGATTTCAATGCCCATCTTGCGGGCCCAATCGACCGCAACACGAGGTAAATCTGCTGAGCCGGTAGCAAGATCGAGAATCCGCAGTGATTTGCTGTCTGCATGATGCTTTCGTAAAAAATTTCTTAGAAAGGAACAGGCCCCAAATGTTCGATTCAACCACTCGATGCTGCTGAGGTCATCCCGAAGCTCAGCAGAAACCGGCTGCGGCAGATCCATTAGTTCAGGCTTACTGGGATCAAATTGACGCTGCATTAGATGAAACATTCAACAGCCAACACATAACTTTCAACTATTAACACCCCTCTTTGTTATGCCTTCAGCCCCAGCACCGCCAGCATCCGCCCGGTCTTTCCCTTTTCCATGCGGTAAGAATAGTAGCGCTGTAAGTCACTGCCAGTACATTTTCCGCAATCGTGTGCCTCCTTAATTCCTGATTGTCGGCATTGACTGAGAATGGTTGCAGCAAAATCAATTTCGTAATGTGGTGGACGGATACATGGCCCCAACTGCGCCACCATATCTTTTGGATGCGAGCCAAATTGCTCAGCCATGCTCTCGATAGCTCGGGTGGTAATATCAAGTTCGGTACCTTTTTTACCGGAATGGAGCAGGGCAACAGCTCGATGCACCGGGTCAACGAGATAGGCCGGACAGCAGTCGGCTACATAAATCCCCAGCAGCACCGCTGGGTCATCGGTAGCCAGTCCGTCGCATTCATTGACCGGAGAGCTGCAGGATCTGTCTACTATGGCAACATTATTGCCATGAACCTGCTGACACAGGATCATTTTTCTGTCAGACAGGCCCAACTCAGTCAGTGCCGCATGATGGCTGTTCTCCAACCGGCACAGGACTTCCTCTTTGTCACAATTCACATCGATCCCTGCTGTGCGGATCAAGAATGCATGATTGATGCAAGGGACATCAGAAAGCGCCGCAAATTGTTCAACTGGTGCACTACTGGTAGACATCTTGGAAGTTTACCACAAATGAATGCGAATTAGAGTAAAGTAATCACGGCGGACGTTCCTACTTCGCTCCCTTAAAGCGCTTTTAACAAAATCATGCTAAAAAAAATAGAGAGCGCACGTAAGCTTCGTAGGACAAGGGAAGTCCGCCCTCCACCCGCCTTCGCGGGACTCGTTATTCTTTCCTTGCGCTACCAGCCTATTGTTTAGATTCTCCCGGCAGCGGCCGATTCACTTTGCGGAACCAGCGCTTGCTTTTGCCGGCCAGGGGATCCTCAAAAGTATCATCATAGACGGTGTCGATTGCC
>CAYUDZ010000107.1:9057-10022 GCA_964443575.1 uncultured Chthoniobacteraceae bacterium | reverse complement strand
GCAATGTTGGCGCAGCCAATGCCAATGGTGAGATTATTGCCTATACCGACTCCGACTGCATGCCCGATGAGGACTGGCTGTATTATATGGTAAATACCCTGACCAGTGGCGAATATGCCGGTGTGGGCGGCCCAAATATTTCGCCACCAGCTGCAGACTGGGTGCAAGCATGTGTGGCTGCCGCGCCGGGTGGGCCGACGCATGTACTGACTACCGACGTCATCGCCGAGCATATCCCTGGCTGTAATATGGCATTTTATAAATGGGCATTCGACAGGGTGGGTGGCTTTGATCCGCGTTATCGTAAAGCTGGTGATGATGTCGATTTTTGCTGGCGCCTGCAACAGCTCGGCGGCGTGATTGCCTTTAGTCCGGCAGCGATAGTTTGGCATTACCGGCGATTCACCCTAAAGGCTTTCCTGAAACAGCAGGAGGGATACGGCGAAGCAGAGTCATTACTGCGCTTCAAACACCTGGTCTTCTTCGGCCCGACAGGCAACGCCAAATGGAAGGGCCGGGTATACGGGCAGGCAGGGTTCTCGTGGTTCCCCAGCCGCATGACTATTTATCACGGCCTGTTCGGCGCAGGGCTGTTTCAGGCCGTCTACCCGACGCCTGAATCCGAAATTTCTGCTTACCTGCGCAGTATCGAGTGGATCGCGCTAACTTTTTTTGTGTTCCTGCTCTCCATCCCAGTCGAGTCACTTAGGATAGTCCCCTTACTGATGGCGGCAGGGCCGTTTGTTACCTCGATCACTTACATGCTTAACTGCCGCATAGAGCCGAATCATGATACTACCGCGTCACGTTTACTGGTCGCGGTACTGGCATTTTTACAGCCGCTGGTGCGTGGTTGGACAAGGTACAATACATGGCTACGGGTCAAGCGCACCAAGACCAGTGTCATTAACCGCAAGGCAACCGGCTACCAGCCCGTTTCTCTGACCCGTAAGCCGGGCAGCTTG
>CAYUDZ010000107.1:0-9047 GCA_964443575.1 uncultured Chthoniobacteraceae bacterium | reverse complement strand
TTGTCATAGGCGACGAGACGGGCACGATAAGGATGTCTTTCTGGAATGAGGAAGGGAAATGCCGCGAGGAGTTGATCACTGCCCTAACAGCTGAATTCGAGGAGACCGACTGGAGTTTCTCGGTCGATACCGGATGGAAAAATTGGGATTTGCAAGTCTACGGAAACTTTTGGTGGATCATAAAAATTCGCACGGTCACCGAGTACCATGGCGGGCCCAAGTGCCTGACGCGGGTGCGGCTTGCCTTCAAGCCGGTCTTCACCACGATCTTGTTTCATGCCATTATCCTGCCTATCCTATCATACCGCTTCTTTTTTACTAACTTGACTGACCTGCATTTCTGGGTTGCCTATCTCGCAATAACGGCATGGATGATAGCAAGAGCATGGCGCCTGCGTCGCCGGTTGGCCAAATTGGTTGAAACTGTCGCTTTGCGCTGTGGAGTTGCCACCTCCAGTACCACCGATAACGCAACCGATGAGACCAGCAACAACAACTAGTCAGACCCTCGGGTGCGGGCGGGCAGTTATCGCGCAAATTATCTGCTGGGTATCCTGCCTGGCAACATTGGTCCTGTTGGTAACCTTATCCGCTCATAGCGACCTGTCGCAGCCGGGCGTACCATATCGGTTCTTTGTATTACTCAGTGCCGCCGGGTTGACTTACCTGTGCGCCGTACTTTGCTTTGAGTACATCCCGGAGTTGCAACGGCCAAAGCTGTTCTGGGGTATGGCGATCGGCGTAAATATCGCAGTTTTCTGGATGGCTCCCTGTGATGATGTTTGGCGCTACCTTTGGGAAGGCTACATCCAGCACCTCCACTTAAACCCTTATCTAGCAGCACCCGATAGCCCGGCCCTGGCAGAATTTCGCACCGAGTGGTGGAGTAATATCAACCACCGCCAATGGGCTGCAATCTATCCTCCGGGCGCTGAGGCTGCCTTCCGGGTATTAACCCAATGGGGAATTTCAATTACCCTGTTTAAGGTTGTCTTTCTATTATTGAACCTGGCAACGGTTTACCTGCTGCTACGCATGCATGTCGGTAAATCGCGGCATCGCGATTCTGCCTGGTATGCCTGGTCACCACTTGTTGCAACCATGCTTGTTGGGAGTGCCCATTTCGACGGCATGATGATTTTCCTGATGCCGGCTGCACTTTGGGCGCTCCACCGTGCCAACCCGATGGATCGCCAACCACCTACTTACTACTGGCTGCTGTTATGCGGAGTTGCCCTGGGTGCAGCCATCTCAGTAAAGGTCATTCCGGCCCTGCTGCTGCCGCTGTTTTTCTTTCACTTGCGCTGGCGGTTTATTGCTCTGCTGCCCGGGCTTACGATCCCGCTGCTGTTGGCCATGCTCTATGGTTACCCGCAAGTTAACGTTATCCAGAGCCTCTCCGACTTCGCCTCCGTTGCTCGAACCAACGATCTCTTATGGTGGGCAGTGGACTACATCATCCCCAACCCGGAACAGAAAAACTGGCACTATAACATCGTCATCGGCGTCTGGGCGGTGCTCTGCGGATTCTTCATGCGACGCCATTGGCGCAGTGGAGCGTTGTGGGTTATTGGCGGAATGCTCATTTTGAGCCCACTGCTGCATGCCTGGTATTTGACCTGGGTGCTGCCGCTGGCTGCCTGGCAGAAGGCACGTGCCTGGTTTATCCTCTCGATTACGATAGCTGTTTACTTCCTGCTCTACCAGAAGACCCTCTTTGAAGAAGCCTGGTTAATGGAGCCGGAATGGCGGGTCTGGTTGCTCGGGCCACCATTACTCTGGCTGGCCGCCAGCTACTATAGCAAACTGCTGAAGAGGCGGCTCGACCTGTCATGAGTACAAGGCTTTCTGACTACGACTACCAGCTACCTGCCGAGTTGATCGCCGATCGACCAGCCAGCCAGCGTGAGGAGTCACGCATGTTAGTGCTCGACCGCAGCAGCCAATCAATTACACACCGCAAATTTAAAGAACTGCCAAATTTATTACCTGCCGACACGCTGGCTGTACTTAACAATACCAAGGTGATCCCGGCTCGTGTTTTCGATGAGAAAAACGCTATCGAAGCCTTACTGATGAACCAGCTCAGCGAGCTACAATGGCGGGCACTGGTAAAACCGGGACGTAAAATGAAACTTGGCTCGACTGCCAAATTTGCCGGTGCGAAGGCGACTGTCATCGGCATCGAGGACGACGGGGCACGCGTTCTTGAGTTTTCCGTCCCGCCTGACTTGGAGAGGTTTGGCGTCATGCCGCTACCGCCATACATTCGCCGCGCCAGTGATGCTGATGACAAGGTTCGCTATCAGACAGTGTACGCCAGCGTCCCGGGAGCCGTCGCCGCACCGACCGCGGGACTCCACTTCACACCGGAGCTGCTGGCACAAATACCCCATGCATTCATTACCCTGCATGTCGGGGCCGGAACCTTCAAGCCGGTTCAGGTAGAGCAAATCACCGAGCACACCATGCATGAGGAAAGATTTGAGATCGGCCAGTCGGCAGCTGATGCGATCAATGCTAGCAAAAGAATTCTAGCCATTGGCACTACCACAGTCCGCGTCCTTGAGTCAGCAGCTGAATTAGATGGCAAAGTATCGGCCATGACTTCCAGTACTTCAATCTTCATCCGGCCACTCCACAGCTTCCGCCGCACCGACCATCTGCTGACCAATTTTCACCTGCCCAAAAGCACCTTGTTAATGCTGGTATCCGCTTTCGCCGACAGGGAATTCATCCTCGAGGCCTACCGCGAGGCGATCGCCCAGCGTTACCGGTTTTTCAGCTACGGCGACTGCATGCTGATACTGTAAATCAAGAGTCACAAATCCAGTGTATTATGCAATTTTTCCATTATAGGGACAGACACTTACTTAGAAAATATATAGATAGTACTGCGGGTAAGTCGCTTGCGTCGCAGCTAGGAAAATCAGTTCCGCCGGTCTGACGGAACTCAGGCTGTGGCCTGCTGCTGCTTAACGTAGTCGATCACCTGCTGGTCATCATCTCCAGCAGCATCGACAACTCGCAAAAAGTCGATCGGATTGACATTGTTGGTAGTAAAGAATCTGCGATCACCGCCGCAGCAGTACATCAGATCGTCGACGGCCCGGCCGGCAAGAAAAGCACGTGCTTTCGGCATGATTCGCGGCAGCCATTCGATGCCATCAACAGAGTCGGTCTTGGGCGGCAAATTCTCAGTCGTCACGGTTGCTTCCTCCCAATTACCATTCTGGCGCAACAGGAAATACTCGCGTCTGGCCGAGGCCAGCAGCAGGGCCGTACCGTAATCCGGCTCACCGTACTTTTCGACGTCTTCGATGTAATCGAAGATATTGATCGGCTTGATCCCGTTCTTCTTCAAATAATCAATATCCGGCTGGATTAGGATCTTATCGGAGTTGTCTGCCCCGTTGCGGTATTTCTCGAGGGCTGCATGATAAATACGCTGAAATTCGGCGGTCCATTGGTTGCAAGTACTCATAGATCGGCTAATCTAGCACACCTAATTGCTACGCAAAATGATTTCCTCCGCTTGACGACTGCCGCGGATTTATAGAAGGTCATGGGTGCAGGTAGTACACTATCCGGCTCGAACCAGCCAGGCATCACCCCTAAATCACAGAAGAAAAATTGAATCATGAGTGAAAATGCAAATTTGCAAGTAGACGGAAAATCATTGGAGCTGCCAGTTCACGTGGGCACCGAAAATGAACACGGGATTGATATTACATCACTTCGCAACGAAACCGGCTATATCACGCTGGATGACGGCTATGGCAATACCGGCTCATGTAAAAGCGCGATCACCTTTATCGATGGTGAGGAGGGAATCCTGCGCTATCGCGGTTACCCGATCGAGCAGCTGGCTGAAAATTCGACATTTATTGAAACCGCCTTTCTGATCATCTACGGGGAGCTCCCGACGCGTAGCCAGCTGGCGGAGTTTTCCGATCTGCTTTACGAGGCTCAATTTTTACATGAGGACATGAAGTTTCACTTCGAGGGCTTCCCCCCCAATGCCCACCCGATGGCAATTCTGTCCTCGATGATCAACGCCAGCAGTTGCTTTTATCCCGGCCTGATGTCTGGTGGTTACAATCCCGAGCGTTTCGCGATCCAGGCTGCCAGACTTATCTCGCAGGTGCGTACTATTGCCGCGTTCGCTTACCGCAAATCGCGCGGTTTGCCGATCATCTATCCCAAGCATGAATATAAATACACCGCGAATTTCCTGCACATGATGTTCAGCATGCCGGGTGAGGACTATGATCTGGATCCTGCGATCTTCCATGCTCTGGATCTGGTGCTGCTCCTGCATGCCGACCATGAACAGAATTGTTCGACCGCTACTGTGCGCATGGTGGCATCGAGCCAAGCCAATCTTTTTGCCAGCGCGGCTGCTGGAGTTTGCGCATTATGGGGGCCATTGCATGGCGGCGCGAACCAGGCGGTCATCGAAATGTTGGAGCGGATCCATAACGATGGTGACGATGGATCAAAGTTCATAGAGGCTGCCAAGGACAAAGATTCTGGCAAACGCCTAATGGGCTTTGGCCATCGGGTCTACAAGCATTATGACCCGCGGGCTAAGATTATCAAAAAGGCCTGCGATACCATCCTCGAGAAACTGCATGTCAATGATCCGCTGCTGGACATCGCAAAGAAGTTGGAACAGAGCGCGATGCATGAAGACTATTTCGTCGAGCGCAAGCTGTATCCGAATGTTGATTTCTACAGCGGTATCATTATGCGTGCAGTGGGCATACCAATAGAAATGTTCACCGTCATCTTTGCTATCGGCAGAATGCCCGGATGGATTGCTAACTACCACGAGATTCGCGAGGGTATCAATTCACGTATCTACCGTCCACGCCAGATATATACCGGCCATGGTAAGCGTGACTATCTACCATTAGAAAAGCGGGCCCAGTAGCGACGCCGCAGTAGTTGATGCCAATGGATAACGAACAAGCTGATCGAAAGCCGGAGTGGGCACCCGCTGGGTCTGGAAGTGAGTTTGCCAGCCGTGTTATGAAAGGGACCGACACCGGCGGGGTGGTAATTGCACCGGCACAGCGTAAATTCCAACGAACCAAGCGCAACGCGCAGTATTACATCGATGGCATACTAAATGGCAACCGCACGGCATTGGCCCAAGCAATTACATTAATCGAAAGCAACTTGCCTGAGCACACGGAAATCTCCCAAACGATAGTCAGCTCACTGCTGCCGAAGTCCGGAGAATCGATCCGCATCGGTGTCACTGGCGTCCCGGGTGCCGGCAAGAGTACCTTTATTGATTCCTTTGGCACTTTCCTGTGCGAGGAGGAAAATGAAAAAGTAGCGGTCCTTGCTGTCGACCCGAGCAGCACGATCAGCGGCGGCAGCATCCTCGGCGATAAAACCCGCATGGAACGACTCTCGCGGCTGCCCGGAGCATTTATCCGCCCATCCCCAACCGGCGGCAGCCTCGGTGGTGTCACCCGCAAGAGCCGCGAGACCATCGTGCTTTGCGAAGCGGCCGGCTACGATGTCATATTGGTCGAGACGGTCGGCGTCGGGCAGAGCGAGACTACGGTGCGTTCGATGGTAGATTTTTTCCTGCTGCTTATGATCGCCGGCGCCGGCGATGAACTCCAGGGCATCAAGAAAGGGGTTATCGAGATTGCTGATGCGCTAATCGTCAACAAGGCTGACGGTTCCAACAAATCGGCAGCGCGCCTGGCGCAGAAAGAATACACGCAGGCACTACGCTACCTGGTCGCTGCCACACCCGGTTGGCAGACCAAAGCTTACACTTGCTCGGCGATTACCGGTGAGGGCATTCGCGAATTCTGGCAAGTTGTCAGCGAGTTCCGCCGACAAATGGAAGATAACGGATATTTCGCCTATCGGCGCCAGCAGCAACGCGTGGAGTGGATGCTGGCAATGACCGAGCAACATTTGCGCGACCAGCTATATGCAGCACCAGGCGTCAAGAAGTCTCTGACCTCGTTGAAAGAAGCAGTGGCAGAAGGAAAAATGTCCACCAGCGCAGCGGCAGGAAATCTGCTTGAACTATTTTACGAGCATTTGCAGCACACGCCTGAAGCGGAGTAAACACTGACTGCATGGCCGCTGACAGGATCCTCTCGAGGCATGATACTTAATCGGCAGCAACAGTGATCGACGTTATCCGCAGCAAAGCTATATCCCTGGGCTTTGACGGCTTGGGAATAGCTCAAGCCTCCGAGCCACCGCATGCTAGTTATTTTCAGCAATGGCTGGCAGAGGGTCGCCACGCTACCATGCATTGGCTTGAACGCGAACCGGAGTGCCGTACCGACCCGACCGCATTGCTGGCTACTTGCCGTTCGATCATCATGCTGGGGATGAATTACTACCAACCCGACCCGCAACATCGCGGAGTCATCGCAAAGTATGCACTCGGAAAGGATTACCATGATCTTATTATGGATCGCTTAAAGGAGATGAAGTCATGGCTCAATGATTCTTACGGTGGCGAGCATCGGCCATTCGTTGACACCAGTGCAGTCACCGAGAAGCTGCATGCTGCCCGCTCCACACTTGGCTGGCAGGCAAAGAATACCATGCTGGTCAGCCGCCAGTTTGGCAACTGGCTGGCCTTGGGTGGTATCCTGACGTCGTTGGAGCTTCCCCCGGATGAGCCGGAACATGATCGCTGCGGAAGTTGCACCCGCTGTATCGATTGCTGTCCGACCAATGCCATCACCGCCCCCTATCAGCTCGATGCCCGTCGTTGTATTGCTTACCTGACAATCGAGCATAAGGGCAGTATCCCGCACGAGTTCCGTGAGGCCATCGGCAACCGCTTGTTCGGGTGTGATGACTGCCTGGCAATCTGCCCATGGAACCGTTGGGCACAGGAAACCCGTGAAGCAGCATTTAAGCATCACCCACTCCCCGACTTGCGAGAGATGCTTTACTGGAGTGATGCAGACTTTCGCTCCCGCTTCCGTGGCACTCCGATCTTCCGGCTCAAGTGGAATCGCTGGCTGCGCAATATCTGTGTCGTGTTAGGTAATATCGGCACCGTCGAGGACCTGCCCGCGCTGCAGCATGCCGCCTCACTGGATGAGCCGCTGATCAGCGAGCACGCCAAATGGGCAATTACCATGATCCGCAAATCTGCCTGCAAATGACACGAGTAAGCTTTCTGTTTTCCAATAAAATTTCAAGTTTTAAAAAGGCAGGACTGCAATTGTTCTATGGTGGCTGTTACAGATTTGGTATGAAAGGTCCAAAAACACCCTTGTACGTCATATCATTTAAGGAGAGACTCTAAAATGCCGTTTACTAGTGTGGAACTTTGCGCGGGTGGTGGCGGTCAGGCTCTAGGTCTCGAGTTAGCCGGATTTCAGCACAAGGCAGTTATCGAGTATGAGCCCCAGTTTTGCACTACATTGCGCACCAATCGTCCCCATTGGAATATCCTCGAAATGGATATTCGTGAATTCAATGCTAAACCATATGAGGGAATAGACCTCCTTGCCGCGGGGGTACCTTGCCCACCCTTTAGCATCGCAGGAAAGCAACTTGGCCAGGAAGATGAACGCGACATGTTTCCGGCCGCTTTAGGGCATGATTATTCTATTTCGCCTGACATCGTTATTCTTCGGCAGCCAATGGATGATGAAAGAATCAATTCAGGCAGCCTAATAGTCGGAGAGCAGGTTGCAGAGATGGCTAGCTTGAGGAAGAAGTGCAATCCCCTCCCGATTCTCCATGCATCCGTTTCCTGTAAATTCACGCTTAGAAGCGATCGATCTCAAAACGCAAGGACGGAAGCCCTAAATCTAATCCGCAACCGCAAAGGAAAATTGCCCCATGTTGTCGTGGTAACCGCTGAATGTCTTCCTAGTCGTTTAGCCTCCCTAGCATTGGGAACAGGCGATTTCGATTGTCTTTACCATTTTGCTCTACCGGAACTTAAAAAGGCGGTTATAAATTCCAGCCATGATGATTCCGAGGAAATGTTGATGACCCTTTGTGATGGGAAGCGGATTAAAGACATTTCTGATCTGCCTCTAGATTTGGCTGTTTAAGAGATAGTCAACTTACGTTTAGCAGACTGTTAAAAGAACCGTTGGATGCACCGCTTTTTCAACAGTCTGTTCATACTGCCTGAGTCATAGTTCAGGTTCGACGCTGTAGACAAGTGCCTTGCACTCTTGTCCTGCGTAGCCTCTTAGCGAAGCAGGAGGTCACTGGCCCCGTCTACAACGAGGTCTGCGCTGCACTTAGACTGGTGGCTTGAGATTTATCAGGCTAAAAGAACAGCCCGATGATAAAGGCAAGTACCATCACGATCGAGATGACTACCTTTAAAATAATACCCGCCGTCGTACCGACCAGCGTCCCGAACCCGGATTTGCCTGCCGGTAAGATCTTCTTACCTGCCAGCAATTCGAATAACAAGGCACCGACCAATGGCCCGATAAAGATGCCCGGTAAGCCGAAAAAGATCCCCACAGTGGCACCCAGTATGCCGCCAATGGCACCCCAGCGGCTGGCACCGAAATACTTGGCTCCGGCAGCCCCACTGATAAAATCGATGACGTAGGATGCGACCAGCAGGAACGCTATCACCCCGATCGTCCACCAGCCGACGCTTTGTTCGGGCAGCATCAGCTTGTGCAGGACTGCCCCGGCAAAAACAATCGTCGGCCCGGGCAAAAACGGCACAATCGACCCGATGATGCCGCCAATCATCAGCAAAAAAGTAATCGTCCACCAGAGTACTTCCATTTGCTCAAGCTTCGTCGAAAAGCCGCTATCCGGCAACTGGATTGACAGAGGATTTTTCAGAACTGAGGTTAGTTTTATGGAAATTTCTGAGATCAGGTCTGCCATGGAAAAAACTCCCTTCTCACCACTGGAAATGACTGTTAGCCCGGATCAATCACAAACTTCGTAGCGAGACGCAGCGTGAGGTGCTTGGATACAAGGCGGGCGCAGGATTTCGCTGTGAGCTGTATGAGTACATACTGTAAATAGCGAAATTCAAGCCCAACGCTGTAAAC
>CAYUDZ010000106.1:0-10024 GCA_964443575.1 uncultured Chthoniobacteraceae bacterium | reverse complement strand
TTGCCATTGTCGGATTCTTTGCCCTGTTCCACGGCCATGCCCACGGCACCGAATTGCCGGGCGGCACCAGCGGCCTGATGTACAGTATCGGCTTCGTGATTTCGACCGGGCTGCTGCACGCACTGGGCATCGCCATCGGCCTGATCCATTACTGGAACCCCGGCAAACTAGTACTACGCGGGCTGGGTACCGCCGTCGCCTGCGGCGGGATTTTCTTCCTGCTTGGCGCGACCGGGGTAATTGCCTAAACATGCCCAGGCTGCTCGCGCTAATTGTTGCCTTTTGGTTAGTCGACACAGCGGATTGCAGCGCCCACCTGGTCACCACCGGGGTCGGCCCGTTCTATGATGGGATCGTCCACTTTTTTGTCTCACCGATGGATGTCGCGGTGGTCATCGCCTCGTGTGTGCTGGCCGCCCTGTCCGGTAAGGCGGTCCGGCAAGTTGTACTGCTCATGCCACTTGGCTGGATCTGCGGATCATTCCTGGGCAGCCTATTAACTATCGAGCTGAACTTCGAAATCAGCGCGGCGCTCTGCATGCTGGTAATCGGGGGCTTGGCCGCAGCCGACTTCAAATTGCCCAGCTGGCTGCCGTCGGTTCTGGCACTGACTAGCACATTAGTTCTAGGCTTCTTCAATGGCCAGTCAAATCATGCAACTGGAACCTCGTGGCTAGTCGGCGCCGGCAGCTTGTTCGCCCTGACCGTACTGGCGATCAGCTTGTGCGCTTTGGTTGTTAGCCTGCAGCGCAATTGGCAAAAAGTCATGGCGCGCGTGGTGGTTAGCTGGATCGCCGCAGTCGGCTTGCTGGCCCTGGCCTGGAATTTGCGCCCGCCGCCAACTTCTTAGACCTTTGTCGACATTTCCCTGCGATACTTCTTCTCAAGTTACGATTCTGCTTGCTTAATAATCCGGGTAAACATAATTATTAAGCGTGATTCAGGTGGAACCTATCTCATCCCACACCTTCAGGGTCACGATTGACAAGGGTGTCACGACGACCCACGAGGTGCATCTCGAAGAGGAAACCGCACTGCAGTTAGGCGATGGTGCTATTGAGCCCAAGGAAATTGTTGAGGCCGCAATCGAATACCTGCTCGAACATGAAAGCAACACCAGCATCCTGCGCAACTTCCACATCAAGGATATCGGCACCTACTTCCCCGGCTACCAGGAGGAGATTAAAGAAAAGCTGGGGACGGCTTAGACTAATCGATTAGACCATATTCCGGTCGACCAAATCCAACAGGTTGTATTTGCCTTGCCTGCAAAAGATGGCATAATGACAAAGTAATATAAAATCAACTATCATGAAAACGCATACTAATTTGACTATATTCTTAGCTGCCGCGCTGGCTTTGCTCAGTTTTAACTTTTCTTCGCACGCCTCTGAGGTAGCAACCAAGGGAGCCGAGCCCGGCAAGTGGACGATGGACTATGAGGCAGCCACCAAGCTGGCTAAAGAAAAAGACCTGCCACTACTATTAAATTTTACCGGCTCAGACTGGTGCGGTTGGTGCAAACTGATGGATAAAGAAGTCTACGCCAAGCCAGCCTGGAGTGAGTATGCGGCTGACAATCTGGTGACCGTCACGATCGATTTTCCAAATGACAAGAGCATCGTCCCGAAGGAATACGTGGGTCGGAATGAAAAGCTCAGTGAGCAGTTCGGAGTCCAAGGCTACCCGACTTATGTGATCCTCGACAGCGACGGGGAAACCGTGCTCGGTCAGCTCGGTGCCGGGCGCGATAAAACCCCGGAGAGCTTTATCGCCGAAGTCAAGGATGTGCTGCGCTACCGCCCTGCCAGCATCGAAGCCAAAGTTGCCGAACTGGGCCCGGAAAAGGGCAAGCAATACCAGGCCGCACTCGATGGCGTACGCGAAGCTGAAAAAGAGCTGGAAAGTTGGATCAAGACCGCACCAGAGCGCAACGAGGAGAACGAGAAAAAGTACAAAGCCTTTCTCGATAGTATCGAGAGCGCCAAAGAAAAGGTCAGCTCATTCTAGCCACCAAAAGCCCGGTAGTTATAGTAGCCACGGCGCAAGATGCTGTCGTCCGGCAGCTGCCGGACTCGGTAATCGCTGTGCTTTGATTAGTTCGGCTGCGGCCAACGCCGTTCTTCACTCAAACAACTTTGCGTACGCGCCGTAGCCCTCTTCCTCGAGTTTTTCCTTGGGGATGAAGCGCAGCGAAGCCGAGTTGATGCAGTAGCGCAGTCCGGTTGGTTTGGGGCCATCATCGAACACATGCCCGAGGTGGGCATCACCTGTAGATGAGCGCACTTCCGTGCGTACCATGCCGTGGGACGTATCTTTCTTTTCAATCACTTCCTGATCATCGATTGGCTTGGTAAAGCTGGGCCAGCCGGTTCCGGAATCGAATTTATCAGTTGAACTAAATAAGGTCTTACCGGAAATCACATCGACATAGATGCCAGGTTTTTTATTGTCCCAGTATTCGTTGCGGAATGGTGGCTCAGTGCCGTCCTGAACAGCAACTTTGTACTGCATCGGGGTCAGCTTTTCTTTCAATTGTTCGTCGCTCATGGATCTAGTGGATTTTTTAGAATTTTCGTTCCCGGAAGCTGTTGTGGATGCTTCGGGATCAGCTTGACATGATGTTTGCAGCAATACTGCCACACCAATGATGGGTAAAATGGTATTTATTTTCATGTTTGTATAACTCACTCGTTCAATATGAGGCAATTCGCAACAGCTTTATTCCCAAAACACTGGCCAAACCAGACCAGTCAATAGGTGGAAATTAGATTGCGATATCACCCGCCAGACTATTGAATGCACGGGAAAAACTATCCACCCATGTCGCAACGCCTCGCCAAAATAGTTTTTGCACTCACTGCACTGTTCTTCGCAGTGTTCTTTGTATGGCCGATTCTGCAGACCCTGAATGGTGCTTTTTTTGATACTGATGGTAAATTTACCCTTAGCTATGTCATCGAGGTATTCCGCAACCCGGTCTACCTTGAAGGGTTAAGCAACGCATTCCTGCTGGCAGTATGCTCTACCGTACTGTGCGTCGTTTTGGCCCTGCCATTAGCCTTTCTTGCCGACCGCTTTAACTTCCCCGGAAAACCGTTGCTGACAGCGCTCGTGCTGGTTCCACTGATCCTGCCGCCATTTGTCGGTGCGATCGGGGTGAAACAAATCCTCGGCCAGTATGGAGCGCTGAATGCCATGCTGACCCATTTGGGCATTTTAACCGACGGGGCGACCATCGACTGGCTTGGCCAGGGCCGGTTCTGGGGAGTGACCGTGATGAATGCATTGCACCTGTACCCGATCCTCTACCTTAACGTAGTGGCAGCACTGGCGAATATCGACCCGGCTATGGAAGAGGCTGCCGAGAACCTCGGCTGCACCGGCTTGCGTAAATTTTGGCGAGTGACCTTACCGCTGATCATGCCGGGCATGTTTGCCGGTGGCACCATAATTTTCATCTGGGCATTTACTGAGCTGGGGGTACCGCTGATGTTCGACTACAACCGGGTCACCGCAGTGCAAATCTTTCATGGCATCAAGGAGATCGGCGATAACCCGTTCCCGTATGCGCTGGTCGCTGTGATGCTGGTAGCCACGGTTTTTCTTTACGGTACAGGACGCTTCCTGTTCGGTCGCAATGCGTATGCCATGATGCCCAAGGCCACCAGTGCTGGTGGCCCGCGCGAAGCCCCACCGCTAACCGCAATTCTCTGTATCGGTGCGTTCCTGGCTGTCACCCTGGTGGCAACAATCCCACACTTGGGCGTCATCCTGGTTTCGTTTGCGCGCGAGTGGTATCAGACAGTGCTGCCGGAGTCCTGGACGATTGCCCATTATGAGGCTGCTTTGGGTCATGGCCTGACCGTACCATCGATTGCCAATAGCCTGCGCTACGCCAGTATGTCCACCGTCGTTGATATCCTGCTCGGTATTGCCATTGCCTATGTTGTCGTCCGCACTACCATGCCCGGCCGTCAACTACTCGATGCCATGGCAATGTTGCCGCTGGCCGTCCCCGGGCTGGTGCTGGCATTCGGCTATGTAGCGATGACCCAAGAGGGCAGCATGTTCGAAGCGTTGAACCCTGAAAACAACCCTACTGCGCTGCTGGTCATCGCGTATGCGGTCCGGCGACTGCCTTATGTCGTGCGCTCTGCGGTCGCCGGCTTCCAGCAAACATCGGTAACCCTTGAGGAGGCGGCACAAAACTTAGGCAGCCCACCACTACGCGCCTTGCGCAGGATCACCCTGCCATTGATCTCTGCCAACCTCATGGCCGGAGCGCTGCTGGCCTTCTCATTTGCCATGCTCGAGGTCTCTGACTCGCTGATCCTGGCACAAAAGGCTCAAGACTACCCGATCACCAAGGCAATCTATGAGCTATTCCAGTTGCTGGGCGAAGGGCGCTTTGTCGCCTCCGCGCTCGGAGTCTGGGCGATGGTCTTCCTGGCAACCACCATCATCGGTGCCAGCTTACTGCTGGGAAAAAGACTGGGTGCCATATTCCGCGCATAGCCGGTTGGCAATATGCCGCAATTGTTACTGCTGAATAATTGAAATTCCTGCAACACTCTGCCAGTTTGTTACACAGTGGAAATCAAAATAATCAGCACGGACTTTGACGGGACTTTGGTCAGCAACAATGGCTGGCCTGCATTTGTGCCCGAATTGGTCGAGCGCATCGAACTGCTGCGCCAGCAAGGGGCGGTCTGGGCTATCAATACCGGGCGTAGCCTGTGGCATATTGTCGAAGGACTACAGGTCAACCGATTTCCACACTCACCGGATTTTGTGCTGACCAACGAGCGTGAAGTATTCCGCCGCTCGGCTGACCATGGCAACCATGACGGCTGGGAAGACTTTGGAGAATGGAATACACGCTGCGCCAATGAGCATGAACTGGCCTTCCAGACAGCCGGTGAATTTTTCACCATCATCGAGTCTTACGCCATGGACAAAGGCCGTTTACGCGTGATGCACAATGACATTTCCATCGAGGGTCTCGTGGCGGAAACAGAAGACGATATGGATGAGGTCGTCCAATATATCGATGAGATACGCACCCGCTTTCCGCAGGTTAGCTACCAGCGCAATAGCGTCTACCTGAGATTCTGCCACATCGATTACCATAAAGGCAGTGCGCTTACAGAGCTGGCACGGTTGCTGGGGGTCGAACACAGCCAGATCTTTGCCATCGGCGATAACCACAACGATATCCCGATGCTCGATGGAGGTGCCGCTGCGATGAATGCCTGCCCGGGCAATTCCGTGCCCGAGGTCAAGCAACTGGTCCAACAGGTTGGCGGTTATATCGCCACTGACCACGCCAGCGCCGGCGTGGTTGAGGCACTCGATCACTTCACCGGATGAAACGTAAAAAGCGTACCAAAATTTTAGCCACGATCGGCCCGGCATGCAGTGATGCCACTACCATCGAAAGAATGGTGGCTGCCGGCGTCAACGTATTCCGCATCAATTTCTCCCATGGATCGGTCGATGAGCGGAAACATTTCCTCGATGAAATCGATAAAGTCCGTACCCGCATCAGCAAACCGGTCGCCACCAGCGCCGATCTTTGCGGGCCGAAAATCCGCGTCGGTAAAATGGATGGTGGCAGCATAGAGTTGCAACCCGGAAATACCCTCACCATTCAACGCGAACCAATCTTGGGTAATGCCGAGCGCATTTCTACCACGCTCAGGGAATTAGTCGATCTGGTGAAAATTGGCGAAAAGATTCTGTTGGCTGATGGCTTACTAAAACTCGAGGTCACCGCTTTGAGCCCACCGGATGAATTCCAGTGTAAAGTACTTGATGGCGGCGAGCTTGCCAGCGGTAAAGGCATCAACCTGCCGCATACTACCCTGCCACTCTCTGCACTAACCGAAAAAGATCGTGCCGATTTGAAGTGGATAGCCAGTCACGATTTCGATTACGTTGCGATGTCCTTCGTCCGCAAGGCTGAAGATATCCGCGAATTGCGCGATCTGCTGCGACAACATGGATCTGACGCCCAAGTGATAGCAAAGATAGAAAAGCCGCAGGCACTGGATGCCATCGATGAAATAATAGCCGAGGCTGATGCGGTGATGGTGGCCCGCGGCGATCTCGGTGTCGAAATGGAATTTGAAGACGTGCCGGTTGCCCAGAAACTGATTGCTCGCAAAGCACGCAAGGACGGCAAACCCTGCATCATCGCTACCGAAATGCTCGAAAGCATGATCAACTCCCCACGCCCAACACGTGCCGAAGTCTCCGATGTGGCAAATGCCGTCCACGACTATGCCGATGCCGTGATGCTCTCCGCAGAGTCAGCCATCGGTGAGTACCCGGTAGCAACCGTCGATGCCATGAAACGCACCCTGGTTGCTACCGAAAAATATTTCGAAGAGCATAGTCGCGCGTCCTACGTCGAATTGGAACCGGCCAGAATCGCCGGGCTCGCCTCAGCAATCGATGCCATCATGGAACGTGAAAATATCGCTGCAGTAGCCATTTTCACCGATGGTGGCCTGACGACCCGGATCATGGCCAAGCTGCGGCTGCGCTGTCCGGTACTCGCCGTGTCACCGACCCGCGATATCGCGCGTCGCTCGTGCCTCTATTATGGGATAATCGGCCGTGAAGTGTGCATGCTCGACCAGCTGCGTACCACCGGCGGCCTACTGAATTACTCCAGCATCATCGCGAAGCAAGCCGGCCTGGCAGAAGCGGGTGACCGCATCATCGTCATCGGCAGCTTCCCGCTCGACCAGGAGGGTACCACCAACGGTTTGGCAATCATTGATGTCGAGTGAGCAAGCTGCTCTGGCCACAAGCAAAAAAACGCTTGTGCGGAATTGGACCGCACAAGCGTTCTGGTTAGCGATTGAGTAGTTTATTTGCCGGATAAAAATGGTCCTGCCATTTTTATCACGTCCCCGAGGTCGACATCGCCATCCTTATCGGAGTCGAGGAAGCTTTGTAGAATCGGGTTCATCGACGACCCACCAGATTGCGGTGTTGTTGCCGCAGCCTGGCTACCACCGCCGGCCGGACCTCCCGACTTGAGCAAGTTCATGATTATCGGCAGCACTACCGGCAGCAACGACATGATCATTTGCGGGTCGATTCCAGACTTTTTACTGACGTCTTCTGCAACCTGCTGCTGGCCACCCTGGCCACCGAACAGGCGTTCGAGCATATCGGGCGAAGCCTGGCCTTGTGCCGAAAGTTGCTCGACCATCAAGTCGGCAGTTTCAGGGCTCTCGTCTGCGTGCACCTGGTTCAAGCCTGTTTTCACGTGGTTACCCAACGCGGATATCACCTGCTGCATCGATCCTTCGCTGGTACCTTGCTGACCGGCAAGCGCCTGGATACCCTGCAACATGCCAGCAAGATCGCTGGACTGTGTCTTTTGGTTGGGATCGGAAATCGATCCGATTATAGCATCAAATAGTCCCATTGTTATTGGCTCCTCTCTGGGCGGTGCTTAGGCGATGAACTGTGGCTTTTTGCCACCAGTGCGAGCCACTTCAGTCATGATTTGACGGTGCAGCCAGATATTCATTTTTGCTGAGTCAGCCTTGCTGATCGCATCTTCCGGATAGCCAAGTGACGCAGCATACTTTTTGCGTGCATCCCATGAGCTGTCACCACCAAGTAGCTTGATCAGGTCGACAACTGAATGCTTCCAGTCCAGCTTTTCCGGGTTATCCATGGAAGTGAATACCTCTTCAGGGTCAGCCGGCTTCACCACTCCAAAAAATTCTTCTATCTTTTCCTGAACCTCGGCGGCAAATTTGGCAATTTCGCTACCGCTTTCAAGCGCCGGTGCCAGGGCCGCAAAGTCGGCTTTGGTGCGCTGGACATAGGTCTCGAGATCGAGTTCCTGGCCTTCGACTTGGCCGAGTGCTTTTTTCAGGTTCCATTCCAAGTTGGTCACTGGAATCTGGATATCATCGTTATTCAGCTCCTTGAGCTGCGGGATGATCTTGTCATTCAAGTAATCAACATACTTCTTCTGTTCTTCTTTTAGTTCCATTGGGTTCTCCTTTTGTTTGGTTTGAGTTTTAAGTTATTACCAGAGTTCTTATTATGAATGGATCTGAATAAATTGCCAGTGACGATTTTGACACAAAACGCGATCAGTCCCAACGATAGCGGGACGTATCGGCCGTAGTGGCGAATATTGCGTGTACTATTCGGTTTAGCGAAATATTAAGTAGCAGAGGGTTAGGATTAGGGTTGGGAAGGCAGCGCCACCCAGCAGGCAAATCGCGCTGATACCCTCATTGAAGTGTTTGTTGAGGATCGCCTGACCTGCCGGGTTGGGGGCGTTGGCGATGACCGTTAAGCCACCACCGGTTACCGCACCTGCCACAGCGGCGTACTTCATTCCCTCGGTGAATGATGGCACCAAAGTGCACAGGTAAGTGATTGCTGCGTTGTCGTTAAACGCTGTCAATCCCATAGCTGCCAACATCAACGGCACTTCGTCCAGGCTCCCCAACACCGGCGCAATCCACCATTGCTGGAGGCCACCATGGATTACCAGGCCGGCGAGGAAGAAGCCAACCAGGATTGCCGGTCGTAACGCGAAGTTGCGCTGGTACTCGCCGGTCACTTCAACAAAGGCGAGAAAGAAAAGCAGGGTAAGTATTAAATAATGCGGGTCATGAGAATGGATCACTGCAAAGACCATGAACAGCAGATGCCCGATCGTTACCCAATGCGGAATCCGCACTTGGGCCTGCATTCCAGAATCGATTGCCGCCTGGCTATCCAGATCAGCCAACGCTTTGCGGAAGAAGAAGTAGTAGGCGGATACCGAGATAAATATCCCCACTGCTGCCTTCCAGCCGAAGTTGACCATCATGAATTGCATGTCCCAGTCCCACGCCCCGGCTACCATTAACACCGGCGGTGCAGCAAAGTGGGTCAGTGTACCACCGACTGAAATTGCCACGAACAGCATGCCCAGCGTGGCGTAGGCAAGCAACCGGTTGGGGTTGAGGGCATAGACTTTCCTCGATAACAACGAGGCGCAAATCGTCATGGCTGCCGGCTCGGTTATGAACGAGCCGAGCAAGGGACCCAATGTCAGCAAGACGATCCACCAGGCACTTGGCCGTTCACCGCCGAGCTTCGCAAATTGCCTGAGAATAGTCTCTGCCAGCATAAGCACCGGTCGCGTCGATGAGATCGCCATGATCACGACAACAAAGACCGGCTCGGTGAAGTTTACCCGGAAATTAATGTAGGCATCTGCATCTGCGGCACCTTCGGAAATACCAGCCATAATCAATAGCGGAACAACCCAGATTCCAAAAACCGCCTCGACTTCGCCTAGAAAGTGAAAAACCCTGGCCGGCGCATAGACCGGATCCTGTAGCGAGTCATTAATCTTGTCCGCCTTGATTTTTGCAATGTGGCGTTTCTCCATTTCGTGCGCAATATGGCGGAAGTGATGACATAGAAAGGTATGGATAATCGCACCAAAGAACAGGATAGTAGCCACCAGGTTGAACGGCTCGACCTGAACCCTGTGGACAAGAATTTCCCAGAGGTTATCCAAGTGATCATCGTCATAGTCTGCGAGTGACGGTGGGAAATCTGACAGCTCACCGGTACCCTGCGGACCGGGCCCCTGGTGGGTCACTGCGCCGCGGGCAACTTTTTCTGTGGCCGCTTGGGCGGGCATAAACTGGGTAACAACTGCCAGTGCAGCAAGAAAAAGAAACAGTATTAGGGGTCTATTGAATCGCATTAGTGTTTGCTCTGCTGGTGGATCATCAAGACTTTGAAAAGAATTTTGCGAAAGCTAGGATTAAACAGCTATTCGTTCTTTGACCAGAACAAACCGCGCATCAAACTGCCCGCCCGCATGTTCATGACAACACTTCAAGCATGCAACGACTCCCCTGAAGCGCCGTACCCGACGGATCTCTGAGTGGCAGTTGGGACAGCGGTAACGCATCGTGCGACAGACGCGCCGACCACGCCACGGTAGCCGGTGCGTAGCCGACCCACCCGGTATCCC
>CAYUDZ010000105.1:0-10072 GCA_964443575.1 uncultured Chthoniobacteraceae bacterium | reverse complement strand
GCTGACCTTCTCGCGTAGTTCATGTGGCGACTGCCCGGTTTCGATGACCATTGTTGCGGCGCCGAGGGCGGTTTGCGCGGCCAGCTCCAGTGCCGTCTGACTGCTCAGGCCATTGGCGACACCGCCTTCGGCCAGTGCTTCAATAAACAGGTAAAAGAAAGCTGGACCGCTGCCGCTGACTGCCGTCACTGCATCCATCTGCTCTTCGGTGATCAGGTGGACGGTGCCGACAGCTTCCAGCAGCGTTCTTACGACGTCGATGTCGTCATCGGTGACCGAATCATCGGCGGCGATAGCGGAAGCTCCGCGGCTGACCAGAGCCGGGGTATTTGGCATGACCCGTACCAGGCGGGTATTCCGTGGAGTCAATTTGCGCAATGTATCCAGCGTGACACCGGCAGCGATCGAGACCAGCAATGAACCAGCCAATGCACCGTTCGCCTGTTTAAGGCACTCTGCCACATTATTAGGTTTTACGCACAGAAAGACCAGATCGCCGGTTGCTGCCTGCTCGATGGTATCGGCAATAATGATGCCTGGCATGGATTGAGCCAAAGCTTCACAGGCATTTTTCTGGACATCATAGACAGTGATTTTTTGCGGATACAGCTTACCGGCTCCGACGATCCCCTGGGCCAGAGCACTGGCCATGCGTCCGCAACCAAGAAATGAGATTCCTGAGATCATGATACGATCGTACATTGAGACAATCCCGAAGGAAAGCAGGGAGATTAGCAGGCATTTTTCAAGGTTGACTAAACATTTTCTTAGTTACTGCTATTTGATTTAACTTTGATACTGGGTTGCTCTGATTCGGGTGAGGTGAGCTCGCCGGACTTTTCGGCCAGCCTCCGGCGCAACAGGTCGACATGCAGTTGTAAGTCGTAGAGGGAGTCTGCGTAGGACAGGGGAACATTAATTTTGCTGAGTTCCTCGGATAGCTCGTCGAGTTTACGGATATCCTGTGTGTGGGTTTCTGTGGCGAGATCATCGGTGGAGCTACGGGCATCAACTTCGCGCAGGTCACGGTACCATTTGTAGATACGGCTGCGGATCCGCCAGCGGTAGGCGGGGCCGGCGACCCTCAGCAACGGGATCAGGATGGTTATCAGTGGCAGCGCCATGAAGATATAGCGTTCGATCAGGGCAGCTGCCCAGAATGGCATGAAGCGTTGTAGGAACGGCGGGCCTTTTTCGTAAAAGCGTTCGGCATCTTCATTCAGTTCGATGCTGGAAAATCGTGCTGACGGAAAATCTTCGGCACCACCGATGACAGCCGGGCGATCGAGCACGCGGCGCAGCTCTTTAAGGATCAGCGGGATAATAGCCGGATGCAGGTCCTGGGGGGCAACCAGCATGGCGGTGGTGGCCAGTAGCTCGCTGTCGGTAGTCGGCAGGTTGTTTTCCAGGTCCAGCACACCTTCATGCAAGATGTGCTTGCTCAGGTAATTGAAGCGCTTGAGGTAAGCATCTGCACGGCGCGGCTCAAACAACTTGATTTTTGGTGATGCCAGCAGGCGCTTGATTAACGGGCTGCGTGGGCTGGTAACAAAAAATGCGGCTGCCAGTTCACCGTTCAGTACGGCATCGGCAGCTTGCTTGCCACCAAGTAAAAAGAGCGGGTACTCATCGCTTGGTAGGGTCGTTTGCTGCCAGTTTTCCGGAGCCAAACCATTTTCCTGAAGCAATGCCAATGAGACCGCGAGTGCGCCGCTGCCCTGATCGCCAACCGCAATCCCCTGGGATCTCAGGTCGGTCAGTTTATCGACTGTTAAGCTGCTGTCATGGAACAGCCAGAAGGGCTCGTAAAAGCAGCTGCCCAATGAATTCAGCTCACGCGCATTCTCTGGCGGTGCCACCAGGCTTTCTACGCCACTTTGAACAAACGCCAGATCGACACCGCTATCCTGGCCATAGAGTAATTCTAAGTTCTCAACCGATCCACTGGTGGGTAGCACCTTCAGCTTGATTCCCTCCTGCTCGAGTGCCTGGGCCAAACCCTTGCCCACCTGAAAATAGGTTTGATCTTTGGAGCCGGTGGCAATTGTCAGCTCGCGCGGAGGTGCGGGGTCGACAAAGCGATACAGGAAGATCGCCGCCAACAGGCAGACGACGATGATCGGTATGATGATCCAGGCAAAATCCTTTAAAATCTGGATGAAACTTCGGGGCTGCTCGGGCTGTGCAATGGGTTGATCGCTCATGGTAATTACTCGTGGTCATCTGGCTCTAACCCGAGAGCTGGTAAATTGCCAGTAGAATTCAGAAATTGAGTGATGGACGGCCGTACCACTAGGTTGACTTCGCCACGATAAACTACGAGCATATTTTTCATGTTATGGGTTAGAGGCTTAATATTCGGCTTTCCGCTGATTATCATAGCGTTGGTTGTATTATCTTTCCGCACAGCCAGCGACCTCAAGCGGACGCCCAGGAATGAATTGTCGCTGGGCAATGGTGCCGAGGCACGTATGCTGAACCCGATCCTGTCGACCAGTACTGCTGACAGTACTGTCGAACAATTCATTTTCAGCGCGCTGGTAAAATACAGCTCGGAACTGGAATTGACCGGTGATTTGGCGGAGAGCTGGGAGATGAGCCAGACCAGTACGATCTTTGGCAGCAGCCCTGCGGCCGCCGATGAAATCGCTGCCGCACTGGAAGGGATGCGTGAGCGTTGGGTGGAGTGGGGGCTCAATGGTGTGATGGTTGACGCAAGCGAAGTGATACTATCGCTGGATATGCCTGGCACCAGGGTGCCAAATGAAATTGTCGGGTTAATGGATCCACAGCTCGTTGATTCGCTCATGGTTATTGACGTGGCATTGGCTGAAGCCGCCCGTGAGTCGCTACAGCATTTTCTGGAGAATGCCATCACCGCAGACTCAATTGTCAGATCGCATGTGATTTCCAGCAACTCGTACTCGTTGACCGTGCTTGGCGACGAGCAGCCGGTGATCGATGAGTTGGTCAATTATTATGAGGCCAATGCTGATGCGGAAGCCAAAGTGGCGCGAGGCGAGCGGCTGACACTGCTCAACGAGCCACAGATCATCTTCCATTTGCGCGATGATGTGGTGTGGCATGACGGCGAACCATTCACTTCGGCGGATGCGGAGTTTACCTATCGCATGATCATGGATGAAACGGTGGCATCACCGCGGCGTCCTAACTTTGAACTGGTAGCCAGCGTGGCAACCCCGGATGAGCACACCTTTGTGGTCAATTATCGCAAACCCTATTCTTCGGCACTCATCAGCTGGGGCATGGACGTGCTGCCCCAGCATATCCTCGAAGGGCAATCTACGAGCTGGTGGGCACAAAACTTTAATCGCAGCCCGACAGGTACCGGCCCGTTTAAATTTTCCGACTGGCGCAGCAACGAATATATCGAGCTGGTGCGCAACGACGAGTACTACGAAGGGCAACCGCACCTGGAGAAAGTAGTGATCCGCCCGATCCCGGATCAAGTCGCCATGCGCCTGGCATTCCAGACCGGTCAGGTTGACCTGTGGGCGGTCGACCAGCATGCCGTAAAATCATTGCGTGACGATGAGAGGTACGAACTATTTGCTAACCCGCGGCCATCGTACCAATACATTGGCTGGAACCTGAGGCGTCCATTATTCCAGGATATAAAGGTTCGGAGAGCGCTTGCCCATGCGGTCGATATCAACCAAATCATCGAGTACATTGCCTACGGCTTTGGGGTTCAATCGACCGGGCCATTTGTACCGCAAACCTGGTTTTTTAATGATGGGATCGAGCCGCTTAAATACGATCCCGAGCGGGCCATGGAGTTGCTGGCTGAGGCCGGATGGGTACCCGGCGACGATGGCATCCTGCAAAAAGACGGTAAGCGATTCAGTTTCACACTGACCATTTCGCAGGGCAGCGAGGTCCGTAAAGACATTGCCACCCTGGTACAGAATGACTTAAAGGACATTGGCATTGAAGTGGAGATTGAGATTTTTGAATGGACTGTGTTTATTCAGAATGTCGTGAGGAAGCAGGATTTTGATGCGGTTGTGCTGGGGTGGTCCTTGAGTTACGACTATGACCAGTATCAACTTTGGCACTCCTCGCAGACTGAACCTGGAATGTTGAATGCGGTAAGTTACCAGAATGATCGAGTGGATGAATTGCTGGATGAGATTCGTACAGAGTTTGACCGTGAACGAATCAAACAACTGTGTGGAGAGTTACAGGAAATAATTTACGCGGATCAACCCTATTTGTTTCTGTTTGTGGATGAGGAAATTGGTGCGGTGCACACCGACAGCTACCGCGTCAGGCGTCCACAGGATGGCGAATGGATCGATGAGCAGGTGCAGGCTACCAAGGCCGGATTCACTTATTATCTGGACTGGTGGTACCGGCCGGATTACCAACCGCAAATTAGTAACTAATCCATGGGAGCATTTATTGTCAGGAGATTGCTCATTGCACTGGTGCTGGTTTTTCTGGTCAGCCTGATCTCATTTTTCATCATGACATTGACGCCGGGCAGCCCGTACCCATGGGGTGACCTGAACCCGAAGATTTCTCAGGCGACCAAAGAAGCCTACCAGAAGAAGTTCTACCTCGATCGACCGCTGCACGAGCAATACGCATTCATCATGCGGGATTTATTCACCGGCAAGCTGGTCAGCAACAAGGATGAGCGACCGGTCTTGGACAAGATTGCTGAACGGCTGCCGGCAACCGTCCTGCTGAATGTAGTAGCGATTATGTTGGTCTATGGATTTGGTATTCCGCTCGGGATTTACTCGGCTGCCAAGCGGGGCTTGATCCAGGATCGGATGATTACGTTCCTGGCATTTGCCCTGATTTCGCTTCCGGGATTTTGGGTCGCCTACATGCTGGTGATCGGCTTGGTCGACCTGACCGGTGCGCCGTTGCTGGGGTTATCGACATTTGGTGCCAGTTATGCAAATGCAGGCGAGTTCATTCTTGATCACCTGTGGCATTTGCTGGGTCCGGCAAGTGTGCTGGCGTTGGCGGGAATTGCCGTGCAGTCGCGCTTCATGCGGGCGACGGTGGCGGAATCCTTGAGTGAAGATTACATCCGCACGGCCAGGGCTAAGGGCCTTGGTGATGACAGGGTGCTCTACAAGCACGCTTTGCGCAATTCGGTGCGGCCATTACTGACGGGTATTGGTTTGTTGTTGCCGGCGATGCTGGGTGGCTCGGTTATCATCGAGAGCATTTTTGCCTACCCTGGCATGGGGCGATTAGGCTACGAAGCGATCCTCGAGCGTGACTATCCGGTGTTGGTTACCTTGAATTTCGTAGTAGCGATACTGGTGTTATTGGGCAACCTGCTGGCCGATGTGCTCTATGCGGTTGTTGATCCAAGGGTTAGATTGCAATGAGTAAGAGCAAACAGGAACATCCCGTGCAGGCGGCGGAAATTGAGACCGAAGAAGCTGTTGCTCTGCCTGCGACATACGTCGGCCAAGTATGGAAGCGCTTCAGCCGGCAGCCTTTGGGGGTTGTGGCAACAATCTTCCTGGCATTGTTGACACTTACCGCAGTGGTCTTTTTCTGCTTTCAGATTTTTGATGTTCCTTTTCCCTCCGACCCGAACGCAACCAACCTCGAGAAGAAATTGATGCCACCCAATGCAGAGTACTGGCTGGGAACCGACAATCTCGGGCGGGATGTGCTGTCGCGGCTTTTGCATGGCACCTACATTTCATTGACGGTCGGATTCGTGGCGGTGATCGTCTCGATGACCGTGGGTATTCTGGTCGGGGCGATTGCCGGTTATGTTGGCGGTTGGCTGGACAATTTGCTGATGCGAGTGGTTGACGCTATCATGTGCTTCCCTGCGTTTTTCCTGATCCTTACCGTGGTAGCTTTACTTGGGCCGGGTATCATCAAGATCATTTTTGTGATCGGGTTGGTTGCCTGGACCGGGACCGCGAGGCTGGTGCGGGCTGAATTTCTTACACTACGCGAAAGCGAGTATGTCAATGCAGCGCGGGCGTTGGGGCAGAGCCATAGCAAGATCATTTTCCGACATATCCTACCCAATGGGATGGCTCCTATCTTTGTGGCGGCAGTACTGGGTGTGCCGGACGCAATATTAACTGAAGCCGGGCTTAGCTTCCTGGGCATTGGGGTGCAGCCACCGCAGGCCACTTGGGGTAATATTATTGCCGACGGCAAGACTTACATCCTCGATGCCTGGTGGTTGATTGTTTTTCCGGGGGTGGCGATCCTGTTGACGGCACTGAGCTTTTACCTGGCTGGTGAGGCCTTGCGCGATGCCATGGTCACCAAAACTGAAAGAAAATAGTTATGGCGGATAAACAAATACCACTGCTTGATGTCGAAAATCTTACGGTAGAATTTCATGGTGAAGAAGGCAGTAAGCGGGTCGTTGAAGATGTCAACCTTACCCTCAACAAAGGGGAAACATTGGCAGTCGTCGGCGAAAGCGGTAGCGGTAAGAGCGTTACGGCACTATCGCTCACCAGGTTGTTACCGATGCCGCCGGCACGCATAGTTTCCGGTAAGGTACTTCTCGACGGTGAGGAAGTGAACGGAATGGATCCTAAATCATTGCGTAGAATTCGCGGTGGTCGTATCGCATACATCTTCCAGGAGCCATCCACTTCACTCAACCCGGTTTTTTCCATCCGCAGCCAGATCGCAGAGGCAATCCAACTGCATCGGGATGATGTCGAGGATATCGATAAGGAAATTATCAACTGGCTGTACCGGGTGGGTATCGTGGACCCGGAAAAGCGCATGCATGATTATCCTTTTCAGCTCAGTGGTGGCATGCAGCAACGGGCCATGATTGCCATGGCCCTTAGTTGTAAACCGGATATCCTGGTGGCCGATGAGCCGACAACCGCATTGGATGTTACGACGCAGGCACAAATTATCGATTTGCTGGTCGAACTGCAGCAGGAGCTGGGCATGGCAATCTTATTAATTACGCATAACTTTGGCATCATTCGCGGGATAGCCGATAAAGTCGCGGTCATGTTCCGCGGCAAAATTGTCGAACATGGTGCGTGCGATCGTGTTCTGAATGACCCGCAGCATACCTATACCAGCGCCTTGATCGATTGTATCCCGAAGTTGGGTAGTAAGCAGGAACGCTTGACCACAATCGACTACTCGACCCTGGTGCCATAATTTCAATATTCACCGGGATTACAATTGGTTTGATTGAATGCATGGTACCTGTGTAGCGTAGGCAGAAGTTATAAAATTCATAAGCTATGGCACAAGCTGCAGAAAGCTCCCGTGACAGTGCAGTTGTTATCGATGAATCCCGGATTCGTCTGGAATCGCTGATTACCCATAGCAATCATGTAACCAACACGACGCCGCTGGGTAAGGTTGCAGATTTATTGACTGAACTTGACGTGCAATTTCTGGGAGTTACCGACGCGAAAACCAGGCGTTGTCTCGGCTTGGCGCCACGCCTGCAAATCAAGACGATATTGAGTGGGCGTTATGGCTTCAGCTTGCATGCCCGCAAACCAGTTGGTCATTACCTGAGCAGGCACTGTCAGTATGTACTCATACAGCTCACAGCGAAATCCTGCGCCCGCCTTGTATCCAAGCACCTCACGCTGCGTCTCGCTACGAAGTTTGTGATTGATGCGGGCTAGGGCGATTCGCCATCAATGAAAATGCGGTGCCAGAGTTCCAGGATGACCAGGGCCATGACCTGCTTGAGTACGACGAATTCCCGTGATGGCATTTGGGCCTGCAGATTGGCCACCGCTTGCGGGTCGAAATAGCCACGTTTGCGCACGTGCTCGGCATCCAGTGTTTGCGCGATCAATTCGCCGATTTGTGGATGTTCGAAAAAGAACTCCATTGGTAGAAAGAACGGGTTTTTGGGGCGGTTAACAACCTGCGGTGGTAACAGCTTAGCTGCCAACCGGCGCTCGATGATCTTATCCTTCATTCCCCGGGCCTTGAGTCGCGGTGGCAGCCGGAACAGCAGTTCAATCAGGTTGTGGTCGAGAAACGGCAAGCGGTATTCGAGCGAGTGGGCCATGGTATTCTTGTCCTGGCGGATGATGCACCAGTCTTGCAACCATTCGTCCCACTGCAGTTTCAGCAGACGGTCGAGGAACGGGTTACCATGGTCACGGACCTCAGGGATCCACGAACTGCTCAAGTGGTCCTTGAATTCATCGCTGTAGAGGGAGGCACGGGTGTTTTTGCCGCACAGTGTTTTTAATGAAATGTAGTTCTCGAACAGGGTGCGGCGGTCGTAATTGCCGAGGAAATCGACCAGCCGGGATTTGCCCTGTTCGCCGAGGGCTGCTGGAAATTCAAAGAATGTATCGAGCAATTTCCATGGGGTCGCCTTAAGTGCCGGCATGGCCAGGCTATGGTGGACAAATCCGGGTACCAACTTGCGGTATTGTTCGATTATTTGGATGACTTTGTGAAAACTGTAGCCGGCAAAGATTTCGTCGGCACCTTCGCCGCCGACAACCACGCGCAGGTCTTTGGCGGTTTGCTGGGCCAGTTTATAGAAGGCCAGGATCAGGGCATCGCCGACCGGGCGGTCCATGTGGTAGACGATTTGCGGCAGGTACTCGAAGTCGGATGGCTGGCATTGGATCTCATGGTGGGTGGTACCCAGCAGCCGTGCGGTTTCCGCTGCATCCTTGGTTTCGTCGCCCGGGCTATTGAAGCCAATCGAGTAGGTATGCAGATCATCATTGAATTCACGCATGGTCGCCACCACTAGCGATGAATCCACCCCGGCACTTAAGTAGGCCCCGACCGGTACGTCGCTGCGCATCACCAGGCGCACCGCTTCGCGGAACTGATTTTCCACCATTTCGAGCGCTTGCTCGTCGTCCGGGTACTTGGCAGCGTTACCTGCCAACTGAATATCCCAGTAGCGCTCGATGCGTGGTGAGCCGCCTTTCTCCAGGATCATGTAATGTGCTGCGGGTAGCGTAAAGATCCCCTGGAACATGGTTTGCGGCTCCGGGACGTAGCGCAGGGTCAGGTAGGGATCAATAGCCTGCAGGTTCGGCGCGCGCTCGACCCAGTCGGCCTGGATGACCGCCTTGATCTCGGAGGCGAAAGTCAACCGTGATCCGCTCCAATGGTAGTATAGAGGTTTTTGGCCGCAGCGGTCACGGGCAAGGAACAGCCGTTGTTGCCGGGTATCGTACAAAGCAAAGCCAAACATACCATTGAAGCGTTCGAGGCAGGAGGTCCCCCACTGCTCGTAGGCATGAACAATGACCTCGGTGTCAGAATGGGTACGGAATGAATGGCCGAGCTGATGGAGTTCCTCAGTCAGCTCGACATAGTTGTAGATTTCACCGTTGTAGCAGACGGCGATTGATTCATCTTCGTTATAGATCGGCTGCCAGCCGCCATCGAGGTCAATAATGCTCAGGCGCCGCATCCCCATCGAAAAGCGGCCCCTTGAAAATAGCCCTTCACCATCCGGGCCACGATGAACCAACTTGGCCGCCATCTTCTTCAGCAGGTTTTGGTCTGGGTCCTCGAAACCGGTGAATCCAAAAATTCCACACATCGCTTAGCATCATGTCTTGATGCGACAGCATATTCCAAGTGAATATCTGCATCAACGACAGAAAATCATCCGCAATGCTAAATTATTACTCATGGAATGTGAACGGGCTGCGCGCCGTGCTAGGAAAAGGATTTTTGGATTTCTTTACCCGGGCTAAGCCGGATCTTTTTTGCCTGCAGGAAATCAAGGCGACACCGGAGCAGGTAGAATTGGAATTGCCCGACGGCTACGAGATTTTTTGGAACCCGGCACAGCGCAAAGGCTACTCGGGTACCGCAGTGATCACGCGTCAAGAACCCATCAAGGTCAGCACCGGATTGAATGGTACCGGTGATGATCCCGAGGGGCGCGTGCAGACACTCGAGTTCGATGATCACTTTGTGATTAATGTGTACACGCCCAATTCCAAACGGGATTTGGCACGGCTGGGTTATCGCGAACAGGAGTGGGATCCGGGATTTTTGAAATATCTGAAAAAACTTGCGCGCAAGAAACCGATTGTCTGCTGCGGCGATTTTAATGTGGCGC
>CAYUDZ010000104.1:0-10110 GCA_964443575.1 uncultured Chthoniobacteraceae bacterium | reverse complement strand
AGCACCTCACGCTGCGTCTCGCTACGAAGTTTGTGATTGATCCGGGCTAGGCCGGTACGTTGTGGTCGCAACCTGGTATATTGCTGGATAAACTCAAATTCACTGAGCTTAAGGTAGTTACTGATGCGCGAGATTTCCTCGTTACCCAGGCGCACGAAACCGGGCCAGCGGCAGCAATTGGTACAGCGTTGGCAAACAAACTTGGTATTGGTTTGCTCTGAATAACTCATGCAATGCAAGTATGACTTGGCAACCCAGTGTAATACGAACTAAAAGAACTGTATGCGATTACTAGTTACTGGAGGATGTGGGTTTATTGGGTCAAATTTCATTCGATACGTGTTGAGTCATTACCGTCAGGCATTGGTCAACAACGTCGATGCGCTGACCTATGCCGGCAACCCGGAAAACCTGGCGGATGTAGCTGCGGATAATTCAGAGCGTTATGAATTTCACCATGCAGACATTGCTAATGCAGCACAAATAGAGTCAATTTTTGAAAGCCATCAGTATTTTGCAGTTATCAATTTTGCTGCTGAGTCGCATGTTGATCGTTCTATTGACAGCCCGGAGAATTTCATCCACACCAATGTGGTGGGAACCAATGTACTGCTTGAAGCAGCACGCCGTCACGGGGTGAAGCGATTTTTGCAGGTATCTACTGATGAAGTTTACGGCTCCCTTGGCAGTCATGGGCGATTTAATGAAGAGTCACCGATCCAACCGAGCAGCCCGTACTCATCCAGCAAAGCGGCTGCCGACCTGCTGGCGTTGGCCTACCATAAAACCTATGGCATGGAGGTAATTATAACCAGATGTTCAAACAACTACGGGCCATACCAGTACCCTGAGAAGTTGATCCCGCTGATGATTATCAAAGCGTTGCAGGATGAGCCGCTGCCGGTTTATGGCGATGGTTTGAACGTAAGAGATTGGATCCATGTTGATGATCACAACTCCGCAGTGATGAATGCACTGCTCGAAGGGCAGCCAGGTGAAGTCTACAATATCGGTGCAGACTCGGAAGAAAAGAATATTGATGTCGTGAAACGCATCCTCGACCACCTGGGTAAGCCGGAAAGCTTAATCAATTTTGTCGAGGACAGGCTCGGGCATGACCGTAGATATGCAATCGATTCACGCAAAGCTCGTGAGGAGCTGGGCTGGCAGCCGGCTCATCAATTTTCAGATGGCTTAAACCAAACTGTCGATTGGTATCTTGAAAACCGGGCGTGGTGGCAGAAAATCCAGGAGAAATTAGGGCAATGAAGATTCTGATTATTGGCAGTGGCGGTCGCCTTGGGGCAGCCTTATTTCGCGAGTATAGCACGCAGCATGAGTGCGTTGGCTTGGCGCGGGGTGATATCGATCTCTCTTCATTGGAATCGGTGGATACGGTACTGCGCTCGCAGCAATTTGATGTAGCCATTAATTGTGCGGCACTGACTAACGTCGATTATTGTGAAAGCAACCGGGAAGAAGCAGTACTGGTTAATGGTGATGCACCCGGACGTATGGCCGAAATTTGTAAGGCGAAGGGCTCGCGTTTGATTCAGGTGAGTACCGATTACGTGTTGGATGGTAAGCAAAAGGGGCCGTTGGACGAGTCGGTCAAAGCGGCACCCATCAGCGTGTATGGTGAGAGTAAGCTATTGGGAGAAGAACAGGTACTGGAGGTGGATTCTACCTTCATGGTTATTCGGGTCAGTTGGGTATTTGGTCCGGACCGACCCAGTTTCATCGACATGATCATTAATCGGGCACGTGATAATGAGCATGTTGAGGCGATCGATGATAAATATTCCTCACCCACCTACACCCTGGATTTTGCCAGATACCTGGAGCCGTTACTCGCCCGTGATGATGCCGGTGGCCTGCTCCACCTCTGTAATTCAGGTGAAGCCAGCTGGCGCGAGTATGGCGAGTATGCCCTCAAAGTTGCCAGCACCGGCGGGATAAAGCTGAAAACAACTAAAGTTCATGGCATCAAACTAGCTGAAATGAAGAACTTTGTTGGTGCCCGCCCGATCCACACCGTCTTGGCAACCGGGCGCTACACAGAGTTGACTGGAAAATCCCCCCGTAGCTGGCAACAGGCAGTCGAAGCTTATGTCACCGATTGCGTTGTGCCCGAATTGTCGGCAAGGGGTAAGTAAGCTTGAGCAGTAATTACGATCCAGCCACTGGTGGCCTGAGCCGCGTTAAGGCGGACCTCCATTTGCATACATCAGAAGATCCGTGTGATATACTCGACTATGATGCGGCACAGCTGCTTGAAAAAGCCGCTGAGCTCGGATTCGGGATTATTGCAATAACCCTGCACGGGAAAGTCCTGTGGCGAGATGACTTGGCAGCACTTGCTGATGAGTTGGGTATCCTCTTAATCCCGTCTGTTGAGTTGCGGATCGATGGGTGTGATGTCGTGGTATGGAATATTAGCCCGGCAGAGGCACAAACGGTCGATTCGTTTGCCGACTTACGACAACTTCGGCAAAGCCGCAAGGACAGTATCATGATGATGGCTCCGCACCCATTTTATAAGTTTGGTGGGTCAATTGGAAAACGCGTCTTCACTGAAATTGATTGTTTTGATGCGATCGAGCTGTGCCATTTTCGCACGCGGCATATCGATCCCAACCGGCGTGCAAAAAGTCTTGCCACAACAGCAGGTAAGGCATTCATCGCAACATCTGATTCGCATCGGTTGAGCACCTTTGGCACTTATTTTACCGAGATTGATTTAGCGCCTGGATTTGGTGTTGATGAGGTTTTTGCTGCATTGAGGGCGGGGCGATTTTATAACACATGCCCGCCCATGTCCTATCGACAGATGGTGCGCGCATTAATTTTCATCTTTTTTACCCACGAAGCACGCAAATTACGCAACAAACTGGCGAAATCCTTTGCAAAATCAGCGATCTGATTACAAGTTGAAACTCTGGCAAGTTTACCAGATGACCTGTACTAAAAAATCAGTCCTCAGAAAGAATAGATTATGAATGATATCAGCATCACGATGAAGACCTCCAAGGGAGATATAGGCTTAACGATTTTTGCCTCGAAAGTACCCATGACAGCAGCCAACTTCCTGAGTCTTGCTGCGGACGGATTTTATGATGGCATCAAGTTTCACCGGGTAATATCGGACTTCATGGTCCAGGGTGGCGACCCAACCGGCTCCGGTAGTGGCGGCCCGGGCTACAAGTTCGCTGATGAGATCGATCCATCGCTGCTGCACGATAAACCGGGACGGCTGTCGATGGCCAATGCCGGACCCAACACGAATGGCAGCCAGTTTTTTATCACCCATGTGGCAACGCCCTGGCTGGATGGCAAACATGCCATTTTCGGTGAAGTGTCAGGCGATGGCCAGCAAGTCGTCGATTCGATTGCCCAGGGTGATGAGATCACCGGGATTGAAATTCACGATTCAACCGAAGAATTGTTTGCCGCACAGGCAGATAACATTGCCGCTTGGAGCGCGAAGCGCAGCTGACCCAAGCTACTTACAACTCTACAAAATTTCATTTTTCCAGATCTACTGGATCTTGAATCTTCAAGTCCGTCCGGGAGCGGTTTGGGCTAATCAAATAAAATATTAGCCAACCAGGCAAAAAAAAGCAGCCTGCCCCAATTGGGACAGGCTGCACTGAGAACTAAATACTTCTAAGATTTAGAATGCGAAGCGCACACCGCCACGGATGAAGATGTGCTGCTCGTCAGAGCCATCGGCCCAAACATAGCGACCGTCGGTGAAAACACCTACGCTAGGTGCAAAGCGGTATTCGACACCGCCACCAGCACCAACTGCGAAGCTGTTGTTGCCGTCAACCAAGCCGCCGGCAGTACCGAAGACATAAGGTGCAAAGCAGTCGAACGGGAAGCGTACCTGCACAACACCAGCATAGGAGTGAGCGGGCTCACTTGAGAATGCATAGTACTCAGCACCTACAACCAGGTTCCTGGTAACGGCATAGAGGGCTTCTACACCACCAGCGAAGCTGTCGTCATATCCCTGCAGAGTGTTCTCGACGATAACACCGCCGGCGAACAGGCCGAGAATGAATTCACCACCGTCGATGCAAGGCACGACTGGTGCTGGTTCAATAACTTCTTTGGTGGTCTTGTATGTTTCTCCAGCCATTACTGACTGGCCGATAGCGATAGCTGTAATAACGGCTAATAGAACTAGTTTTTTCATTTATTGATTACTCCTGTTGATGATCAATTATTTGATTTTGGTTAAGAGCCTGATGTCAGGCTCACATCTGTCTGATATGGGAAAATTCGGACGACGGCAAGCAAATTATCTGTCGAATGCAGCAATCTGCTTAATCAGTGACGGCCCGGAGTAAATGAATCCGGTGTAAAGTTGTACCAGGCTGGCGCCGGCAGCAAATTTATCGCGCGCGGTTGCAACATCCATCACACCACCAGAAGCAACCACCGGCAGACTGGTATGACTGGTAATATAGGATAGGATCTCGGTTGATTTTTGCGCTAGCGGGCGCCCGCTGAGACCACCTTGCTGGTCATCTGACTCACTGATTGCGGAGTGATCAAGCGTAGTATTTGTTGCAATCAGGCCAGCCATGCCGGTTTCCTGTGCCAGTTCCACAATGGCAGCGAGTTCTCCTTGTTCAAGGTCTGGTGCAATTTTCACCAAAATCGGAATCTTTGTCTGGTTGGCCTTATGCAGCGCTACCAGCAAAGGCTTGAGCGTATCGGTGGCCTGCAGTGAACGCAATCCGGGGGTGTTGGGAGAGCTGACATTGACGACGAAGTAATCGGCATACTCCTGCAGCAGGTTAAACGAAAACAAATAATCGGATGTGGCGTCAGCAAGCTCAGTCACTTTAGACTTACCAATATTGATACCGATAGGAATTTTTGGCCAACGTCCGGTATCTTGATAATTTTTTAGCCTGGCGGCGATCGCCTTTGCTCCCTGATTATTGAACCCCATGCGATTGATTAGTGCCTGACGTGCAGGATACCTGAAACAGCGTGGCTGTGGGTTGCCTGGTTGGGCCTTTGCCGTCACCGTGCCAATTTCGATGTGCCCGAAGCCCAGCATTTCCCAGGCAGGCAACGCCTCGGCATCTTTATCGAATCCGGCGGCCAGCCCGACCGGGTTGGGGAAGTTGATCCCAAACACAGACTTCGGGTTATGTACCTGGAATGCTTTGCAACCGAGCGCACTGATGATGGGTGTCTGCGCCAGTATCTGCAGCCAGAAAACTGCAAATTTGTGTGCCTGCTCGGGCTCCATAAGGAACATCAATGGCCGCAGGACTCTCCGGTAAACTACGCTCATAATTATTTACCAATACAAAAGCGGGAGAATATTTCTCCCAGCAAATCTTCGTTATCGATATCACCGACGATTGCCCCCAACGCGGCTAGTGCTTCCCGCAAGTCGATGGCAACCAATTCAGCTTCCTTGTTATCCTTAATCCCGGCAAGCACACTCTGGCAATGGTCGAGTGCCCTGCTTAAACAATGACGATGACGGGCGTTAATCGCGATAGCTGAGGAACTGCCACGGGCTGTATGCCCCAGCATCGAATCAATGATCAGTTTTTCCAGTTGCTCCATACCGGTGCCGTCGAGGCATGAGATTTGAACTTCACTGTGATTTTGCCAGTAGGGATGGATTCCGAGATCACATTTGTTCAGCACTGTCAGGACCATGGCAGCTGTTTCCGGTTCTGGTTGTGAGGCAGTCAGTGGCTGGCTGGCGTCGACAATATACAAAACCAGGTCGGCGGTCGATAGCCGCTCGCGTGTGAACTGCATGCCCTCTAGCTCGATGGAATCGCCGGATTTACGTACCCCTGCGGTATCGACCAGTCGCACGGGATAACCGCCAAGGTTGATGACCTCCTCGATGGCATCGCGGGTGGTTCCGGGTTGCTCGCTGACGATCGCCCGCTTGTAACCCAGCAGGCGATTGAGCAAGCTGGATTTTCCTACATTGGGGGCGCCGTAGATGACCAGGCGTGCACCTTCACGCAGGATTCGCCCACGCTGCGCGGTGTCGAGCAAGGCGGTCAACTTAATACAGGTAGTTTCGAGGGTGCCGACCATGGAGTCCAGTGACTGCGGGGCAATGTCTTCATCCGGAAAGTCAATGCCGGCCTCTAACTCTGCCAATGTAGCCAGCAGATCGTCCCTGAGGGAAACAATATCCCTGCCTAGAATCCCCTGCAATTGTTCGCTGGCTGCGTGCGCAGCCAATTCCGTCTGCGCCGAAATCAAATCCATGACGGCTTCTGCCTGGGTCATATCGAGTTTACCATTGATGAATGCACGCTCGGTGAACTCACCTGGTCGCGCCGGGGTCGCGCCTGCAGCAAGCAATGTGTCCAGCACCATACGGGTAATAACTGCACCGCCGTGGCAGCAGATCTCTGCCATATCTTCACCGGTATAGCTGGCCGGGCGTGGATAGTAGCATGCAACCACCTCGTCGACCAGCGTGCCGTCACTGCGAATGATACTCCCCAGCACCTGCCGCCGCGGGTAGTCGAGCGGTGATTTCGTGCTGCGAAATGCCTTAGCGAGCAAATCGTCTACGGTGCTGCCACTGATCCTCAACAGGGCAATTGCCCCCTCACCGGGAGGTGAGGCTACCGCGGCAATCGTCTCTGACTCAGCTTGCTGCATTAGCCAGCACCTGGTCGAATTCCTCCAAAAAGCGTTGGTTTTGCTCCCTTGTTCCGATCGAGACACGGATCCATTCCGGCAACTTATATCCACGCATTGCACGGACGATCACACCACGCTGCAGCAGTTCCTTAAATACGGCATCACCGTCTCCGACTTTTACCAAAACAAAATTTGCGGAACTGGGAACAAATTCGAGCTGGCGTTCTGCGAATGCCGCTTCGAGGAAAGTGCGTCCCAAGTTGGTAATCTCACGTGTTTTTTGCTGGTGTTCGAAGTCCTGCAACCCGGCCAGCGCACCGGCTTGGGCGATCACATTAGCATTAAATGGTTGGCGGCATTTGGCGAGCACCTCCATGATTTCTTTGCTGCCCAGACCATAGCCAATGCGCAGCCCAGCCAACCCCTGAATTTTGGAAAATGTCCTCAGGATGATAACATTCGGGCGTTCTTTGATATAGCGCAAAGTGTTGGGCGGATTCTCCAGGAATTCATAATATGCCTCGTCGAAAACGACAATGACATGATCCGGCACATTGGCCATAAAGCGTACGATGGCCGCTTCATCGACCATGGTCCCGGTTGGGTTGTTAGGGTTGGCAATAAAGACTTCTCTGGTGCGTGGAGTGATCGCGTCCGCCATGGCGTCCAAGTCATGCACAAATCCAGGGTCGGGCACCTCGACTGTCTTGGCCCCGAATAGCGTGGCCATAAGTTTGTAAACCACGAAGGCGTGGTCGGCCACTACCACTTCGTCGTCCGGCTTCAAAAACCCATGGCCGATGAATTCGATAATCTCATTGGAACCATTACCAAGGATCACATTCTCCCTGCCAAGATCGTTTTGCTCGGCAATTGCATTACGCAGGTGATAACCGCCACCATCCGGGTAGAAGTGGGCGTTCTCAACCGCCTTTTTCATGGCGGCGACCGCTAATGGCGAAGGCCCGAGCGGATTCTCGTTGGATGCCAGTTTGACGATTTTATCCGGATCGAGGTTCAGTTCGCGGGCAACATCTTCAACTGGCTTACCAGGTTCGTAAGCGACCAGTTTCTGTAATTGTGGGTTAGCTAAGCTCCAAAGTGACATAGGCAAAATAGTAAATGTATTATAACATGCCTAACAACTACGATTACAGCAGAATGGACGACTCGCAAAATTTGCCGCAAATAGAGGTGATCAGCCGCAGTGGATTTGAACTTAATACCGCACAGCTACAGCGGTTTGCTGAGGCGGCACGTATTGCCATACTCGCGCAACCGGTTGGCGAATGCGAACCTGTACTACAGGAAATAACAGAGCTGGTTGTCATTTTTATCGATGATCCGGAAATGGCAGAATTGCATGAGCAGTTTTCGGGCGTCCACGGAACGACCGACGTACTTACTTTTCAGCATGGTGAGATCGTGATCAGTGCAGAAACTGCCGCCGCATATGCCAGAGAGAATGGGATTCCCTTCACGGAGGAGCTATGCCGCTATATCGTCCACGGGCTTCTTCACCTCCATGGCTACGACGACCGGAACGCGGAGTCGCGGAACAAAATGCATCAGCTCCAGGAGCAGTTACTCGAACAAATCGTCATTTAGCTTATTAATTTCATTGCTGATAATGAAAGTTGGTGAATTCTATTTGCAACGATGAAGGTGAATAACAGAAATCAAATAATATTGGGCGCGGTATGGGCTGTGATTCTATCGGCAGCGACAGCAGTTGCCGGTCTTGAATTCGAGCATAAATTGGTTGAGACCGAAACCGATGGCACCAGCGGGGTAGTTACTGTCACCTATCCGTTTGAAAATACCGGTGACTCATCGATCTCAATCGACAAGATTAAAGTGTCGTGCGGGTGCATGGGTGCCCGCGCGGAACCGGAAGCAGTGGCTCCCGGCGATGCCGGCCGGATCGTTGCCACATTCAACCCTGCTGGTCGCAAGGGGCTACAGCGTAAGGTGATCCAGGTAAGGACACTGGAGGGCAAGCGCAAGCATAAGCACCTGCTGGCGCTTGAAGTAAGAATATTGAAGCAATAGGTAAAATCTCCCGGGCTGCCTAAAAGACCAAAGTCCTGCTTCCCAATTTAGATATGCACAGGTATTCAAACATTCTCTTTCCCGAAAAGACATTCAATCCCTCTGACAATACTTACTACATCGGAATATTGGAGGGTGAAGGAGTCGGCGCTGAAGTAATCGCTTGTGCCCTGCGAGTTCTTGAGACGTTGGAAGAAAATTCCAAAATTGTCTTTAGTAAGGAGTACGGTGGAGCTATTGGACGTGATTCCGAGCGTCAGGGTAAAGGCTACCTTAGTGACGAAGTCGAGGCTTTTTGCCGCAATATATTTGCACATGGAGGAGCGCTCCTAAATGGACCCGGTGGCGGACGCTATGTTTATGAACTCTGACAAAAGCTCAATTTATTCCTTAAAATTAACATCGTGGATAGCCTGGTGGCCGATGCTGATTTGCCGATTGACATTATCCTTACCAGAGAGAATTTAGCTGGTTTGTATCAGGGCGAATGGCAGTCAGGTGTCTCGGATGACGGGTTGCGTTGGGCTAAACATACTTTTGGCTATTCTGAGGAGACGGTGATGCCGTTTTTGACCGCGTCAGCCAAGCTTGCAGCTGCGAGGTCAGGGAAATTGACTATCATCTGGAAAGAATCCGGAGTGCCTTCTATCAGTGAACTGTGGAAGTCATGCTCCGACCAAGTTGCGGATTTGCACGGCATTGAAAGCCGCAGGCGCAAGCCGGAATTCTAAAGTTCAATGCATCGACCGCCGACGCCGGAACGGGGATACCATTTGGCGGTTGGAAAAGTAGTGGGATTGGTCCACCTGAACATGGTAATTTTAGTCTAGAATTCTTAACCCGCTGGCAAACAATCTACGATTTATAGACACATGAAACTGAAGCAACCATCAGCACGTACCGTCGCCATCGCAAAAAAATACCACGCTAATCACCTCTCTAAGCTGGGTGTCGAGAAGACCATGGCAAAAGCCGGTAGATACAACAGGGTTCGTTATGCCAAACAATTGCAGTGGAGGGAGCAATTATTCCATGAACGGCTGGATGAATAGCTGGAAGAAAACGGGCGGCCGGTAGAAGCTGCTGTAGAAATTGGTGATGGTTGGGCGATCGATCGCTCGATGTCGCTTCCGTACTTAGATGAGAAGTTGGCTGAGTCTGACCGGATCATAGCAGAGCGGGGCGGTAAAGCTCTGCGAGAACCGACTGCCTACCGTAGTTTTTTTCAGGACGTTTTCACCCCGGATGACTTAATCAGGTTTCCGTCCTTTTTGAACTTTGCTACATCTTCTCCGCTGCTTGCCAGTGTGGCCAAGTATATCAAAACGATCCCGGTGCTTTCTGCTACGCTGCCTAGCCCGAATAAATCACAAGCCATCTGCTGCGACTGGCGGGAGGCACTTGTCT